>CAYVED010000020.1:0-40336 GCA_964449975.1 uncultured Muribaculaceae bacterium
AAACAAGGCTTGTTAACCTCTGCAAACACTCCTTAATCTCATCTACTCTATCTCGCATTTTCCATTTTCCTAATTTTACATAATTATTTATACCACTTATTTCTGCTCTAATTAAAGTTTCTCTAATTTTTTCTATAAATGGATTTGCTATATTAGGATATAATTTACCACATAAATCTTCACTCCAATTAGAAGAATAAGGACATATAACACAACCAACTCTACTCAAACCATTTCTATAACCTTGATTTATGGGCAATTGTCGTAGAAACAGATATAAATAAATCTCTGTAGCGTTCCAATACAAAATAGGGCTTACATTAATTATATTATTATGTTTTACATTTTTGCCTACCCTTGCCCGATTTGCCCTATTATTGCTTTCTTCCGCTCTTACTCCATCAAACAAAATAGAATTAGGTTGTTTATCTTTTCCGCTAATTTCTTTAATCATACGGCTCAAAGGAGCGGATTTCATCACGCTACAACACCACCTATGTATTCGACTAGGCGATCCCATTTTATCCCAATAATATAGTACGTCTTGGTGGTTTTTAGAAAGATAGAATTTCAAATCGGGATATTGCTTCTGGTAAAATTCTTCTGTTTGCTTGTAGATATCCAACGAAGGCGGTATTTCATACCCCGTATCGGAATAAATAACCAAAAAATCGTTGGAAGGAATAACTCGCGAAACCAAATCCAAAACAACTTGACTGTCTTTCCCTCCCGAAAAAGAAGCGATAAACATTTCTATCTTTGTATTGAGAACTATTTGTTTACCTTGCTTTTCGGCTTCTTCAAACGGCATAATATCAAAACTGTCGCAATCCTCTTTAATTACAGCATATTTTTCTTTTAGTTTTTTTTCTTGTGTGTCGGCTAATTGTTGAAAATCAACAGCCTTATTTACTGCTTGTTGTGCTGCGTTTGGTCGGTAACGACGATATTGTGTATTGATAAACTCCATTGCTTCGTATTCCAAAAGAAACATTGTAGTTTCGTTTTTCTTGCAAAGCAAATCTATATTTATTGGTTTTAACTTTAATTTTTTGCCCGCATCGGTAAAAATCCGTTGTGGATCATCATAGATATTTCCGCCTTTTGCTTCCAAGACCAACTCGCCTTTGTAGAAATAACGTCTGTCGCAAGCCCATAAAAGCGGCTCTTTGGATTTAGGATATTCCCAGAATTTATTCAATCCAAGCAAGTCCAATTCTTCAAAAAACACAGGACGCGGCGGCACATTTAACGTATCTTCCGTTGAACGCATCGTGAACAAAACACCATTGTTTTCTTTATCCCAAGTGATTTTGAACATAGATTATAGTTTATAGTTTAGCTGGAATGCGATCTAAATAAATTTTCACTTCCGAATGAGCAATGCTATAAATATCAAGCATCTTTTTACAAGAAATACACATTTGATTTGCCGAAAAATTTGATTCAACATATAATCCGTTCGCAATTTCCAATGCTCTTAAATATATTTTAGGATTGTTCGAAAACAATGGTTTTTTAGATAAATCTTTTTTTATAAACTCGGTTATTGGAACCGAATTTTCATTGTAAAGTACCTCTGCTAATTCTCTGAGTAACATAGCCCAATTATTAATAACATACCTTTGGTTTCTAAATTCAAAAAAGCAAGGTCTACAATGCGAAAAATCGCTATCAATGCTATAAATTTTATCGGGTTGATTGTTGATTTTATATTTCGGACCACGATTAGGTTCTTTATTCTTTGACCGTATAATCTTTTGTGGAACTTTTGTTAAAAAAGTGTCCTTTTCTCTTTCGAGTAACGCTTTTTTTGCTTCTTCGTTCCAATCATCAAAGCCCTGAAACTCGGTACGTAGTTTTTGCAACGCTTTTTCTTTGGCAATCTCTTCAGCGCTTGGTGCAAAACTTTTTTCTATAAAAGCCGTAAAACTTTCTATTGCTCTGACAAGTTTGCTGCGTTGTTGTTCAAATTTTTCATCAAAAACCACGCCTCGCTGCTGATCTTTTTCGTTATAACGGTCTATTCTAAGCCAAAACAGATCACGCAGTTCAGGCAATTTTATGGGAATTACTTTGAGTTCGTTCAATATATTTTCTATTTGCTCAATCATATTAACTCTTTATCTGTTTTATTACAACTCTCAACGCTTCATCTGCTAGTTCTCTTTCATCTCCCAGAGCATCAATAATTTTGTCGGCAAGCCAAAGCACGAGTAGCTCGTTTAAATCTGCTTGAATAATTTCTGCAATCATAAAGATTTGTTCGCGCTTTGCTCTTCGGTCTCCTCGTTCAATTTTGCAATACATAGCGTTATCCATATCAAGGGCGGCGGATACATGGCGTTGAAGAAGCCCTTTATCCTCTCTTAATTGCCTAATTTTATTCGCGAACAGCATACATTATTGTTTTAGACTTTTGCATTTCTGAATTGTCAAGTTTCGGCAAAGGTACATAAATTCGGCGAGTTTTCATGGCAAAAGGATTTTTCCTACTTGTCTGACCTCGCAAGAGGTGAAAGGCTTTATTGCTCCGGTTTGAATAATTGATACAACGTTTGCCCGAACTGCCTGCTCATATACCCCAAACAACCGGGCTATCTGCCAGTTCTTTAGGCGGATTTTTCCCCCTTCACCGGATTCGATAACTTTTATCAAACCCTCAACAGTTATTTCTTCCTTGTTCATAGCATAGACGTTTTTCTTCTGCCCACTTTTCCAATATTTCTAAAATCGGATTGAGGTCTGTTTGTCTCAACCTGATATTTATCGCCAATCTTATCTGTCAGGGCTGCCATATCCCGGCTTATCTTCTCATTGGTGATTTTGGCGTATATTTGGGTCGTATGAATATTGCTGTGTCCTAACATTTGGGATACTGTTTCAATAGGTACTCCTTGCGATAGGCAAACTGTGGTAGCCATCGTATGTCTGGCCATATGTGAGGAGATCCACTTCGTGATTCCGGCTTGTTTTCCAATACGCCTTAGTGTGCGGTTCATATTTTCCGCATTACTCGGAACAGGAAAAATATATTTATTCTTTGCCACAAGACGGTATTGCTCAATAAGTTGTTTGGCGACTGGTAGTAATTTGACATAAAACGTCGTTCCGGTTTTCTTGCGTTTGGCAATCAGCCACATTTCGCCATCAAATGACTTTTGGATATCATCAAAGGTGAGTTTCTTGACATCAGCATAGGCAAGACCAGTAAACGCTTGGAAAACGAAAATATCCCGTATCTGCCGTTGCTTGTACCGCCGGAGTTCCACCGTCATAAATCGTTGTAATTCATCTTCGGTCAAATAGCCTCTATCCCGTGTTTTTGCTTTGAAGCGGAATCCTGCAAAAGGATTGATATGCACATAGCCTTTACGTTGGGCTATCAGCATTATCTGTTTTAGTTTAGTAATGGAAGTTAGAAGCGTACTCCCCGCCAGCTTCCTTTCTTCAAGTAGGTAGAGGTAATAATCCTGAATGAACTGGGGTTCTATTTCCTTAATGGGAATGTCGGATAGTTTATATCTGTCCTTAAGGAACATTTCAACACGTCTACGATTAATCAGTAGTTGCTCATAAGAACCTTCCGTACGGTCTTTTCCTACCCGTTTACGGTATTGTTCATAAAACTCATCAGCAACGGACAATAGGGTACGGTATTCTTCTCCGAAACCCAGATAACCGTTTTTGACTTTCTCGGCTGTCACGAAATTATCCCTATCGCAAATGCTTTGGTACTGTTTGCCGATTTGTGTACGGATGTTGTCCAGTTTCTGATTTATCTTCTGTGCTTCGAGGCTTTTGCCTAAAGCTTTGTTTGCCCTCGTATCCCAAAGGTCGGGCTTGATATTTAGCTTACAGCTAAATTGGGAAATGGAACTGTTGACGGTGATCCTTCCCATGATAGGAGCTTTGCCGTCCGGTTTCAGATTGTTTCTTTTCAGGTAAAACAAGACCTTAAATGTACTTCTTGCCGTAACTCTAATTTTAATGGTTACAAATTTAGTTTACTTAGAGTTATCCGGCGCTATGTGAATTTGCACAAACCACTGAATAATAGCACTATGCAAAGAATATCAAAAAGATGCTCAGGTAACGATCTGGTAACTGAAATCGCCGCCAACTTTGCTTTTTTATGCTTTTATCCCCAACATTTCAAAAAGAACCGTATCCATAATTCGCTGATTACGTTCTCGTTACACTCTTTTGCTTTCTCTCTCAAAAACGGCTGCTGTTTCTTTCAGATAAGGATTAATTTATACTTCCCGGATTCTGGATACCGGGAAGGTCCTTTTATGAGTTTTTCCTTACGACGGTTAAAACTAAAAACCGCTCCTGCATAACTTATCAGTATAACCGGCGTTAAAATAACGGATTTAATTGCGTAAATTAAAAAAAACTTAATAAATTTGTGCCTCGAAATTATTTCGACACATAATTGCCATCTTAGCTCAGTAGGTCAGAGCGGCGCATTCGTAACGCGCAGGCCCGGGGTTCGACTCCCCGAGATGGCTCTTCCCCTATTCTTTGACTAAATTAACCTTTATTATTCCTGCGCCGTATTTATCAAGAGGTATTTCAAAACAGATACCGGGGTTAAGCGACACATTAAAATCCTCTCCGGATAGCAGATTGCGGCACAGATATTCAACTCCCTGCTTTATATTCCAGAAATCGAATATATGTCCCGGAAGATTCACTTTAACTTTTCCGCCGGAAGGCTGTGAAAAATCAACTGCAATAAGGATAAGTTCTTCCGGTGCTGCAATATTTTTTACCGATTTGCGGCTCCGTCGCGCAAACGCAAACTGAGTACCGGGATTAAAACCGGGATTATCCATATTCGCATACTCCAGATCGTATGTATCTCCGCTTTTTATCGCCCTCTCCCCCATTGCAACGGAAAACAGTTTTTTATAAACAGCATATAGTTCTTTTTCCTCCCCTGTAAGCGAATTTTTCAGAAAACGGACTACGGAAGGGGCCGCACAATAATCGAAGATAGAAGTTCTGCCGTCGATTCCGCTGAATCCCTCGGCAAGCATGCCCCTCTCTCCCGTCTCCTGTCCGAAATAGAGCATGAACGGAGCGCGGTTGAGCATGAGCGAAACAACAAGTTCCGGAACAGCCTTAAAAGGATCGCCGATATTGAAATCGGAGGCAATGCGCTGTTCGTCATGGTTTTCCAGAAAGTTCAACATTGAATTCTGCATATCTACCAATGCCTGCCAGTTTCCTGTTATGGAACAGGCAGGCGAATAGGGCTCCCTTTTTTCTCCCTTCATATTCACTACGCCGCCGGCTCCGGAATTGGATTGCGTAATTATTTTAAGATTATCATATAATCCCACTTTGTCATACAGATAATCGAATTTTCCGTAATTAAGATAAGTAGAATATAGCTCCGGATTATATACCTCGGCAATAAAAATAATCTCCGGATACTCTCTCTTTATCCGTGAAACAGCCCAGTGCCAGAACTCTGCCGGAACCATCTCCGCCATATCGCAGCGGAAACCGTCCGCACCTTTCGCTGCCCAGAACCTCAGAATATCCAGCATCATGTGCCATGTCCGCGGAACAGGCTCGAAATATTTTTCCCCTCCCCCGCGGTAATCCGTACCGTAGTTCAGTTTTACGGTCTCATACCAGTCATTAACAGAAGGCGTGGCGCTGAAACAATCGTTTCCGGTAACTTTTGCGGGGAACTCGGTATAACCGCTGTCTTTAGTTATTCCCGACAGATCCAGCCGGGTTCCGGGAAGATAATAGAAATTATTATCAGGAAAGAATCCCACGCTTCCTCCGGCAACGGCGGCGTAAGGATCATCTTCCGCACCGAAATTCTTTATTCCCGACGGCCTTGAATCAGAATTATATTGCCGTGCCAGATGATTTGGGACAAAATCTATTATGGCTTTCAGTCCGGCTTTATGCGTTCTTCCCAGCAAATCTTCGAACTCGGCCATTCTCTCCTGCACATTATCGGCAAGATACGGGTTCACATCATAATAATCTTTTATGGCGTAAGGAGATCCCGCCTCTCCTTTTACCAGAGCAGGATCGTCGGGAATAATACCGTAGCCGGAAAAATCGCTTCCGGTAGTGTGTTCGATTACCCCTGTGTACCAGATGTGGGTAACATTCAGATTTTTTATTTCTTCCAGTACGGAAAAGGTTATGCCGGAAAATTTACCCGACCCGTTTAATGACAAAGAGCCTCCGGGAACGCAATTCTCATTCGTATTCCCGAAAACTCTTATTAAAAGTTGATAAATTATAAACTTATCGGACATGCCGGTATCTTACCAGTTCAATATCTTCCTGAAATCGTAATCCTCCGGATTATTCACATATTTGCCGGCGGCTTCATAATCGGCCGGAGTTATATAGTGCATCAGATTATCGAAAATCTGCTGAACTTTATCCGTATGGATATTAACGCCCCTCGGAGGTATTTTTCCGGTACTCGGATCCTGCATATCTTTAAGATAAAGCGACTTGATATTCCCGTTAAGATCCAGATATACCATACACCCGGTAACCCCTTCCGTAAAAAGTTTATAAACCCCCATACCGAGTTGCGAGCAATACATAAGATCATAAGCAAAGGGCGTAACGCACCTTACCTCGTAACCTATTTCAACCGGGCGGGATTTCACCGCTATTCCCAACTGGGCAAGCCTGTTATCCAGCATTTCATTGAACATCTGCGCCTTGGAGATTTTACCCAACTCCGGATGGCCGTGTTCGTCATAAGTAAATTTCACTCCGCATGCTTCCACTTCTTCATGGCTCAACTCATGGAATACCCCCTCCGAGATCATAATGCACCCGTAAGATATTCCCATGATCTTTCTTTTTATAATGGAAGAAAGAGCCATGTTCACTATTTTTTCGGCGGTAATAGTAGTTTTATTGAACATCTCGGGAATAACTATCATCGGATAGTGGCAGGTAGCGCCTATACCCAGCGCAAGATGTCCGGCGGAACGTCCCATTGCGGAGACTACGAACCAGTTCCCGCTGGTTCTGGCGTCTTCATATATCGTTGCGGCGATCTTCGTTCCCTCTCCCATTGCCGAATGATACCCGAAAGTAGGAATATTCTGCGGCAGCGGCAGGTCGTTATCAATAGTTTTCGGAACATGTATATTTGCAATAGGATAATTTTTCTCTGCAAGAAACTTAGCTATCCTGTTGGCAGTGGAAGCGGTATCGTCACCCCCTACGGTCACCAGGAGCCGTATATTGTTATTTTTAAAAAAATTCAGATTAAAATTTTCTCTAAAATCAACATCGGTAGGCTTATAACGGCTCATCATAAGATAAGAACCTCCCCTGTTAAAAACAGAGTCTGCGCAAAAGAAATCCAGTTCGCAAAAATCAGGATCGGCGGAGAACAACCCCTTATATCCGCCGTGTAAACCCAAAACCCTGAAGCCCTCCCGGATAAACGTTTTGGCAATACTGCCTACAACGGTATTCATTCCCGGCGCAGGTCCTCCTCCTGTAAGGATAACAATCGATTTTTTCATTTTATTTAAAGATCTAATATCATTCGGGCGGCAAATTTATGATAAATATTAAAATTATATGTATTTTTGTTAGTTAAATTTTAACGGAAGTGAGAAAAAAAGACGCAGAAATACGGATAAAGACCTTAAAAGACGAATTGAATCTTCATAATCGTAACTATTATGTTTTAAATAATCCTGTAATTTCGGATTTTGAATATGATATTTTAATGCATGAACTTGTTGAACTGGAAAAATTATATCCCTATCTGGTTACAGAGGATTCTCCCACGCAAAAAGTGGGAAACGACCTCTACTCCGGAAAGACGGGAGAAGATGAAATAAACAATCATTTTCCGGCGGCGGCAAATGGTATTTTAACAGAGTTCAAGCAATATCCCCATAAATACCCCATGCTTTCGCTTTCAAATACTTACGATTTCCAGGAACTGATCGCTTTCAACGACAGAATAACAAAGGCATCAAGCATCCCTTTCACCTACTCCTGCGAGCTTAAATTCGACGGTACTGCTATATGCCTTATCTATAAGAAAGGCAGGCTGGTACAAGCCCTTACACGAGGGGACGGAACCATAGGAGACGACGTTACCCTCAATATAATGCAAATATCCTCCGTACCTCACAAATTGAAAGAAGGTTCCGGTTATCCCGACGAATTTGAAATAAGGGGAGAAATATTTATGCCTTATACGGCATTCGACAGAGTGAACTATCAAAGGGAACTGGACGAAGAACCCCTGTTTGCAAATCCACGTAATGCAGCCGCAGGTTCGCTTAAACAACTCGATTCGAATATTGTAAAAGAAAGAGGGCTTGAATGCGTATTATATCAGCTCGTAACCCCGGTTCCGGAGGCGGATACGCATTCCGGCCTGCTGGAAAAAGCATCCCGGTGGGGACTGCCTGTTTCCGGATACTCCCAGGTATGTTCTTCAATGGATGAAATTTTCGATTATATAGGAAAATGGGACTTGAAAAGAAAAGAACTGCCGTTCGCAACGGACGGAATAGTAATAAAAGTAAATCAACTGGATCTGCAGAGAAGCCTCGGATTTACCGCCAAATCTCCCAGATGGGCTACCGCATATAAATTCAAACCGGAAGAAGCGCTTACCAGACTTCGCTCGATAGATTACCAGGTAGGCCGTACCGGCGCCGTAACTCCGGTCGCCAATCTCGAACCGGTACAATTATCCGGCACTGTGGTAAAAAGGGCTTCCCTGCACAATGCGGAACAGATAAAGTTAATGGATATTCATATAGGGGATTATGTATATGTTGAAAAAGGAGGTGAAATAATCCCTAAAATAATACGGGTGGAAACGGGAAAAAGGGGAAAAGACGTTACCGAGGTCATATTTCCCGATAAATGCCCTGTGTGCGGCACGCCGCTGGTAAAAGACGAGGACGAAGCCAAACATTTCTGTCCCAATCAGGATTTTTGTCCTCCGCAGATAAAAGGAAGATTCATACATTTCACGGGTAGAAAGGCTTTGGGTATAAATGCCGGAGAAGCCACCATAGAACAGCTTTACAACAAAGGATATATAAAAGATTTAAGTGATCTGTACAAATTAACGCCGGAACAGCTTCTCTCTCTCGACAAATGGAAAGAGAAATCGGTATCCAATTTCCTGGCATCGCTGCAAGAGAGTAAAAAAGAGCCGTTTCATAAAGTATTATTCGGTCTGGGAATAAGATATATAGGAGAAACCACAGCAAAGAACCTCGCATCCGAATTCAAAAATATAGAAAATATCGCCAATGCTTCACGGGAGGAATTACTTGCAACAGAAGAGGTTGGGGAAAAGCTGGCCGACTCCCTGCTGAACTATTTTTCCGACGAAAGACATTTAAGCATGATAGAAGAGTTAAAAGAGGCGGGACTGCAATTTGCGGTACATGATTTGGAGGGAAAAATCCTTTCCGAAAAATTGCTGGGAAAGACCGTAATGATTACGGGTAATTTCTCAATATCCAGGGAAGATATGAAAAAACTTATAGAGTCCCATTCCGGAAAAGCAGGAAACTCAATATCGGGAAAAACAGACTTGCTGGTGGCCGGCGACAAAAGCGGCGCCTCAAAATTGCAGAAAGCCGGAAAACTGGGAATAGAAGTGATTACGGAAAAAGAGTTCATGAATTTAATAGATAACAAATTATAAATATCAATGAGAACAATAAAAATTACGGAAAACATTCATTACGTAGGAACCAACGACAGAAAAAAACATCTTTTTGAAAATAACTGGCCCCTTCCAAACGGGGTTTCATATAACTCGTATCTGATCGCCGACACCAAATCGGCACTTATAGACACCATAGAGTTCGGCAGCGATGACGATTACCTGGACAAAATAAACTGCCTGCTGAACGGCAAACAACTGGATTACCTTATTGTAAACCACATGGAGCCGGATCATTCGGGGATGATAAAAAGCATGGTGCGCGTTTATCCTGATATAAAGATAGTAGGAAACTCCCAGACATATAAAATGCTGAAGTCTTTCTACGATATAAAAGACGAAAATTTTTATCAGGTTAATGACGGGGATCAGATCTGCTTAGGAGAGTGTACTCTCCGATTCGCACTCATACCGTGGGTACACTGGCCCGAAACGATGGTCACTTTCGAGACAGGCAGTAAAACGCTTTTTTCATGCGATGCGTTCGGAGGATTCGGGACGCTGGACGGAAGCATTTTCGATTCGGATAATGATTTCGAAACCTATTACCTGGAAGATATGAGGCGTTATTATTCGAATATCGTAGGCAAATACAGCCTCCCCGTACAAAAAGCCATTGCCAAACTAGCCTCGCTGGAGATTAAAACGATAGCGCCTTCCCACGGTCTTATATGGCGTGATAATCCGGCAAAAGTCGTAGCTCTTTACGATAAATGGAGCAGATATGAAGCGCAGGAAGGAGTGGTGATAGCTTATGCTTCGATGTACGGAAATACGGAAAAGATCGCCGACTATATAGGCTCTCTAATGGGTGATTACAAAGTTCCGGTGAGGGTATATGACGTTTCTAAAACGCATGTATCGTATCTGTTAAGCCAGATATGGAAATATAAAGGACTTATACTGGGAACCTGCGCATATAACGGACAAATGCATCCTATGATGGAACATTTGTGCAACGAGATAAAATTATCGGCTCCCAAAAATAAAGTATTCTCGATATTCGGCGGCTCTTCCTGGAACGGAGCCGGAGTTAAGGAATTAAAGAAATTTGCGGAAACATACGGATTTACCGTTACCGGACCGGTGATAGAGATAAGCGGCTCTCCGGCTCCTGCGAAAATTGAAGATGCGGCCGAAAATATGGTCGGAGAGTTCATAAACGAATTAAGAAGTAAATAATATGACGGAAAATATTAAACCAGGAATGTCCCGTTCGGAAAAGCTTACCGTTTCCGTAAACGACACCGCAACGGCATACAAATCGGGAGGACTGGATGTATTCGCCACTCCCGGTATGATAACGCTTATGGAGTGCGCGGCATTTACATTACTAAAAAATGAACCTGTAAATGCCGATAGTGTCGGGATAGAAATAAATGTGCAACACCTCAGGGCATGTATGCCCGGCGCTCAGGTGACAGCTACGGCCACCGTTACCGCCGTAAACGGAAACAGAGTCAGTTTTGATATAGTCGCCTGCGACGATAAGGGAGAAATAGGAAAAGGCAGCCATATAAGGTATATTATAGATGCCGGAAAATTTATGTCTAAACTTGCCGGATAGTTGTTTTGAAGGATTTACTGGAGGAAATAAGAAATTTTTACAGGTGGTCAGTGAAGTTTATCACCACGGATATCTGGAACCTTAATATAGATGACTTGGGTAAAGCAAAAAAAAGGTTGATAAGGTATCTTAAAGTGGCTTTAATTACCATAAAAAAATCGGGAAAGGATAAACTCGGGCTTTATGCTATCTCCCTGAGTTTTTTTTCAGCTCTTTCGGTAGTCCCGTTTTTTGCCGTAGCGTTTGTGGTTACCGGAGGGCTGGGATTTGAAATAAGATTGCAGGAGTTGCTTCTGCAATCGTTTTCCGGAAACAAAGAGACGCTGGAATGGATTATACGCTTCGCCGAAAATATAGTAAAAAGCAGCAGACAGGGGTTGTTCGGAGCCATAAGTTTTCTGTTCTTTATAGGTACCGTAATATGGCTCATACTTAATGTGGAAAAATCGTTCAACTATATATGGAAGGTAGAACGTTCCCGCTCTCTTACAAAAAGGTTCCTGTATTATATAGGCATCCTGGTGGTTGCGCCTTTTATAATAACTATTTTTTTATCTATTTCCATCTTTTTCAACAATGCGCTGAGCTCCGTGGGATACGGGTTGATAATTTTGGATTCGATAAGTTTCTTCGTACAATGGTTATTATTTTATACAATAGTACTTGCAGCATTTACGATAATGTACAAATATATTCCGAATGTTAAAGTACATTTTCCGGCGGCATTCAGCGCCGCGGTAATATCATCGCTGGTATTCGTAGGGCTGCAATATGTTTATATGGAGACACAGTTGATGGTATCGAGGCTTAATGCCGTCTACGGGGCATTCGCGGCAATACCGCTTTTCCTTATCTGGATGAACATGAGCTGGGTTATAATACTTGCCGGGGCGGAAATATCGCATGCTTACCAGCATGTATATCATTACGGAGCCGGCAATTATAAAAGAAAAATTACGTGAGCCTGAAGAATTAAAATTAGATTCATTATGAATATGCAATTAACAGAAAATGCCGTAGATTTTATAGACGATAAACTACTGCATTCTTTAATAGAAGATACGAAAGAAGATATCGTAAAGGCAAGGGAGATTTTTGCAAAAAGTCTCTCCAAACAACCGCTGAACCTGCAGGAAACCGCAACATTACTCGCCATCAAATCCCCGCGCGGACTTGAAGAACTTTATAATGCCGCAAAAGAACTTAAACGCTCCGTTTACGGCAACCGTATAGTTCTTTTCGCACCTCTGTATGTAGGCAACAGTTGTGTGAACAACTGCAAATATTGCGGATTCCGTAAAGATGCCAAAGGCACGATAAGAAAAACCTTATCCGGAGAGGAGCTTGTAAAGGAAGTTATAAACCTGGAAAAAAGAGGACATAAAAGATTGATTCTGGTTTTCGGGGAAGCACCCCGTTACTCACCGGAATATATAGCCGGATGCGTACGCGCATGCTATGCTACGAAAACCGGCAACGGAGAGATAAGAAGGATAAATATAAATGCGGCTCCGCTGGATACGGAAGGATTCCGTATCGTAAAAGAAGCAGGTATAGGTACGTTCCAGGTTTTTCAGGAGACATACCATAAAGAAACTTATGCCCGGTATCATCCGGCAGAAGATATTAAAGGCAATTATATGTGGAGGCTGAACGCGATGGACAGGGCTTTCGAAGGAGGTATAGACGATATGGGTATAGGAGCGCTGTTCGGATTATACGACTGGAGATTCGAGGTGCTGGGGCTTGTTTCCCATGCCCTGCATTTGCAAAACACCTATGGCGTGGGGCCTCATACCATAAGTTTTCCCAGAATACAGCCGGCTAACGATCTTAATATAGATTTGCCTTACAAGGTCTCCGACGAACAATTCAGACAACTCGTAGCGGTACTGCGGCTTGCGGTTCCGTATACCGGACTGATAATGACCGCACGGGAGAGTGTCGCAATAAGGGATGAAGTAATAGAAATGGGAGTGTCGCAGATAGATGCGGGAACCAAACTGGAGATAGGAGGTTATCAGAAAGAAAAGGGACAGTTACAGGAAATCAATAAAGAACAGTTTCTGGTAGGCGATACCAGGGAACTCGATGAAGTTATAAAATGGCTGCTTGAAAAGGGATTCATCCCCAGCTTCTGCACATCCTGTTACAGGGTGGGAAGAACAGGCGAGCACTTTATGGAATTCGCTATTCCCGGCTTTATAAAAAGATTCTGCACCCCGAATGCAATACTTACCCTTGCCGAATATCTCGAAGATTATTCGTCGGGAGAAACTAAAGCTGCCGGATACGCCTTTATAGAAAAAGAGCTGCTTAATATTGAAGATAGCGGTCAAAAACAAAAGATAATTGCTAAATTAGAGGCGATAAAAACGGGAAAAAGGGATTTACTATTTTAGCCATGTTTACAAAAAAAGATAATAATCTGATATACAAGGAATTCGAATCTCTCAGGCTTGCCAGTCTCAAAAGATGCGCCAATCAAGAGGAATATGAAGGGGTCATAAGGGCTTTCGAGTTTGCGAATGAAGCTCACAAGGGAGTAAGAAGACGTTCCGGAGAGCCTTATATAATACATCCTATATCGGTGGCCAAAATAGTGGTACAGGAGATAGGACTGGGATATAAATCTATTGTAACGGCCCTTCTGCATGATATTGTAGAAGATACCGAATATACCGTAGAAGACATAGAGCGGCTGTTCGGTGCAAAAATAGCTTCCCTTGTAGACGGTCTTACAAAAATAAAATCCGCAATGGATACCAGGCACTCGCAGACTCATACCGAAGAAGAGATTGCGGGAATGTCGGCAATGGAAGAAAAATCTATGCAGGCGGAGAATTTCAAACGCATACTGCTTACCCTGAACGACGATGTAAGAGTCATACTCATAAAACTCGCTGACAGGCTGCACAACCTGCGTACCATAAGTTCCATGCCTGAAAGGAAAAAAGACAAGATATTAAGCGAAACGATGTATATTTTCATCCCGCTTGCACATCGTCTGGGATTGTACAGCATGAAATCGGAGATGGAAAATATCTGGCTGGAATACAGGGAACCGGAAGATTATGCGGTTATCATCAGAAAAATAGAGGAACTTGTAGAGACCAAAGGATGCGCCATAGACAGATTCATAGAACCTATCGCAAAGACCCTTAAATCGGCTGGCTATACTTTTTCGATAAGCAAGAGAACCAAAACTCCTTACTCCGTATGGAGGAAAATGCGCACCAAAGAGATACCTTTCGACCAGATATACGACCTTTATGCCGTAAGGATAATTTTCGAGCCTAAACCCGGTATTACTGAGAGAAAACAATGCTGGGATATTTACTCGCTTATATCCGAGGATCATGTTTCAAAAACCGACAGGATAAGGGATTGGGTAAGCACCCCTAAATCCAACGGATACGAAGCATTGCACTGCACCCTTATGAGTCCGCAGGGGAACTGGGTGGAGGTACAGATACGTTCGGTAAGGATGAATGAGATAGCCGAAAAGGGAGTAGCCGCCCACTGGAGTTACAAAGGAGTGAATAAAAGCGAAAACGATATGGACAGTTGGCTTAACATGGTGCGGGAAGTCCTTGAAAGCCCTGATGTGAACGCCCTTGAGTTCCTTGATAAATTCCATGAAGGTCTGCTTGCCTCCGAAATTTTCCTGTTTACCCCTAAAGGCGAATCCAGGTCGCTTCCAAAAGGTTCCACGGTAATAGATTTCGCTTATAATATACACTCCCAGATAGGAAACAAAGCGATAGCGGCCAAGGTAAATCTTAAACTGGTACCGCTTTCCAAGGTCTTAAAGAACGGAGACCAGGTAGAGATCATAACGGCGGAATCCCAGAAACCGCAGCGCGAATGGCTGGACTTCGCCACTACCGCAAAAGCCAAAAATCTTATATACGACGCTCTTAAATCGGATATAAAAAACTCCATAAAAGAGGGACAGACCATTCTTGAAAACGAATTGGCCAAACACGGGGTAAAACCCCAGCTAAGGGTAATAAAAAAACTTCTTACGGCATACAATCTAAATAACAAAGAGGAACTTTACAGCAAAATAGGCGCCGGAGTGGTAGATCTCTCCAATCTGGAGAAAATACTGAAAAAGAATACGGAAAATAAATTCGTAAAATACTGGAACCTTCAATTTTTTTTCGGAAATAAAAATGAAAATGAACAGGAAGAGGCGGAAGAAGATGATGTGCATGTAGAAAAGAGGCCGGATATAGATAAGAAGAAAGACTATCTGCTCCAGGAAAACCCGCTGGACAAAACCCTTTCTTATAAAGTTGCCGAATGTTGCAATCCTATCCCGGGAGATGCAGTAATAGGTTTCGTAGATAATCACAATAATGTAATAGTACATAAAAAAGTATGCAAGAATGCCATTTCCCTTGCTGCGCGGCAGGGAAGCAAAATAATAAATGCCAAATGGACAAAACATACCGTGCTGTCGTTTCTGGCGAAAATCGGCATAAAGGGGATAGACAGAATAGGCATAGTCAATGAGATTACGAAATATATAACCCTTGTATTAAATGTTAATATACGAAAAATCCACTTTGAAACACATGACGGGATATTCGAAGGATATGTAGAATTGTACGTACATAATACCGGGGATCTGGAGGTGCTTATGAAGCGGGTAGAAAAAATAAAGGGAGTTGAAACTGTAACGAGGGTAGATATAAAAGAGGAAACAAAATGAAGTTGAACAAAAAAAACATACCGCAATTACTTACATTCGTTTTGATAGGGATATATTGTCTCCATTCAGGTTCATGCGCCAATACCAAAGGCGCTCCTACCGGAGGGCCTAAAGATACCATACCGCCCGCGGTGCTCTCAGTCATCCCCGATTCCAACGCTATGAACGTTCCGCGTCAAAAAACGAAAATAACAATAACTTTCAACGAATACGTTCAACTGAAAGACGCCTCCAAAAACATCGTTCTCTCGCCTCCCCAGAATAAGAGGCCGGTAACTAAAATAAAAGGGAAAAGCATAGTGGTTACTTTCCCCGAAGAACTTGATTCGGCAAAAACATATTCATTGAACTTCGGTTCCGCGATAGCCGATAATAACGAAGGAAATATTCTTGAGAATTTCGTATACAGCTTTTCTACCGGAAACGAGATAGACTCTATGCTCGTAAGCGGAACAATAGTCGATTTTTCAACCCTGCTTCCGGTTCCCGATATTAAAATCGCCCTCTACGAAAATCCGTCCGATTCCTCTGTCTTCAATACATTGCCGACCGCGCTGGCAAAAAGCGATAAATGGGGATACTTCTGCGTAAGAAACTTAAAACCCAAGCCATACGCGATTTACGCATTTAAAGATGAAAACGGAAATAATAAATATGATCCCGGAAATGAGCTTATAGGTTTTTCGGATTCTCTTTATATTCCGCATACGGTAATGAAAAAGGGACTGCCTCAGTTGACCGTATATGATATGAAAGATACGCTGGCATGCCTTTCAAGGCCATCCGAACTCGATATATATCTTTTCAGGGAAAATCCGAGCAATCAGTACGTAAGAAATTACGGGCGTCCTACCGCCAGGGGGGCATTCATTAAATTCAATGCTCCGGATGTTATAATAGATTCTTTCTCCATAAGAGGCGTAAGGCATGATAAAATAATAAAACAATTCAACAGTACGTTCGACAGCCTTTCATTCTGGATCAACGAGGGTGGAAGAATGCCGGATACACTTTTTCTGGGAATAAAATATCATAAGACCGATTCTTCGGGAATGCTCGTTCCCACTGTTGAGAATCTCAGGCTTATAGCCCCTAAAGAAAAAAAAGAGTCCGGGAAAAAGAGCGGACAGAAAAAAGACGAAAAGAGAAAAGATCTGCTGGATTTCAAACTGGAAGCCGCTCCGGATAAGGTAGAACAGAACGGATATGTGTTCGAATTTACCGAACCGCTGGTAAAAGCCGGTTTCGACACCATACAGTTTACTACCAGCACCCCGAAAAAAATAGTTTCCACACAGGCATTCACCGTAAAGCAGGACAGTGCCGATATAAGGCGCTATATATTGCGGCCTGCTGAACCTTTCAAAATAGGAAATGATTACCAGATGATTATTCCCAAAGCCGCATTCAGGGATATAAACGGATTCACCAACGATTCTACCTATAATAAACTCTCCCTGCCTACGGACGACAAGTTAAGTTCTCTTACGCTGGAGATGAAGAATGTGGATACCAGATACATAGTGGAACTGGTAAGTGAAAAAAGAGATAAAGTATTCCGGAAATATATCATTACGGACGATATAACACTCAAATTTCCTTACCTTCAGAAAGGCTCTTATTCAATAAGAATTACTGAAGACGAGAACAATAACGGACTGCTCGATCCGGGGGATATTATAAAAAGAAAACAGCCGGAAAAAGTTCTTTTATATAAACTCGACAACGGTAAAGACGTAATAGAGATAAAAGAGAGATTCGATCTGGAACAAACTATTGATATAAAAGAACTTTTCGGAAAATAACAGAACCAAAATGAGGAATATAAAATATATACCGGCTTTATTGATCTGCCTTTCGGTTTCCATTCTGCTTAAAGGACAGACCCAGGATACGACCAAAAAGGCTCAGACGGATATTATGAAAGAATTCGATCTTAATTCTTTCAAAGATGCTTCAACAAAAATCACTGACAGTTCCGCTCTCTCGCTGCATATTATAGGAGTAAAGTGGGGATACGGTATATCCAATGTCTCATTCAGCGTGAACAAGGATCATAAAGCTATAAAAACGCCTGTTAATTTAGGTGTCTATTATACCTATTATCATTCACTCTGGAATAAAATGCCCTATTTCGGATTGCATACCGGAATAGGAGTTACCGAACTGGGGTTTATAGAAATTACCGGTAAAGACGATAATAAAGTTGAAACCGAACGCAGGTACAGGGCGGTTGAAATACCGTTTATGACCCAGTTCAGGGTTGATTTCTGGAGGTTGCGGGTCATGCTCGGAGTCGGAGCTTTCGGGACATATATAATTTCAAATCAGACAGGCAATGAAATACCTTCCACAACAAACAGGGCCGGAGGAGGTATCATAGGTGGCGGAGGCGTGGCTTTCATAATGAAACCTTTCGAGATACATTTAGAATGCAATTATAAATATACGCTGTCGCATTTCCTGAATCCCAGGATATATTCTGAGGAAACATGGGTTTACACCCACTCCAACCAGTTACAGTTTTCGATAGGGCTGTATTACAGACTGGGAAAAAACAGCAGAAGTTACAAAAAACATTAAGCGTATGAACCCAATAAAAGTTAAAGTCGGGAATATAATCATAGGAGGAGATTCCCCTATCGTGATACAGACTATGTGCAACACTCATACGCAGGATATTGAGAAATCTGTTGCACAATGCGTTGAATTGGCGGCCGGAGGCGCACAGATAATAAGGCTTACCACGCAGGGTATGAAAGAGGTCATTGCTCTGGGCGAGATAAAAAAGCAATTAAGGGAGCGGGGAATAAATACGCCGCTGGTGGCGGATGTGCATTTCAATCCGGATGTCGCCATCGAAGCAGCCGGAATCGCCGACAAGGTAAGGATCAATCCGGGTAATTTTGCAAAAGAGCATAAAGAGGCGAAAAAACAGTTCGCGAAATTTATTGAAGTGTGCAAAGAGTACGGTACGGCGGTAAGAATAGGACTTAATCACGGTTCGCTGGGAGAAAGGATAATAAGGCTTTACGGAGATACTCCCAGGGGTATGAAAGAGGCGGCTATGGAGTGGATAAAGATGTGTGCGGATAACAGGTTCTATAATGTAGCGGTATCCCTGAAATCCAGCAATACGCTGGTAATGGTACAGGCATACAGGCTGCTTAAAGAGGCCATGATAAAACATAAACTCATATTTCCGCTTCATCTGGGGGTTACCGAGGCCGGAAACGGGGATATGGGGCGAATAAAATCGGCCGTAGGTATAGGCGCTCTGCTAAAGGACAATATAGGAGATACGATAAGAGTATCCCTTACCGAAAATCCGGTAAATGAAATATCTTCCGCCGGAATTATCGCCGGTTATTTCGACAGCGGAGATTACCAGGAAAGTTACCGGGAGATCAAAGAGCTTATTTCCGAGGGAGACGTTCCGGCCCAGACGTATAAATGCTCTACCTGGGAAGAGTTTATCATTAAGGCGTCATGCGATTTCGGACCTTTGCTGCTGGATAAAACGATAGATGATTTCAACATCGCCGCAATAGTCGACGATATTGAAGTCCCGGCCGGCCGGATAGCGGAATTCAAAGATAACCTTATGCAGGCGGCAAGGCGGAAATTTACCAGGCCGGAATATATCGCATGTCCGGGATGCGGCCGTACGCTATATAACCTGGAAGAAACCTTTAACGAAGTCAAAAAACGCACTTCCCATCTGAACGGTATCGTAATAGCCGTTATGGGGTGTATTGTAAACGGGCCCGGAGAAATGGCCGACGCCGACTACGGGTATGTCGGTGAAGGAAAAGGAAAAGTAGCAATTTACCGCGGGAAAAAAGCGGTAAAACATTCTGTACCGCAGGAAGAAGCAATAGACCTGCTTCTGAAAATCATTGAGGAAGACGCCGCACGAAAAGACGCCCTCCTTCAACCTTGAGCACCACCACCTTCTCCCCTCTTTTTGCATATCCGTAATCCAGTTGCGCAGGGTATCTTTTCCCCTGTATCTCAATACTGCCCTGTGGTTTAAGATCTGTAGCAACAGTCCCTTCCTCTCCGGTAAGAGGCAGAAGGCTCTCTTTTTCAACTCCTACGAATCCCTTATTATCGGCAAGACTGGTATGCAATACTATATGTGAAAAGCTCCTGGAACCGTATAGCCTGGATGCCAGATAAACGGAGAGAAAAAATGCAACCGTGGTAGAGATTAGTACTATTCCAAAAGGTTTTATAAGCGGCCTGAAATTGTAATCGCCACCCTTAAATACAATATCATTATCTATCATTGCAAAAGCAAGCCCCGTTATCACCAATATTATGCCGCTTACTCCCGCTACCCCGAATCCCGGTATCAGGAATATTTCGGCAAACAATAAGCCTACTCCTATTATAAATATTATAAGTTCCCAGTTCTGCGCCAGTCCCTCCAGATATAGAGGAGCAAAATAAAGTACGGCTCCGGTAACGGCCGCCGCAAGGGGAAATCCTATTCCGGGGGACTGGAGTTCAAAATATATACCTCCTATTATGAGCATAAGCAGCAACCCCTGCAGATAAGGGTTCATAAGAAAATATATTATCCTGTCAAGAAATGAGATATTCTGTTCTACTATAATATACTCTTTACCCGGCGAAACCTTTGAGATAACCTCTTTCACCGTTTCGGCCATTCCCTCGCAATATCCGCTATTTATTGCTTCCAGAGGGGTAAAACTCAATACGCTGTCCTTGCTTACCATTGCCTGCGCAATCCCGGGATCCCTTCGCCACACTTCCTTTTCCGTCCCTTTTTCTATTATTACCTTTTTACCGTGGCTTTCAGCCGTAGAACGCATCATGGCCCGCATGAAAGATTGATATTTATCGGGCATTACCTCTCCGCTCTGGTTCACCACCGTAGCTGCTCCCAGGGAACTTCCGGTGCGCATGTATATCGAATCGCAGGATACCGAAATAAGCGCTCCGGCGGAAACCGCCTGGGGATTTATAAAAGCTATTACCGGTAAAGGATAATGCAGGATAGCCGTCCTTATGCTGTCGGCGGCATCTACCGCGCCGCCGTATGTATTGATGTCTATAATACAGTAATCAGCTTTTTTTTCCAGAGCATCCCGCAAACCGTCCTTAATCAGCCTGAATGCCGCAGGAGTGATCTCCTGCCTTAGTTCTATCCTGTAATATTTAACCGTATCAGGCTCTTTTGCCGATACTGCAACCTGGCACATAAAGATGGCCAGTATAAAAAAAACTCTACCTAAAATGCGGGTTATCATGGTATTATAAAATATTTATATAAACAAAGAATATATCGGGATACGAATATAATCTTTTTTTTCTATATTTGTTAGATTTTCTTAAAAATAACACATTTAACACTTATCAAAACTATGAATTTAAAAAAATGTTTCCTGTTCGCATGTTCGCTCTTTCTGGTGAACATACTTTGCGCACAACCTTATGCATGGCATCCGGATGATGAAAATTATGCCGAAAGTTGTACTTCTATTATGGTAGGCAAAAATGCCAGTACCGACGGTTCGGTTATGACGGCCCACTCCTGCGACTCCAATTACAGGACGTGGCTAAGAATGGAAAAACGGAAAAAAGCCAAACCGGGCGATACGGAGCCCGTATATTGGGGTATGCTGCACAATGAAGAACCCCATGATATGAGAAACGTTGTGGAAAAAGGCAGGATACCTGCTGTTGAAGAGACATTCTCTTTTCTTAATGTGGCATATCCTTGTTTAAATGAAAAGCAGCTCGCGATAGGCGAGACTACCACAGTAGGAAAAAGCGAGCTAAGGAATCCCGACGGATTATTCCTTATAGAGGAACTTGAGAGAGTAGCATTGCAAAGATGCTCTACGGCGCGTGACGCCATAAGGCTTATGGGCGCTCTGGCAGAGGAATACGGATACGGAGATTCGGGAGAATGCCTTACGGTTGCGGATAAAAACGAAGTGTGGCATTTTGAGATTTACGGTACCGGAAAAGCGAAAAAAGAAGAGCCGGCAAAAGGTAAAAAAAATAAAAAAGCGGCAGCCGATAAACCCGGGGCTATCTGGGTGGCCCAGAGAATCCCCGACGACCATGTAGGAGTATCTGCAAACATCGCCAGAATAGGCGTAGTGGATTTCAACAATCCGGATTACTTTATGTACTCATCGGATATTAAAGAACGTACACAGAAAATGGGACTTTGGGACGGAAAAAGCGAATTTAAATTTTATAAAATGGTGTCAAAGGGCAAACCTTTCTCATACAGAGAATTCTGGGTGCTTAACACTCTGGCCCCCTCCCTCGGCCTTAAATATGATTCGGACGAAATTCCTTTTTCAGTAAAACCGGAGAAAAAAGTATCCCCGGAACAGATGTTCGGGTTTTACCGCGAGACTTACGACGGAACGGAGTGGGATCAGGTAAAGAATCTGAATGTGGTGGTAGACAGAAGGAAAAGGGATGAGAACGGGAATATTATCTCATATAAAGATACCGTATATCCGGTTTCCACTTTTATGCCCGGAGATATGAGAACCCTCCTGAACACCCTTAAAAAAGACGCTACAAAACGTATAA
The DNA here is from genome assembly GCA_964449975.1 of uncultured Muribaculaceae bacterium. GTDB lineage: Bacteria > Bacteroidota > Bacteroidia > Bacteroidales > UBA932 > Egerieousia. The sequence continues at coordinate 22,597 of CAYVED010000020.1, forward strand.
GAACCATTGCGGTTATACAATGCTCCTATTCCCATGTAATACAGTTGCGCAACTGGCTTCCGGACGAAGTGGGCGGTGTGGCCTATTTCTCGTTCGATAACCCTGCTCAAAGTCCTAGAATACCTATTTATGCAGGAGAGACCGAACTTCCTAAAGGGTTTGATGTTTGCGGACAACATCGTTACAGGAAAGATGCGGCAATATGGGCGTACCGGGAAACAAACAGGATCTCCACTATAAACTGGGATAAAACAAGGCATCTTATAGAAGACCGGGTGGCGTATTACGAAAAACAGATGATGCAGGATAATAAAGTTGTGGAAGCCCAGGCTACCGAACTTATAAAGGAAGGTAAAAAGAAAGAAGCGGTAGATTTATTAAATAATTATACGGCGAAAGTAGCCGCCGCTACCAGCAAAACGTGGGAAGATTTAAAAGCACAACTCTGGACGATCTTCGCGAGAAGCATGTAAAATAAAACAAATATAGATCCTGCGGTAATAAGCTGTGAATATGCTGTTTACCGCAGGATTTGTATTTTTGCGAATATGTCCACGGAACGCTTTTCGCCCGGAAAAGCAACCTCTGTGAATTCACGTGAAAAGCCCAAATAAAGAAAGCCTGGCACAGTTATTGCTAAAACTTCGATCGAGTTTTTCATAGTTTAAGTTTAGGTTAAGTAGCGAGACCGGTTCGTTAAGAACGGTCTCGTGAAATTTTAAACAGTTCGTAATAATCATCTTCTTGCAAAACCCGCGATAAATATGTACTTTTGTCTAATTTTGTAACACCATACATTTTAGACAAATGCAATCAAATAAAAAAGCTAAATTAATACTAGAGAACGGCCTTGAATTTCAGGGCTTTTCGTTTGGTTACGACCAGCCTGCACATGGTGAAGTCGTATTCAGTACGGCAATGGTGGGATACCCGGAGAGTTTAACCGATCCGTCTTATTCCGGGCAGATACTCTGTGTTACCTATCCCATTATAGGCAATTACGGAGTTCCTACGGATATAGTTGAAAACGGAATTTCAAAATTTTTCGAATCGGAGAAAATACATGTAAAAGCACTTGTTATCTCCGATTATTCTTTTAATTACAGCCATTGGAATGCCGTTAAAAGCCTGGACGAATGGCTTAGAGAGTATAAGATACCCGGAATATTCGGAATAGATACCCGCGAACTTACCAAAGTACTGAGGGAAAAAGGAGCCATGCTCGGTAAAATAGTTCCCCAGGGGTGCGACGGCAATTTTGCAGTGCCAGATCCCAACCTTTGTAATCAGGTTGATATGGTAAGCTGCAAAGAGGTCATAGTTTACGGAAAAGAGGACGGGAAAAATAAGAAGAAAGTAGTTTTAGTCGATTGCGGTGTCAAAAACAATATTTTAAGATGTCTGGTAAACAGAGATGTGGAAGTTATACGGGTACCCTGGAATTATAATTTCAATAATCTGGATTTTGACGGCCTGTTTATTTCCAACGGCCCGGGGAATCCGGATCTGTGCGGCGAAGCGGTAGAGAACATCAGAACAGCCATGAACGGAAATAAACCCATATTCGGTATATGTATGGGAAATCAGCTCCTTTCAAAAGCGGGCGGGGCAAAAACTTTCAAATTGAAATACGGGCACAGGAGCCATAACCAGCCTGTAAGGATGGTAGGAACGGAAAGATGCTTCATAACATCCCAGAACCATGGTTTTGCGGTAGACAACAATACTATCGGGGAAGCATGGGAACCGTTATTTATAAATATGAACGACGGAACGAACGAAGGTATAAGACACAAAACAAAACCGTTTTTCTCGGCGCAGTTCCACCCTGAAGCATCCAGCGGCCCCACAGATACGGAGTTCCTTTTCGATGAATTTATTAAAATGTTGTAATAAAAATGGAGAAAATTAGTAAAGTTCTGTTATTAGGCTCCGGCGCACTGAAGATAGGAGAAGCCGGCGAATTTGATTATTCCGGCTCACAGGCTCTCAAAGCCATGAAAGAAGAAGGAATAGAGACCATTCTGATAAATCCGAATATTGCAACCGTACAGACATCCGAAGGGGTCGCCGACAAAATATATTACCTGCCCGTAACTCCATATTTTGTGGAACAGGTGATAAAAAAAGAGAAACCGCAGGGCATCCTGCTTGCTTTCGGGGGACAGACCGCTTTAAATTGCGGTGTCGAACTTTACAGGCAAGGCGTCCTGGAAAAATATAATATAACGGTACTCGGTACTCCCGTGCAGGCGATAATGGATACGGAAGACCGGGAGCTGTTCGTAAAAAAACTGGATCAGATTAACGTAAAAACCATTAAAAGCCACGCGGTAGATAATCTGCCGGATGCGCTCGGAGCTGCGGAAGAACTGGGCTACCCCGTAATCATAAGGGCCGCATATGCTCTGGGAGGCCTCGGATCAGGTTTCTGTAATAATCCCGACGAATTGACCAGACTTGCGGAAAAAGCATTTACATTTTCCCCGCAGATTCTTGTGGAAAAATCCTTGAAGGGATGGAAAGAAGTTGAATACGAAGTTGTAAGGGACAGATTCAATAACTGTATTACCGTCTGCAATATGGAAAATTTCGATCCGCTCGGAATACATACCGGAGAGAGTATAGTAGTAGCCCCTTCACAGACCCTCACAAACAGCGAATATCATCTGTTAAGGGAGATAGCCATAAGGATAGTGCGCCATATAGGGATCGTGGGCGAATGTAATGTACAATATGCTTTCGATCCTGAAAGCGAAGATTACAGGGTAATTGAAGTAAACGCCCGTCTTAGCCGCTCTTCAGCCCTCGCATCCAAGGCGACCGGTTACCCGCTCGCTTTCGTAGCGGCAAAACTGGGTCTCGGATACGGATTATTCGATATTTCCAACTCCGTAACAAAAACCACACCCGCATTTTTCGAACCCGCACTGGATTATATAGTCTGCAAAATACCGCGCTGGGATCTCTCCAAGTTCCAGGGAGTAAGCCGCGAAATAGGCAGCAGCATGAAAAGCGTGGGCGAAGTTATGGCAATAGGCCGCACTTTTGAGGAAGCTATCCAGAAAGGATTGCGTATGATAGGCCAGGGCGCCCACGGATTCGTAGCCAATAAAGAGATAAAGGTAGATGATATAGATAAAGCCCTTCGAGAGCCTACCGACAACCGTATATTCGTAATATCCAAAGCATTTAATGCCGGTTATACAGTAGATCAGATACATGAGCTTACAAGAATAGACCGCTGGTTCCTGGATAAACTGTACAATATTATTATCACGGGAAAAGAGCTTATAAAGCTGAATAATAAAGAAGAATTGGAAAACGATCTGCTGAGAAAGGCGAAATGCCAGGGCTTTTCAGATTTCCAGATAGGCCGCCTTATTTATAAAGACACTCTTGATACGGACGAGGCTTTAATCTCTATACGCGGATACCGTAAATCTATGGGTATCGTTCCGGTTGTGAAACAAATAGATACGCTTGCAGCGGAATTTCCAGCCCAAACCAACTATCTCTATCTGACATATAACGGAACATATAATGATATTCAATACACCGGAGACCGTAAATCCATTATAGTTCTGGGATCGGGAGCATACAGGATAGGCAGTTCGGTAGAATTCGACTGGTGCAGCGTGAACGCCCTTTCTACTATCCGTAATTGCGGATGGCGCGGAGTTATGATAAATTATAATCCGGAAACCGTATCCACCGATTACGATATGTGCGACCGGCTCTATTTCGACGAGCTTACTTTCGAACGGGTAATGGATATTTACGAAATGGAAAATCCACACGGGGCGGTTGTCTCCATGGGTGGCCAGATTCCCAACAATCTTGCACTCCGCCTTCACGGAGCAGGAGTAAATATACTCGGAACGCAGGCTAAATATATAGATAATGCAGAAGACAGGCATAAATTCTCCTCAATGCTGGACAAGCTGGAGATAGACCAGCCGCGCTGGAAAGAGCTTTCCACAATGACGGATGTCTACGAATTCGTAGACCATGTAGGATTCCCTGTGCTGGTAAGACCTTCATACGTATTGTCGGGAGCAGCAATGAACGTTTGTTCCAATAAAGTTGAACTTGAGCAATTCCTTAAACTCGCGGCGAATGTCTCAAAAAAACATCCGGTAGTGGTAAGCGAGTTCATCCAGAACGCAAAAGAGATCGAACTGGATGCGGTTGCCGACAAAGGAGAAGTTATAGCATACGCCATTTCCGAACATATAGAATTTGCCGGAGTACACTCCGGAGACGCTACAATCCAGTTCCCTCCCCAGAAACTCTATGTAGAAACGGCCAGGAGAATAAAAAAGATCGCCCGTAAAATAGCCGGAGCGTTGCAGATCACAGGACCTTTCAATATACAATTCCTGGCAAAAGAGAACGATATAAAAGTCATAGAGTGTAACCTCAGGGCTTCCCGAAGTTTTCCGTTTGTATCTAAAGTACTGAAAATAAACTTCATAGAATTGGCTACCAAAGCTATGATAGGCGAACGCACGGAAGCCCCCAACAAGAGCGCTTTCGATCTGGACTATGTGGGCGTAAAAGCCTCTCAATTCTCATTCTCAAGATTGCAGAAAGCCGATCCGGTACTGGGAGTGGATATGGCGTCAACAGGAGAGGTAGGCTGTATAGGAGACGACAGCAATGAAGCCATTCTCAAAGCCATGCTTTCGGTAGGATACAGAATACCTGAAAAAAATATCCTGCTTTCCACCGGGGACGCCAAACAAAAAGCCGAACTTCTGGGAGCCGCAAAACTTCTTGCATCAAAAGGATATAATCTCTATGCAACCGGAGGTTCTTACAAATACCTTGTGGAGAACAATATTCCCGCAACCCGTGTCTATTGGCCGAGCGAGCCTTCAATGGAGCCCCAGGCTATGGAAATGCTACATAAAAAAGAGATAGACATGGTAGTGAATATCCCTAAAAATCTTACGCAGGAGGAGCTTGAAAACGGATACAAAGTAAGACGTGCCGCGGTGGATTTCAATATACCGCTCATTACAAACGCTCGCCTTGCCAGTGCGTTTATCCATGCTTTCTGTACAATTCCGATGGATAAAATACAGATAAAAAGCTGGGACGAATATTAATTATATAATGAAACGCCATTAAAAAACTATACTTATGAAAAAAATATTTTACGGCTTGCTTGCAATAGGGCTGCTTAATATAACAGCCTGCAAAAACGACAAAATGGAATTACGGAATTTACTTACAAAGATAGAGAACGAGGTTCAGCCTCTGAGAACACAGTCGGCCACGGCCGATTGGGAAGGAAGCATATCCGGAAAAGAAGAGGACTTCGCAAAAAGTGCGGAGATACGCCGGAAAATGACGGAATATCTTTCAGATAAAGAGATTTTCCGGCAACTTAAAGCATTTAAAGAGGGAGGTAAAATCAATGATCCGCTTCTTAAAAGGCAACTGGAAGTAGTTTATAATATATTCCTGGGAAACCAGGCGGATACGGCGGTTCTTAACCGGATCATACTTAAATCTACCGGTCTGGAAAAAATTTACGGCGAATACAGGGCGCAATTTAAAGGTTCTCCCGTAAACGATAACAAGGTGGAAGAGATATTGAGGACTTCCACAAATAATAAAGATCTGGAAGAGATCTGGAAATCTCATAAAGCGATAGGAAAATCGGTTGAACCCGGAATAAAAGAGATAGTAAAATTAAGGAATGAAGTAGCAGCATCCCTGGGATTCGACAACTTCCATACAATGACGCTGGAATTATCCGGACAAAATCCGGAAGAAATATCCGCCCTGTTCGATGAACTAGACGAACTTACGAAAGGAAGTTTCGAGACTCTTAAAAACGAAATGGACGAGGTATTTGCAAAAAGATATAAAGTTAAGAAAGAGGAACTTATGCCGTGGCATTACCAGGGCAGATATTTTCAGGAAGCTCCGAACCTCTACCCCGTTGATCTGGACAGATATTATGCCGGTAAAAATCTCGAAACCCTTACGGAAGATTTCTACTCAAGCATAGGCCTTGAAACCGGCTCCATAATGAAAAACAGTTCGCTATATCCTCAGCCGGGTAAAAATCAACATGCATTCTGCACCGATATAGACGGAAAAGGGGATGTAAGGGTCTTATGCAATATAGCTCCCAACGAACAATGGATGGGAACTATGCTGCATGAATTAGGACACGGAGTCTATGCAAAAGGACATGATAACGCGGGATTGCCGTATTTTCTAAGGGATGCCGCCCATACATTCACAACGGAAGCCGTGGCTATGATATTCGGACGTTTGTCGAGAAATGCGGAATGGATGAGACAGAGCCTTAACCTTACACCGGAAGAGAAACAGCAGATTGCGGAGAACTGCTTTAAAGCCACGAAGCTGCAGCAAATCGTTTTCAGCAGATGGGTACAGGTTGTTTACAGATTTGAAAAAGAGATGTATGCTAATCCCGACCAGGATCTTAACGCCTTGTGGTGGAATCTCGTTGAAAAATACCAGAAACTCAGAAAGCCTGAGGGCAGGGACGAGCCCGATTATGCTACAAAAATACATATAGCCCTATATCCGTGCTACTATCATAATTACCAGTTGGGCGAACTGCTGGCATCCCAGATGCACTATTATATTGTAAATAATATCACGAAATCAGGTAATTACAAAGACGAGTGTTATATAGGTAATAAAGAAGTCGGCAACTGGATGCGCACCAGAATATTCGGGCCGGGAATGAAATACGAATGGAACGATTTCATAGAAAGGGCCACGGGCGAAAAACTAACCGCAAAATATTATGCGGAACAATTCGAATTAAATAAATAAGAGAGGCGCCGGATTAAAACATATAAAGCTCCGACACTCTTCTGCGCGGCAGACATACCACCCTTACATCCCTGCCGGCCTTGATTCCTATTTCCCGGAGCCCTCCGGCAATCTGATTATAGGCCAGTTCGGGGGTATTATTATTCTCGCTCAGATGACAAAGGAATATATTTCCCAGGTTCGGATTATATACCCGCTTTATAGCCGAAGCGGCCTGCTCGTTGCTCAAATGACCGCACCCTTTCATTATCCTTACTTTAAGAGCCGGAGAGTAACTGCCGTTCAGCAACATATCCAGATCGTAATTAGATTCGAATATAAGAATATTCGCCATTTTGGAATACCTTATAACATCTTCGGTAATTTCGCCCACGTCGGTTATGAAAGTAAACTTTATTCCGTAGAAATTAATAAAATACCCTACGGTTTCGGTTGCGTCATGCGGCACTATGAACGGAGTGAAACTTACGCCCCTGTGGAAAGTTGAAAAACCGGGCCGCGTTTTTTTTACGCATCCCGACAATTTCCCTCTCGTGCAAAAATGATTGTCGAGAGAAGAATGCAAAGAATCGGTAGCATAAACCGGTATCTTGTACCTGTCCGCAAGCGCACCCAGACTTTTTATATGGTCTATATGATCATGCGTTACCAGTACCATTTCTATTGACTCTATAGATATATCATGTTCGGCCAGCCGCTTCTTTACCGTGCGCGGGCCTATACCGGCATCTATAAGTAAAGCCGTCTCGCCGTTGCCTATATAATAACAATTACCGTTACTGCCGCTCGATAAACTGAAAAACTTAACCATTATATGCCAATGCCTCCGCAACTTTAAGGGGAAGCGACTCCTCCGGATTATACAGAATAGTTGCAAAGCCCATTCCGGAAGCGGTTTCTATATTGGCAGGGGCATCATCTATAAACAAGGTCTCCTGCGGCGCTACTCCGGTATCCAGAAGCACTTTTTCAAAAATACCGCGCCCCGGTTTGGAGAGTTTCATAAGATAAGACAGGAATAATCCGTCGAAAATCCCTCCGCCGGATATCCCCGTACTCTCCAATAACAGTTCTTCCGAACGTCTCCATGCAATAGGATTATTATTGCTCAGAAGATACAACTTGTACCCTCTCTTTTTAAGTGCCAGCAGCATTTCCCCCTTTTCCTCTTTAATACCAGAAAGAAAAGAAGATAGAGCGAAGTCGATCTGCGAATCGGCAACATCTTTATTTGAAGAGCGTTCCCTTATATGCCTCCTGAACTCCGCAGCATCAATAGCTCCGTCCTCGAAATCGGCAAAAAATCCACCCTGCAGATAAGCGCTCAGATAGATACCGAAATCAGGGAACCCCAGAAGTTCCCTGAAATTATCCAGGCATCTTTTTCTATCCAGGTCTATAATCACTCCCCCCAGATCAAATATTATATTTTTTATCATTACGGCAACCTGTTAACCCAATACTGAAATAAGGCGCGTGAACAGCAAGGTCATTTTATCCGCCGCCGCATCCGCAGCCCTTACCACATCATCTCCGTCATTAACATAATCATCAGCATAATCGTCATGCGCTTCATTAGTGATAACCGACATCCCGAACACGGGTATATCCGAATGACGGGCCACGATAACTTCCGGAACCGTAGACATTCCAACCGCATCCGCACCTATAAGCCTGAAATATTTATACTCCGCCGGGGTTTCGTAAGTAGGGCCTGTACCGGCAAGATAGACACCTTTATGCAGGACTATTTCCTCCTCCCCCGCAATAACCTCCATACTTTTAATCATATCCGGATCGTACGGACGGGTCATATCCGGAAACCGGGGTCCGAACTCATCCATATTTTTCCCGATAAGCGGGTTCGGCAGCAGGTTTATATGATCCCGTATAATCATCAGATCCCCCACTTTATAATCGAAATTCACGCCTCCCGCCGCATTGGAAACAAACAGATATTTTATTCCGAGCACATTCAAAACCCTTATAGGAAGCGTCACCTGCTCCATAGGATAACCTTCATAATAGTGGAAACGCCCCTGCATTGCTATAACGAATTTTCCGCCCAGCATTCCTGCTATAAGATTTCCTTTATGCCCTATTGCCGTAGATGCGGAAAAATGAGGTATCTCCTTATACGGTATCACTACCGGGTTTTCGATTTTATCGGCTAACTTTCCCAGACCGCTTCCGAGAACTATTCCCGCAAACGGAACTTTTCCGCCCAATCCGGATTTTACATAATCCGCGGATTCATGTATTCTTCTTACTCTTTCATCCATAACGCATCAATATTATATTATTACAATTATTTCAATAATCTCTTATATATCCTGTTCACATTATCCAGTATCTCCCGTTCACCCTCCACAACCCTGTTCCGCATTAATATTCTGCCGTTGCATATAACGGTATCCACACATGAAGAGTTGGCGGAATATATAAGGTTGGCCATAAAATTAATATCAGGAGTAAATGCGTAATTATCAATATCTATAAGGGAAATATCCGCCAAAGCCCCCTCTTCAATCCTTCCGCAGTTCAACCTCAGGGCATGTGCGCCGTTCACCGTGGCCATCGCCATAATATCCGCCAGAGGCATTGCAGCAGGGTCTTTTCTCCAGGCTTTCTGTACCATTGCGGCGGTTTTCATTGCTTCCAACATATCCAGATTATTTGACGAGGCGCATCCGTCCGTACCTATACAAACCGTAACCCCGGCTGCTTTAAGTTCATTATACCTGAACATATAACCCGAAGCCAGTTTAAGGTTGGAATTGATATTATGCACCACTTTTACATCATGTTTTGCAAGTATCTCTATATCTTCGTCGCTTATCCATACGCAATGCGCCGCTATTACCTCCGGCCCCAGCACCCCTATCTTCTCCAGGTAAGCCGTAGGAGTAAGCCCGTGCCGGAGAAGAGACTCTTTATTTTCATTCTCCGTCTCCGACAAATGTATATGCAACAGCAATCCGTGTTCCCTGGCGAATCTGCCCGCCCAGATCATCATCTCTTCGCTCACACTGTAAGGCGAATGGAAAGCTACTGCAAAACGGTTAAGTTCTCCCCACCCTGCAGACTCTTTATACAATTTTTCGCACTCTTTTTTCAAAAGATCTCCCTTAGCTCTATCATACATATCCAGAATCACAAAAGGCTGTACGGAACGAACCCCCATATCCCTGGCAGCTTTCACCCCGCTTCCTATCATCCAATACTGATCGTTAAAACAGGTAGTACCCGTCTTTATCATCTCCAGGCAGGCCAGTTTGGTTCCCCAATATATCATCTCGTCGTCCAGTTCGGTCTCTATACTCCATATAGTATCCAGCCACGACTGCAACGCCTCATCCTCCGTTATCCCCCTCATAAGGGTCATTGCGGCATGAGTATGCATATTCACGAATCCAGGTACTGCGGCTTTTCCTTTCCCGTCTATTACCATCGGCTGCTTTCCGCTTATCTCCTCCGGCAAAATATTATCCGATATTTTTTTTATGGTTGTTCCTTTAATAAGTATATCTTTTATCTCATTATCAAGAAGAATTCCTTTAATAAGTATATCTTTCATACGTTTAAAAATTTTTACGGCATCCGCCGAATTATAAAAATTTATTCAGAGCGATAGTTCATGTCCGGTTTATAACATATCTCCTTTTAAAATTTAACAAAAATAATTAAAAATGTTGTAAATTAGCAGAAAAATATTACCTTAATGAAATTTCTCTGGTTAGATATAAACGCATCGTATTCCCATTCCTCGCTTGCTCTGCCCGCCCTGCACGCCCAGTTGGGAGAAAAGATATTAGAAAAAAGCAAATGGCATGCCGTACAGGGAACAATAAAAACCGACAAAACGCATATCATATCTCAAATTAACGAAATATCCCCCGATTACATATTCGCTACCGGATGGCTGTTCAATATTAATTATCTTCTGGAAATACTGGCAAAAACGGATGCCATGAACGAGTATAGGGGCATATTCCTGGGAGGCCCGGAATTCTTGGGGGAAAACGAAACTTTCCTCCGTACCAACCGGTTCGTCACTGCGGTATTCAAAGGAGAAGGAGAAGAAATATTTCCCAGTTTCATACAATCCCTTATGGCAGAAAAAGAGAGTGTTATGCAGAATTACTGGAGAGAGATACCGGGGTTCGAATATATCGGCTCCGGAGAGTACATAAAATCGGAAGTGCAGACCGTAAAAGAGTTCTGTAAACTTGTTCCACCAGAAAATTCCTCCTTTTTCAACTGGGAAAAAGCGTTCGTACAACTGGAAACGTCAAGAGGATGTTTCAACAACTGCCGTTTCTGTGTAAGCGGTATCGAAAAGACCCCGGTACAGAACCTTCCTGGAGATATAGTGAGGACGCGGTTAAATAATATTAAATCACACGGAATAAAAGAGGTCAGGATTCTTGACAGGACATTCAACGCCAATCCCTCCCGCGCGGTTGAAATGCTGGATATTTTCAGCGAGTTTGCCGGAGATATACAATTCCATATAGAGGTGCACCCGGCCCTCCTTTCCCCGCTTTTCAAAAAGCGCCTCCAGAATCTTCCCGATAATTTACTGCATCTGGAGGCCGGAATCCAGAGTATGCAGGAAAACGTAATAACTGAGTGCAACAGGAGCGGAAAAGCGAAAGAAGCCCGGGAAGGATTAAAATATCTTTTGTCGGTGAAAAAATTCCAGGTACATGCCGATCTCATAGCGGGTCTGCCCGGCTATACTTTCAATAATTTAATCGGCGATACCCTTTCCCTTATGGAAACCGCCCCTCATGAAATACAGCTCGAATCCCTGAAACTGCTGCCAGGTACATATTTCAGAAACAATGCCGGAAAATACGGTATAAGATACTCTCCCCTGCCGCCTTATGAAATACTTTCCACTCCATCTGCTACATTCGCGGATATTGGAAAAGCCATGACGCTTTCGAGGATAATAGATTACTGGTATAACGACTCCAGGTGGCGCACGGTTTTTTCCGGAATATTCTGCACTAACAGGCGGCTTCTATGCGAATTTATCGGGGAGCTGCATAATACCGAATACATTACGCAACCGCTTAGTTTCGAATCAAAATCCCTGCTGCTTTATGATTTTGTAAAAAACCACTCTCCGGAGCATCTTTTCGGGGTCTCTTTACAATGGATAAGGAACGGATTATCGGTGAAAAAAGAACCGGCAAAGATACTTACGGCATGGAACAGGCACGTTCCGCAACATAAAAACCCGCTGTTCGATCCCTTAAATATAAGGGTAAAATATTATTACGCAGTCGATAATAATACAATATACTGGTTTTCATATAATAATGAAACCGACAGGAACAAGCCCGCGAAAGAGTCGGAAGCCGTTCTGACTTTATAACTCAAAACATGAACGAAAATCCATATCCTTTAATAAACAGAAGAAGATCTGTATAAAATCAAAACAGTATCTAAGTAAAAACTCTAATTTAAATTAATAATCGTAAGTTAAAATCTGATTACAATTATTTTTTATAACGGCACATAGATAATAGCGATCTTTTTATTACTTTTGCACAAAATAAGGCAAATATGATTACACAACAATTAATCTCTCCAAAAAGCATAGTAGTTGTAGGCGGTTCCGAGGATACGAGCAAACCCGGCGGAAATGCCGTTAAGAATCTTCTTAAAACCAAATACAGCGGACAGTTATATATAGTAAATCCCAAATCTGATAACGTACAGGGACAAAAGACATTCAGGGCAATAGAAGATCTTCCGCAAGTAGATTGCGCAATACTTGCCATTCCGGCAAAAATGTGCGTGGACGCGGTGGAGACTTTATGCGGAAAAAAAGGATGCAAAGCCGTAATTATTTTCTCGGCCGGATTCCATGAAGATGGGCCGGAAGGAGCGGCGCTGGAACATAAAATAGTAGAGAAAGTAAATAAATACGGAGCTTCGCTTATAGGACCTAACTGTATAGGGGTGATTACCCCCGGTTACGCCGGAGTATTTACCAGACCGGTCTCCAACCTCTCTCCCGACGGAATAGATATAATATCAGGTTCAGGAGCGACTGTAGTATTCATAATGGAAGCGGCAATGCAGCACGGGCTTAAATTTTCACATGTATTCTCGGTAGGCAACAGCGCTCAGACAGGCGTAGAAGATGTATTGAAATATTTGGATGAAACCTACGTTCCTGGAGTAAGTTCGCCCGTAAAACTATTGTATATAGAGAGTATAAATAATCCTGATATGTTGCTCAAACATTCCAGATCCCTTATTTCTAAAGGGGCCAGGATAGCCGCGATAAAAGCGGGGTACAGCGAGGCGGGAAGCCGTGCGGCATCTTCCCATACCGGTGCCCTGGCGTCTCCGGACAAAGCGGTATCAGCACTTTTCCGCAAAGCCGGCATAATAAGAGCGTACGGCAGGAGCGAACTGGTAAATATTGCCTCCATACTTAAATTTCCTAAACCGGCAGGAAAAAAAATAGCAATAATCACACATGCGGGAGGGCCTGCGGTAATGCTTACCGACATACTTAGTTCCAACGGTATAAATATCCCGAAAATATCCGGGCCGGCGGCGGACTCCCTGCTGGAAAAACTATATCCCGGTTCGTCGGTGAGCAACCCTATAGACTTCCTTGCTACCGGTACGGCAGAGCAACTCGGCCATATCATAGACGCCTGCAACAATGATTTCGATGTAGACGCAATGACGATTATTTTCGGCAGTCCGGGACTCACCGATGTTTCAGATGTTTACAAAGTATTATATGAAAAATTAAAAACCACGGAAAAGCCTATATATCCCATACTTCCGTCTATAATAAACGCCGCAGGAGCGATAGAAAAATATCAGGAGCTGGGCGGAATTTCTTTTAACGAAGAAGTGGCGTTCGGAAAAGCTTTCGTCGATATGCTGAACACTCCTCCGCCCCAGGGCGATGTGGAGCAACCCGCAGTGGACAAACAGATAATAAGGGACATAATAAATTCGGCTCAGGATGGTTACCTTCTTCCGGCACAGGTGCAGGAACTGCTTGACGCCGCAGGTATAAACAGGGCCAAAGAAGCTGTTGCCGCCACGGAAGAAGAAGCATTGGATGCAGTACATGAAATAGGCTATCCTATAGTGATGAAAGTAATAGGACCGGTACATAAAACGGACGTGGGCGGAGTATCCCTGAATATAACCGACGATAATACCATGATAACCGAATTCCATCGTATGATGGCGATTAAAGACACTACCGCGATATTGCTGCAGCCTATGCTTAAAGGTACGGAGATATTCATAGGCGCCAAAAGAGAAGACAAATTCGGGTCGATTATAATGTGCGGACTGGGGGGAATATTCATAGAAGCCCTTAAAGATGTGAATTCCGAACTGGCCCCTGTATCCAAAGAAGACGCGGAAAGAATGATACGCAATCTTAAAGGATATAAAATAATAAAAGGAACCAGAGGACTCGAAGGCGTAAACGAAGTGATGTTCAACGAAACCATAAGACGGGTCTCCGCCTTATGCACGGCAGCGCCGGAAATAGCGGAAATGGACCTGAACCCTTTACTGGGCAACAGCAAAACGGTAACTGCGGTGGATGCCAGAATAAGAATCGAAAAATTATAAATTGTAGCTTATTATTAAAATACATTTAATGATTAAAAGATTTTTTATTAATTTAGCAGAAAAATTCAAATCCCTCTCTCCCACAATGCAAGGATTTATAATAATAGGTATCCTGCTTATTATAGGAATAATAATAAGATGGAAATTTATCCTGGAAGAAGTGGCGAGGGGATTTAATTTTCTCAATAAATAATGTAAATTATAAACTTAAAAACAAAAGATATGGCAATAAAAGGAGCTATAGTAGTAGATACCGAAAAATGTAAAGGTTGCGGCGTTTGCATTGTGAATTGTCCTACTCAAACAATCTCCCTTTCCAAAGAGGTGAATGGTAAAGGGTATAATTATGCCTATATGGCTAATCCCGATAATTGTACCGGATGTACAAACTGCGCTACGGTTTGTCCGGATGCGGTAATAACAGTATATAGAGTTAAAATATAAAAAACTATAAATATGGCTGAAAAAATATTAATGAAGGGCAATGAAGCTATCGCACACGGCGCTATAAGATATGGTTGCGACGGCTATTTCGGTTACCCTATTACTCCGCAATCGGAGGTTATGGAGACTCTTATGGATGAAAAACCCTGGGAAACAACAGGAATGGTAGTACTGCAGGCAGAAAGCGAAACTTCATCCATAAATATGGTTTACGGCGGAGCATCCTGCGGAAAAAAAGTTATGACATCATCCAGCAGCCTCGGCGTAAGCCTTATGTGCGAAGGATTAAGCTATCTTGCGGGCGCGGAACTTCCCTGTATAGTGGTGAACGTACAAAGGGGAGGTCCCGGGTTAGGAACGATACAACCAGGCCAGGCAGATTATTTTCAGGCGGTTAAAGGCGGCGGACATGGAGATTATAAAATGATAGTGCTTGCTCCCTCGTCGGCGCAGGACATGTACGATTTCGTAAATACCGGATTCGAACTGGCTTTTAAATACAGAACCCCTGTAATGATTCTCTCGGACGGTGTCATAGGACAGATGATGGAAAAAGTAGAGTTACGGGATATGAAACCGCGCAGGAGCGAGGAAGAGATAATAAAAGAGTGTCCCTGGGCCACAACCGGCAAAACAGCGGACAGAGACCGTAACGTGATAACCTCATTATCCCTGGAAGCACCTAAACAAGAGGCGTTCAACCACAAGTTGCAGGAAAAATACCGTGAAATAGAGAAAAACGAGGTTCTGTACGAAACTTACAAAACGGAAGATGCGGAACACCTGCTGGTTGCATTCGGAAGTATGTCCAGATTGAGCGAAGCCGTTGTGGACATAGCCAGGGAGCACGGTTATAAAGTCGGGCTTTTAAGGCCTGTTACACTGTTCCCTTTCCCTGTAAAACAGATAGAAGACCTTGTACCCCAGTTAAAGAGCGTAATGTCCGTAGAGATGAGCGCCGGACAAATGGTAGAGGATGTAAAACTTGCCGTAAACGGCAAAGTGCCCGTAAACTTTTACGGAAGGTACGGCGGTATGATTCCTTCTCCGGAAGAGATTTATGAGGCCTTTGTCAAATCTATTAATAAATAAGAACTATGGATATAAAAGATATAATCAAACCAGAGAACAAGGTATATTCAAAGACCCCTCTTCTTACAGATAACGTTCTCCACTATTGTCCCGGATGTACCCACGGGACGGTGCATAAGATTATCGCGGAGGTTATAGAAGAAATGGAAATAC
The DNA here is from genome assembly GCA_964449975.1 of uncultured Muribaculaceae bacterium. GTDB lineage: Bacteria > Bacteroidota > Bacteroidia > Bacteroidales > UBA932 > Egerieousia. The sequence continues at coordinate 38,746 of CAYVED010000020.1, forward strand.
AGGACAAAACCGTAGGGGTTTCCCCTGTGGGATGCTCCGTACTTGCATATAATTATATTGACGTAGACTGGCAGCAGGCTGCTCACGGAAGAGCTCCGGCTCTTGCAACGGCGATAAAACGCCTCAATCCGGAAAAATACGTATTCACTTATCAGGGAGACGGAGACCTGGCGTCTATCGGCACAGCCGAAATAATGCACGCCTGTAACCGCGGAGAGAATATCGTGGTTATTTTCATAAACAATGCCATTTACGGTATGACGGGCGGACAAATGGCCCCTACCACTCTGATAGGACAGGTTACGGCTACAACACCTTACGGAAGGAATGTAGAACTGAACGGTCATCCGTTAAAAATAACCGAACTCATTGCTAATCTGGATGGTACATGCTATGTAACAAGACAGTCGGCTCAAACTCCCGCTGCGGTAAGGAAAGCTAAAAAAGCCATAAGAAAAGCTTTTGAAAACTCGATGATGAAGAAGGGAACCTCATTTGTAGAGATAGTAAGTACATGTAATTCAGGCTGGAAACTCACCCCTGTAAAAGCCAACAAATGGATGGAGGAAAATATGTTCCCATTCTATCCTTTGGGAGATATGAAAGACAAGTAAACCATTAAGTAAAACAAGTTTATGAGAGAGCGAAGCGGTTACTATCGCTCTGAAAATTTTTTATAAATGAAATGTAACTGAAAAATTTTTAAACGTATGAACCGAACATAAACTTTTTTAATCATAAATTAGCCGGAGGCAATGAGTAAAACAAGTTTATGGGAGAGCGAAGCGGTTACTATCGCTCTGAAAATTTTTTATAAATGAAATGTAACTGAAAAATTTTTAAACGTATGAAAGAGGAATTAATTATAGCAGGATTTGGGGGACAAGGAGTTTTATCAATGGGTAAAATACTTGCCTATTCTGGAATTATGCAGGGCCAGGAGGTTACATGGATGCCTTCGTACGGTCCGGAAATGCGTGGTGGTACTGCCAATGTAACGGTTATTTTAAGCGATCATAAAATAAGTTCGCCGATTTTAAGCAAGTTCGGTACGGCAATCATCCTTAACCAGCAATCGATGGATAAATTCGAAGAACTGGTAAAACCGGGCGGCCTTCTTATATATGACCCCAACGGCATAACAAGGCATCCCTCCAGGAAAGATATAAATATATGCTCCATATCCGCTGCAGACGAAAGCGCATTGATTGGAAACCTGAAAGCTTTTAACATGATAGTACTGGGAGCTTTCCTGAAGAAAAAACCTATAGTTAAGCTGGAAAGCGTTGTAGAAGGGCTGAAAAAATCATTACCCGAAAGACATCACCACCTTATTCCTATGAATGAACAGGCAATTAAAATAGGTATGGATAAATTAGTAGAGGTCAATACATTATAGTACACCTGTTATAAAAGAATAAAGCCGTCCGGAAGTACAATATGCGTATCTTTTCAGACGGCCTTATTTTTTTAGTTATTTTAATATGGTACGATTTTATTTTTTAAAAATTATTTTATTAACTTTGTAGCAGAATTTTTGGAAAATGAATGCGGAAAGTCAGATATTGATTGGTAAGTTGAAAGGATGCAT
>CAYVED010000021.1:0-38869 GCA_964449975.1 uncultured Muribaculaceae bacterium
CCGGAGGAATAGAAGACGTGTGTTATAATATAGTATCTCTAATGTCTGCAGAAAAAGGAGTAGAACAAAAAGTTATTTGTTTTAACGATACTCCTGAAACGGTATATGACCGGTTTGAAGGCATTGCGGTTGTAAGGGTCGGTTCCATATGTAAAATCGCAAGTCAACCCTTATGTTCGTCTTATAAAAAAGAATTAAAAAACATAATTAATGGATTCAGTCCAGACATAATCCACTTCCATGCCCCCAACCCTTTGATAGCATGGCTTTTAATCCAGATTTGCCCTAAAGATATAAAATTAATAGTTCATTGGCATTCGGATATTGTCGCTCAGAAGATATTATATTATACTGTTAAATCTACTGAAAAAAAATTACTAAAAAGAGCCGATTTAATTATTGCTACCAGTCCCGATTACATAGAAGGATCAAAACCGTTACAATTACATAAACATAAAGTCACTATAATCCAAAACATCATCAATCCCCGGAGATTTGAGTATACAGATCAGATAAGGACTCATGTTGAAAATATAAAATCTTTTTATCGTAACAAGCCTATAATTTTATTTATAGGAAGGCACGTTACCTATAAAGGATTGCAGTATCTTTTACAGGCTGCGGAAAAAGTAAAATCGGATTGTAACATCCTGATAGGCGGGGACGGGCCATTAACAGCGAGCTTAAAGAAGATGTGCAAAAAAGATAATGTGTATTTTATCGGTAGAATAGCAGAAACGGAATTGCCTGCTTATTATTATGCTGCAGATGTCTTTGTTTTTCCGTCGGTTACAAAGAATGAAGCTTTCGGAGTGGCACTTGCAGAAGCCATGTACTGCAAATCGGCAGCAATTACATTTAAGATCGGCGGCTCCGGCGTAAATTGGGTAAATCTGGCAGGAAAGACCGGGTTAGAAATTCCCAACAGAAATACGGAGCAATTAGCATTTGCAATAGACAAGTTATTAAAAGACGATATTCTCAGAAAAGAATATTCCATACAGGCAAGAAAAAGAATTAAAGAATTATTTACTGTTGAATGTATTAAAGAAAATCTGATAAAATTATATATCTGATAACAGATTAATATTATATATATGTGGCCGTTTACCAGAAAATACAGTTTGGAATCCTCAGGAATATTCAGGGGGTTCACCGATAATCATTCGCATATTCTGCCGGGTGTGGATGACGGTATTCCCGATATGGAGCAGGCTTTGGCCGTACTCGCCTTTTATGAGACGTTAGGAGTGGCTAAAGTTGTACTCACCCCTCATATAATGGAGGAGTGCCATCTTAATGGTGCTGTTTTTCTGAAGGAAAGATTCCGGGAGTTTACAGAGTGTTATACGGGGAAAATAGAACTTTCGTTAGGTGCGGAATATATGCTGGATGCGGATTTCGAAAAACATCTCGATTCCGGAAATCTATTGACAGTACACGGGAATAATCTACTTGTCGAGACATCCTGTATAAGCAAACCTGTCGGGTTCCATGATATTCTGGAAAAGATTCGTTCCAAAGGGTACTTTCCGCTTCTGGCGCATCCCGAACGTTATATGTATATGGCTATGGATGACTATAAATATCTCAAAGATACAGGAGTGCGTTTTCAACTGAACCTTCTGTCGCTGGCGGGTTCTTACGGCAAAAATATCCGGGAAAAGTCAAAAAAACTCCTGAAAGCCGGTTATTATGATCTGGCAGGAACGGATATTCATAATTTAAGATTCTTTAAATCCGGAATTAAGATAAAATTTTCCGGAGCCGGGACTCTGTTACAGTTAAACCGCCGATAATATTCCGGACAAAATAGAAAATTAAACCCGGATTCGCCGGCCACTTGATTATCAAACGGCAATACGGTTGATTCCAAATTATTTCACTATATTTGCACCCTTGTAAACGGACTTAATAAAGGCTTCCGGATTATTTAATCCGATTTATATATAGCCTTAAAAATGCGTCCCACAGTTAATAATCACGGTCTGCATTATGGTAGTAGCTTATTTAAGGGTAAGTACGGAAAAACAAAATCTCGAAAATCAAAAAGATGAAGTAATGCGTTACGTAGCCGTAAAAAATTTGTGCGTAGATCATTGGGTTGAAGAGACGGTAAGCGGTACAAAAGATAAGGATGAGCGGGAACTCGGCGGAATCATCAGCAAACTGAACCAGGGAGATACTCTTATAGTCACGGAGGTTTCCCGTTTGAGCCGTTCGCTTCATGAGATAATGGAAATCATGAAATATTGCATGGAGAACGGCATAACAATATACAGCACTAAAGAAGGGTATGAATTTGACGACAGCTTAAACAGTAAAGTGCTGAGTTTCGCGTTCGGACTGGCTGCCGAAATAGAGCACCAGCTTATATCTCAGCGTACCAGGGAAGCGTTGGCAATGAGGAAAGCATCGGGCAAACCTATAGGAAGAAAGAGGGGTTCCGATTATCTCTACCAGAAATCCAGTCAAAATACGGATGCGATACTGGAAGCCATCGCGCAGGGGCTGACTATAAAAAAGATTTGCAGCAAATTAAGTTTTTCCAGGAATATATTTGAAAAGTTAAGAGCTAATTATCCCGATATAGATCGTGCGATAAAAAAGCGCAATACGGAACATGGAAACAGATGGGGATAGCGCTGCCGGACAAAGAGAACATCTTATCGGTCACGACTGTCAAAAGAATACATTTATTTATTAGAAACTGTCACGGGAAGGCGGCCGTGAAATACACGCAAAATAACACCCGGTGATATGCAGACGGCTGATATATCTCCTTACCTTTGCGGATGATGTTCCAGAATATTTTTCATCCATTGCTGCGAACTCACATGTGTATATATTTCTGTAGTAAGGATGCTTTCGTGTCCGAGCATTTGCTGCACCACGCGCAGATCCGCCCCGTTTTCCACAAGATGAGTAGCAAAAGAGTGGCGGAATGTATGCGGTGATATTTCTTTTGTCATACCGGCCGAAACCGCCTGTCTTTTTACTATAATAAAGACCATTTCCCGGGTAAGTTTTCCGCCGCGGCGATTCAGGAAAAGAATGTCTCCGGCTTCAGCAGCCAGCGCGGAAGGAGAGACCCGTCCGTTCTTGCCGGAAACAGCGGAATGTTTACCCCTGTTTTTTTGCGCCTTTTGAAAAACCTCCCACCTGTAAGGAATATAATTCCCGACAGCCTGTATCGCAGGCTCTCCTACCGGAACCAGCCTTTGTTTATTGCCTTTTCCGGTAACACGTATAAAAGAATCTTTAAAAAAAAGATCGGAAAGCCTCAAATTCACCAGTTCCGAAACCCTTAATCCGCAGGAATAAAGCATCTCCAATATAGCGCGGTTACGCACCCCTTCCGGCTGCGACAGGTCTGCGGAATCCAATATCGCTTCAACTTCATTTACCGAAAGTATTACCGGCAGATACCTCGAATTTTTAGGGGTATCTATTCCGGAACACGGGTTTTCCATTCCATCCTGCATTTCCGTATATTTATAGAAAGCCTTTATGGAGCTGATCCGGCGTGCCTGGCTCCTTTTGGAGATCCCCGTCCCGTATCCATGCCGGAGGAATCCCGATATATGTTCAGAAGTAACTCCGGAAGGAGAAACTGTTCCGTCTTCCCCGGCAAGGAACTCAACGAATTTTTCCATATCCGATATATACGAAGCGATAGTATGCCCGGATAAAGAGCGTTCCAGACGGAGATATGATGCGAAATCGAGCAGGGCGTTTTTCCACCCGGGTTCTGTTTTTTTTATTTTAATGTTTCCTTTATATATCATATCTTTGCCCCTGTACAAAGGTAAAATTATCTTTTGAAAAATAAACGCCATGAATACTAAAAAGACCAAGATCATCTGTACCATTTCGGACAAAAACTGCTCCGTAGAATTTTTAAATAATCTTTACAGGGCGGGAATGAACGTGGTAAGGATAAACTCGGCACACCTTACTCCCGAAAGAGCGCAGATTATCGTAGACAATACGAGAGCCGTTTCGGATAAAATCGCAATTCTGGTAGATACGAAAGGGCCGGAAGTAAGGCTGAGCGCAATGGATCCGGAAGAAGGGTTCGTAATAGAGCAGGGAAACAGTATAGAGATTTTCAGGAATACAAAAGGAATCTGCACTCCCTGGGCGCTATTTACAAACTGCGAAACATTTGTAGACGACGTGCCGGTAGGAGCCAGAGTGCTCATAGACGACGGGGATATAGCCCTTACGGTTACCGGAAAAACGGATCTGAAACTTATTTGCAGGGCTGAAAATTCCGGCAGGATAAAGGGGCGCAAAAGCGTTAACATACCTGATGTAAAGATAAACCTTCCGCCGGTGAGCGAACGCGATAAGGAATTTATAATCTGGGCGATAAAAGCGGATATAGAATTCATAGCGCACTCATTCGTAAGGAGAAAAGAGGATTTGCTGGCGATACATAAAATACTGGAGCAAAACAGGGAATTCTCCCGTTCCGGAAACAGCCACCTTAAAATAATCTCCAAAATAGAGAACCGTGAGGGGGTTGATAATCTTGAAGAGATACTCAACCATTGTTACGGGGTAATGGTTGCAAGAGGAGATCTCGGAGTAGAAATCCCGGCGGAAAAGATTCCGGCCATACAGAAAAACATAGTCAATAAATGCAGGGCGCGGAAAAAACCGGTAATTATCGCAACACAGATGCTTCACTCAATGATAGAACATCCGCGGCCTACCCGCGCGGAAGTTACCGACGTTGCGAACGCAATACTTCAAAGCACCGACGCAATTATGCTTAGCGGAGAGACCGCCGCAGGAAAATACCCCGTAGAGGCCGTACGGATGATGTGCACTATAGCAAAAGAGGTAGAGAGAGAAATCTCGGTTTCACTGGACATACATCTGGAAAAAGTCAGCCGTCCGGTAGTGGCGGTGCTGGCCAGATCGCTTGTTGCGGCAACACAGATGCTTCCGATAAAAGCCATAATCCTGGATACGCAGACGGGAAGAACGGGACGTTACCTTTCGGAATTCAGGCCGAAAGTTCCTATCTACGCCATGTGTTATAATCAATATACCCGGAGGGAACTCGAAATGTCTTATGATATATATCCGTTCCCGCTGGAGCAGCAATATACAAAAGACGAGTTTGAAAAAACATCCATAAAAATATTATGCGGGCAGGGCTATATAAAAGAAGGCGATCTTATAGGCATAATAGGCGGCAATTACATCGATGATTCCGGCGCTACCTACATGGAAATCATAACAGTACGGTAAAAGCCCGGAAACTGAATAACAAGTCCTGTTTTTAAAAACCGTTTTTATTTGTTACCGAAATTATTTTAAGGATATTTTTTAGCTATTTTAAGTTGCTTAGAAATTTTTTTATAATTTGAGGCAGATGCCTTAAAAAAATATCAAATGGGGTGCAGTTCTCTTTCGGCAGAGGTGATTTTCATTTTCGGGGACTTGTTATTCAGCATCTACTCCTTTTTTAGGGCAAATATCTTTAAGCGGACAGTTCCCGCATTTGGGCTTGCGGGCGGTACATATATAGCGGCCGTGAAGTATCAGCCAGTGATGAGCTATGGCCCTCTCCTTTTCCTCTACAAGGCAGGTAAGGTCTTTCTCAACCTCCAGTGGATTTTTACCCTCCGACAACCCCATTCTGTGCGCCACCCTGAACACATGAGTATCCACGGCTATAACGGGCTTATCGTAAATTACGGAAGCGACTACGTTGGCCGTCTTACGCCCTACACCCGGAAGTCTCTCCAGTTCCTCCACTTCGGAAGGCACTACTCCCCCGAATTCCTCTGTAAGCATCTTTCCCATACCTATAAGGTGTTTTGCCTTGTTATTGGGAAAAGATATAGATTTTATAAGCTCATACACATCTTCAAAAGAGGCCTCCGCCAGCAAACCGGGTGTCGGGAAGCGTAAAAAAAACGCCGGGGTATGCATGTTCACCCTCTTATCCGTACACTGGGCGGAGAGTATCACCGCCACTATAAGCTGGTAAGGAGTTTTATAACGCAACTCGCTTTTTGCCACAGGCACATTCTCCCTGAACCATGAGAATATCTTTTCCGCATTTTCCTCTCTTTTATTTTTTCTTCTCATATACAAAATGTTACTAAAGTGAAAACAATTCATCAAGTACGACTTCTTCCGGCTCGGTACGCAAAAGGCGGCACTCCCCTCCTTCGCATATCATAACCCTGCCCGGATACCTTTTGAACAATTCCCTGTTATGGGTAACCATAATTACCGCGGGCCGGTACTCCCGGTGTATCTTCATAAAGAGTTCCATAATATCTGTTGCCGTCTCCGAATCGAGATTACCCGTAGGCTCGTCGGCGAGTATTATAACCGGATTATTCAATATCGCCCTGGCTATGGCTACCCGTTGCTGCTCTCCCCCCGACAACTGATGAGGCATTTTATGCGCCTTCGTATCCATTCCCACCATTCCAAGCACCTGATGCACCCTGCCTTTCATCTCTTTTCCGCTTTTCCATCCGGTAGCCTGCAACACGAACAACAGATTTTCTTCCACGCACCTGTCCATAAGAAGCTGGAAATCCTGAAATACCACCCCTGTTTTGCGCCTCAGATAAGGAATCTGTTTGGTTTTAATCTTATTAAGCAGATAATTACCTACCCTGGCTTTTCCGTTCTTTACGGGCAGTTCCGCTATAATGGTCTTTATTATGGAACTTTTTCCGCTCCCAACCTTACCTACAAGATATACGAACTCTCCCCGCTCTATTTTAAGATTGACCCCGGAGAGCACCAGGTTGCCGTCATTTATAATATCAACCCCTTCAATCTCTATAAGCGGCGCACCCTGCATCAAAAACCCGTTATCTTCTCTCTTTGGCATAATTTTACGTATTAAGTAATTCGCAAATGTATAAAATTTGCTCCGGATTTAAATATAAGTTATATCTTTTATTCCTATTTTTGCCAACTGAATATCAAGAATTATTTGAATTATGAGACTATCGGGAAAAATATTCATAATTTCCGCAGGGATTTTACTGAATGCCGGTTTCGTTACGGCCCAGAATGATACTAAGCCGCGTACGAATATCAGCAATATAGAGTATGATATGAAAAAGGGGATAGAGTTATATAATAACAGGCTCTATACCTCCGCGCTGGAAGAATTCGACAAAATAAAAGAGTATGCGGGAAAAGACGATATAACAGGACAGGGGAAAATCGACCCGGCTATTGCAGAGGGATACAAACTACTTTGTAAAATAATGTTAAGACAGCCCGATATAGATGGTTCCGTACGTGAATACGAATACCGGTATCCCTACTCTCCGTTCCTTTCGCAGATAAGATTCAGGCAGGCGGTACTATGTTTCGACAACGGGGACTTCGCCCGAGCCACCGGAATTTTGAATAAAATAGACAGCAGGAGTCTTTCCAAAAGAGAACGGGATGAATATTATTTCAGAAAAGCATACTGCCTTATGCGCACAGGCAATAATAACGGGGCGAAGATTCTATTTTCAGACATAATAAAACCGGGCAAAACAAAATCGGCCTATATAAATCCTTCGCTCTATTATCTGGGCTATATCTATTATATAAACAAAGACTTCCCCAGGGCGATCCCGCTTTTCGAAAGAGCCAAAACAGATCCCAGATTCTCCGTCCTCTCAGACTATCACCTTCTTGAAAGCAATTTCATGCTCAAAGATTATAAATATGTGACCGGACACGGCAATTCGGTGTACGAAGCTATGAGCGATGAATATAAGCCTAAGGTAGCCAGGATATTATCCGAATCATATTATGCCCTTAACGAGCCGTCCAAAGCAAGATACTATTATGAGATATACTCTATAAACAGTCCCAGTATAACCAGAAACGATAACTTCTATTCGGGTATGATCTCATACACCCTGGGATCATATATAAGTGCGATAGACGCCTTTACCAGGGTTGTGTCCGATACCGATTCCATAGGACAAAGCGCCTATTACCACATGGGACAATGTTATATCCAATTGAAAAACAAACATGCGGCGCAGGAAGCCTTTAAAATGGCTGCGCAAACCGAATTCGACAAAACCATTCAGGAAGATGCATATTTTAATTATGCAAAACTGACATTCGATCTCAACAGGGATATAACCCCGTTTAACGAATATCTTGCACAATATCCTGCGAACGATATTAAATGGGACGAGATACATAATTACATGAGTACCGAATTCCTCCTGAACAAAAATTACGAGCAGGCTATCGCGGTATTGAACAAAATAAAAAGAAGCGATCCGGCAACCTCGCTCAAACTGCAAAAAGCCGCTTTCTTCAGAGGACTGGAACTGGTTGACCGCGGTTCATACAGCGATGCAGCCGGATATTTCAAAAGCTCCATAAAGCACGGAGGATATAACACCCAGCTTATGAATCTCGCCGGATTCTGGCTGGCCGAATGCTGTTACAGGGGGAACAAGTTTACGGAATCACTTGATATTCTGAACTCCCTGCAAAAAAACAACGCGTTCCGGCAAACGGCCGAATATCCGGTTTCGATATATAACAAAGCATACGCACGTTTTAAACTGGGAGACTTCGCCGGGGCGATAGAGGACTTTAACAACTATCTTAATCTCTCTCCTTCAAAAATAAAATATACAAAGGAAGCCCAAACCAGACTGGCAGACTCCTATTTTATGAGCAGGGATTACCGGAAAGCGGCCGAACTTTTCGAGCGCATATCGGTGGACGACTATTACGCAGATCTGTACGCGCCGTTGCAGGGGGCGGTAGCTTACGGCCTTTTATCCGAAGATGATAAAAAAATAGCCCTGCTGAACGAAATAACCACCGACACTCATTCCGGCTCGCCTTTATATTCGACAGCCCTCTACGAACTGGGGCGTACTCTCGTACAGAACGTAAAAGACGAGGAGGCGGAAAAGATCCTGACAAAACTTATCGACCAGCCAAAAGACAGTACGTATTATTATAAAGCGCTCCTGGAAATGGGTATGATAAACGCCAATGTGCGTAAGTACGACAAAGCTCTCGGCTATTATAAAACTATCATTGACAAAAAGCCTATAAGCGAAGAGGGACAGAGCGCCCTGGCCGGGATAGAGAATATATACGGAGCTATGAACAAGCCGCAGGAATTCCTGGATTATCTGGATAATATAGGACTCTCAACGACAAAAACGGCGGGAGAAAGGGAAAGCATGCTGTTTAACTCCGCAGAACAGATATTCCTCGGCGGAAACTATACATCGGCGCTTAACGCCCTTAATTCATTTATAACAAAATATCCCGACGGAGTATATTCCCAGCAGGCAAATTTCTATATAGCGGAATGTTATAACAAACTGGGTAAACCGGAACCCGCCTCCGAAGCGTACTACAAAGTAATGATGAGCGGAGAGGGCGCTTTTTCCGAAATAGCCACGCTGAATTACGGAAAACTCTCCTATCAACTGGAAAGATACGGAGAAGCCATAAAAGCATACGAAACCCTTGGAAAAATAGCGATCCTGGATAATAACAAGCTGGAAGCGCAGACAGGCAAAATGAGATCTTACTATAAAGATAAACAATACGAAACGGCGGTAAATGAAAGCAACGGCCTGCTGACGTTTTCCAATATTGATAAAAAACTGAAAACAGAGGCTAATTATATTAAAGCAAAAAGCCTGCTGGCATTGGGCGAACGCGAAGGTGCGGCGCAAATACTTAAACAACTAGCAAAAGATCCTATGGGGCCGGAGGGTGCGGAAGCGGCATTTCTGCTGATAAATGACGCTTATGATGCAGGAGATTTCGAAAGCGTTGAAAAACAGGTATTCGCATTGTCCGACTCAAGAACGCCCCAATCATACTGGCTTGCCAGAAGTTTCATCATACTGGGCGACTCCTATGCGGAACGCGAAAATATGGAACAGGCCGAAGCTACTTTCAAAAGCATAAAAGAGAATTATAAACCGCAAAAGAACGATAATATCAACGAATTATTAAAGATAAGGCTAGATAAACTCAAATAGTACGATTATGTTTTTAATCAAAAATCCGCCAGGGGCGATGATTAAAACAAATTTATGAGAAAGCGTAGCGGCTACTATCGCTCTAAATAAATTTTTATAATTTGGCGGATGCCTTAAAAAATTTTTTAACGTATGAAACGAAATATAATGATCCCATTTCTCTCGGCCCTCTGCTGCATGGCATCTTTAAATACCGCGTACGCGCAGAGGAAAATAGATCCTACTGTAGAGGTAAAAAAAGATTTCGAGGGAAAAATGCTTGAAATACATAAAAGCAGGCTGGATACGCATGTAAACGATTCGCTCAGCAGCTTTAACCTGAATTTTAACTACTCTATCTTTAACAAGCCTTACAGGGATATGTACGAGTTCAATCCCCTGCCTTCGGCAAAAATACACAGTCCGGTTACGGAAAAATATCCGCAGTTCTTCGCAAAACTGGGGATAGGTTATCCGTTCAGTCCCGGTGCGGAGATTCATTACCAGCCGCGCCTTACAAAACAAACGGTAACAAGAAACACTCTGTTATTAAAAGGATATTATAACGCATTATGGGGTAAAATCCCGCTCGTCGGGATAAACGGCCGTACTTTCAAAGCGGAGAGAACAGGCATTAAAGCTGCGGCGGATAACTCTGCTGCCGGAATTTCAGCCGATTACAGGCATATATGGCAGGGAGGAGAGCTGAAAGCCGGCGTGCATTTCAGTTCGAATTACAATACATATTACGGGATCAACGGATTAACCCCCGATATTAACGCTAATGATTACGGCAGCAGCAAATATATGCGCGACGGTTCATCTCATACTTTTAATAAAACAGGAATAAGATTCCAGGTAGGCTCGGTAGACGCAAAAGGAAAAGGAAACAAATTCAATTATAAATTTTATGCATCCTACATGAATACTTCCGATAAAATCTCTGCCTCCGCATTTAAAAACAACAATAAATTTACGGAAGACCTGTTCAAGACAGGCGGAGAGTTCGGCCCCACGTTCGGAAGATACAATCAATTCCTGGTAGGCATCAACTCCGAAACGGCAATATATACCGGCTATGCAAAATTTCATTCCGGAATTATAGAACTTATTCCGCAGTATAAATTCGAAAAAGGGCGGTTCATGCTTAATGCCGGGGTTAAAATTTCAATATCATACAGCGACATAAGCCAGGTAAACGATTACCATAACATATTCTCGCCGCATGCCGAAGTCTCTTACGAACCGGTAAAAAATAATCTGTGGATTTACGCGATTGCCGGAGGCGGAAATAATATAAACAGCTATTCGTCGCTGCTGGAAAAAAATAAATGGGTCATACCCTCTGCAGGGATAAAAACCAGTTCCGTTCCGCTGTTTCTGAAAGGCGGAGTAAAAGGAAAAGCACATGACAAGTTCTCTTATGAAGTATATATAAAATACGCAGTTCATAAAGGATTACTCCAGTTTGTAAACGATATTGAGAAGACCGAATATTTCCTTACCGGATATTCAGATCATAACGAATTCTCCGCAGGCGGGGAAATCAACTGGAAAACAAAAGAGTTTACCGCAGGAGCCAGAATCAGGTACAGTTCATATACCAAAGGTAAAAAAGGCACAGGGATCGAAAACGGACTCTCTCCTTCGGGCTATCCCCCGTTTGAAGGATATATATTCGCCGAATATAACTGGAGGGAGAGGATTTATTTCGGGGCGGATATATATTTCAGGAATACCACCCCGTTCTACAAAAACGGCTCTCTCTCCCGCGATACCGGACTGTACGGATTCGCCAATCTGGGTTTTAATGCCAAATATGTAATAAACAATAATTTTGCAGTATTTCTGCAAGGCGGTAACCTGCTTAATGCGGATATACAATATCATCCGTACTATCTTGAAAAGGGAATAAATTTCGGCGCAGGCTTAACCGTCAAATTCTAAAATTGGTTTTTATCCGTTTTTTTACTAGCTTTGTATGTTAAAAATTATTGAACACGATGAGCGAAATAGAGAAAGAAAACATAGCGGATAACAGCGGATACTCGGCCGACAGTATCCAGGTTCTTGAAGGTTTGGAAGCGGTAAGGAAACGTCCTTCCATGTATATAGGAGATGTAGGAGTGAGGGGATTGCACCATTTGGTTTACGAGGTTGTGGATAACTCGATAGATGAGGCACTTGCAGGCTGGTGTACCGATATAGACGTTGTTATCAATAAAGATAATTCTATTACCGTAAAAGATAACGGACGCGGTATCCCTACGGGAATACATGAAAAAGAAGGGCGCAGCGCTCTGGAGGTGGTACTTACAGTACTCCATGCCGGAGGAAAATTCAGCAAAGACAGTTATAAAGTTTCGGGAGGTCTCCACGGCGTGGGCGTTTCCTGCGTAAATGCGCTTTCGATACATCTTACGGCTGAAGTACACAGGGAAGGCAAAGTTTTCATCCAGGAATTCGAAAGAGGCGTACCCATGTATCCGGTAAAAGTTATCGGTGAAACAAATGACACCGGTACTATAATAACGTTCAAACCCGATCCCCAGATCTTCCCGCAGACGACGGAATACAATTACGACATACTATCCACCCGCTTAAGGGAGCTTGCATATCTGAATAAAAACGTAAAGCTGAAAATAACCGACACCCGCGAAGTGGAGACAAACGAGGACGGAATTACCGTAGAGGTGAGCAAAAGCGAAACATTTTATTCCGAAAGCGGATTAATGGAGTTCGTAAAATATCTGGACGGCACAAGAGAGAAACTTACCGACACCCCGATATATCTGGAAACAGACAGAACAGGCATCCCGATAGAAATAGCGATGCAATATAATACCGGCTTTTCGGAAAATATCCATTCCTACGTAAATAATATCAATACCATAGAAGGAGGTACTCATCTGAGCGGGTTCAGAAGGGGACTTACCACGACCCTTAAAAATTACGCCGACAAGAACGGAATGCTCGCAAAGTTGAAATTCGAAATAGATGCGGCGGATTTCAGAGAGGGACTTACGGCCGTCATCTCCGTTAAAGTTGCGGAACCCCAGTTCGAAGGGCAGACCAAAACAAAACTGGGAAACAGCGAGGTAACGGCAGCGGTCAGTCAGGCGACAAGCACTGCCCTTGATAATTACCTGGAAGAGAATCCGAAAGATGCAAAGGCCATTATAGATAAAGTTATCCTGGCAGCTACCGCAAGACATGCGGCGCGTAAAGCCAGAGAGATGGTACAGAGAAAAACGGTTATGTCCGGAGCCGGCCTTCCGGGGAAACTCGCCGACTGTTCCGACAGAGACCCGGCAAAATGCGAGTTATATCTCGTAGAGGGAGATTCCGCGGGAGGTACGGCAAAGAGCGGAAGAGACAGGGCGTTTCAGGCGATACTTCCGTTAAGGGGTAAAATCCTCAATGTGGAAAAAGCTATGGAGCATAAAATATTCGAAAGCGAACAGATAAGAAATATATATACGGCGCTTGGCGTGACGGTAGGGACGGAAGAGGACAGCAAAGCCCTTAATCTTAGCAAACTGCGTTACCATAAAGTAATTATAATGACCGATGCCGATGTGGACGGAAGCCACATCACTACCCTTATACTTACATTCTTTTTCCGCCACATGGTTGATCTTATAAAAAACGGCTACGTTTACTGCGCCACTCCCCCGCTCTATCTGGTAAAAAAAGGCAAGGCCGAAAAGTATTGCTGGACGGAAGAAGAGCGTAAATCAATTGTACAGGAACTTACCGGAGGAAGTGAGAAAGGGGTGCATATACAGCGCTACAAAGGTTTGGGCGAAATGAATGCCGATCAACTCTGGGATACTACCATGAGTCCCGAAAAACGTATTCTACGCCAGGTTACAATAGAGAATGCCGCGGAAGCGGACAGAATATTCTCGATGCTTATGGGCGACGATGTTCCTCCCAGAAGGGAGTTTATAGAACAACATGCGAAATACGCTAATATAGACGCTTAATATCCCCCCTGTTATATTATGAGCAAAAGAGTTATCCTAAAATATATAACCGCTTTTATTCTATTACTTATAATAGGCCATGCTCGTGCTGCAGATAATATTAAATATAAAACTCCTCTGAAAGAGGAAAGAACCCTGGAAAGTCTGTTCTTTAAAATAAATGCCGAAATTCCGCCGATATACGAAGATCTGAAATATTCCGATTTCTCAGATCTGCCGGAAGAATATGATCTGTGGAGCAATAATACGATCAACCCGTATCAGGTTTCCCTTGTGAATATGCCGGATACTATAAAAATAGATGTAAGCAATTATTATGCACCCTCGCAGAAACATGTTACCTCGGACTGGGGATTCAGGAAATGGAGATACCATTACGGCATAGATCTGAAAGTACACAGGGGAGATACCGTAAAATGTGCCTTTGACGGTACGGTAAGAATTACCCGCCGGGACAGGGGATACGGTTTTTTCATAGTGGTAAGGCATACTAACGGACTGGAAACCCTTTACGGTCATCTGAACAAAATACTGGTAAAGAATAACCAGGAAATTAAAGCGGGAGAGGCTCTGGGAATGGGAGGAAATACCGGACGTTCCACAGGCTATCATCTTCATTTCGAATTGCGTTATCTGGGAAATCCCATCAACCCGAACGATATTGTGGATTTTAATACGCATAAAGTAAAAAACAGCGTATTGGTATTATCGGCAAAGAACTTCGAATATAAAAAGGAAATAGATAAAATAAGATACTGGACGATAAAGAAAGGAGATACTCTGGGAAGAATCGCAATAAAGACCGGAGTTCCGGTAAACAGATTATGCGCCCTTAACGGGATAAAGAAAACCACGATATTAAAAATAGGACGCAGAATACGTTATACATAGAATTAATACAACAAACATTATAATTATCGGATATGGATATTTTTGACAGAATCATGCAGGACGAGGGAGGCCCTCTCGGTCAATACAGAAAAAGGGCTCACGGATATTTTATGTTCCCAAAACTCGAAGGCGAAATATCCCCTTATATGACATTCAACGGGGAAAAGGTGCTTGCCTGGACATTCAATAACTATTTAGGTCTTGCAAATGATCCTGAAATAAGGAAAACGGATGCGGAGGCGGCGGCAAAATGGGGACTTGCTTACCCTATGGGAGCCAGGATGATGAGCGGGCACACTTCGCTTCACGAGCAACTGGAAAAAGAGCTTGCCGAATTCGAATGCAAAGAGGATGCTTATCTTTTTAATTTCGGTTACCAGGGAATGGTTTCCACAATAGACGCGCTCGTTACCCGGCATGATGTTATAGTTTACGACTCCGAGGCGCACGCATGTATAATGGACGGCGTACGGCTCCACATGGGAAGAAGGATAGTATATCCCCACAACGATATAGAACGCTGCGAAAAAGCGCTCCTGAGGGCAACCAAACTTACCGAAGAGACCGGAGGTGGCATTCTTTTGATTACCGAAGGAGTGTACGGTATGACCGGGGGCCTGGGCTGCCTGGATAAAATAGTAGAACTTAAAAAGAAATATAAATTCCGTATCCTCATAGACGACGCCCACGGTTTCGGCGTTATGGGAGCTAACGGCCGCGGCACATCTGAACATTACGGCGTTATGGATGAAGTCGATCTATATTTCGGCGCTTACGCCAAATCCATGGCTTGTATAGGCGGATTTATCGCAGGCCCGAAAGACATCATAAATTTCCTGAGATATAACCTGCGTTCCCAGATATACGCCAAATCACTACCTATGGCTATTGTAGAGGGTTGTCTCAAAAGACTGGATATGATAAGGAAAGGCGATGAAAGGCGGAAAAAACTGTTCATGATAACCCGCGCCCTTCAAAACGGATTGCGGGAAAGAGGGTTCGATATAGGGGTTGCAGAGGCTTGCATCACTCCCGTATTCCTAAAAGGAGACGTGCCGGAAGCTACGAATATCCTTGTAGAATTAAGGGAGAAATATAAAATCTTCTGTTCCGTGGTAGTATATCCGGTAGTGCCTCGCGGAGTTATTATGTACAGGCTTATCCCTACCGCATCGCACGAAATGGAGCATGTGGAATACACCCTCAACGCTTTCTCCGAGATTAAAGAAAAACTCGAAGCCGGCGCCTATAAAGGCTCCACGCAGATACAGGATAAAGCTATTCACTAAAAAGGAATAATGAGAGATAAGGTTATAATAGTAACCGGGGCAAGCTCCGGAATAGGTCTTGCAGCGGTAAACGAGTTCGCCGAACGCGGGGCAAACGTAGTGCTGGCCGCAAGAAATACCGGAAAACTGAACGAACTTACGGAGATACTGAAGGAAAAATATCCGCAGCAGAAATTCCTCGCGGTAGAAACCGACGTAAAGCTCGAATCCCATTGCAAAAGGCTTATCGAAAAAAGCGTCGAAACATTCGGGCGGATAGATATACTTGTAAATAACGCCGGTATATCAATGAGGGCAATGTTCAGGGATCTGGATCTTTCGGTAATAAAAAACCTTATGGATGTAAATTTCTGGGGCACGGTGTATTGTACCAAATATGCCTTGCCCTGGTTGCTGCGTGCCGGAGGCTCTGTCGTAGGGGTTGTCTCTATTGCGGGCTTCAAGGGACTGCCGGCAAGAACGGGATATTCCGCTTCCAAATTTGCGGTTTGCGGGTTCCTGGATACCCTCCGTATAGAACATCTGCATGACGGACTGCATGTTATGATATTCGCACCCGGATTTACGGCTTCAAATATAAGACATACCGCCCTTACCGCAGACGGTTCGGAGCAAGGATCGACTCCCAGGGATGAGGCCGGAATGATGAGCGCGGAGGAAGTCGCACGCCGTATGGTAAAAGGAATAGAGAAAAGAAAAGCACAAATAATACTTACCCCAATAGGCAAAATCACGGTGTGGCTTAATAAATTTTTCCCGCGTCTGCTGGACAGGCTTGAATATAATTATATGAAGAAAGAGCCTGATTCCCCGCTGAAATAGAAAATCCCGGATTCGATTGTATTAATCCTAAGTTTATATAATATATCATATCCCGCCGAGGGTTATAAATACCGCATTTCCGGAAAGCCTCTCCAATTTCAAAGGGGCGAAATCCCCTGAAACAGTTATACCGTTATTGCGGTTGTAAAAAGCCTCTCGAATTTCCTCCGAAGGGAAGAGCGCAACGGCATTATAAACCGTTTTATCTCTTTCGTCCGTATCTTCCGTGATCCACAAACCGAATTCATCGAATCCGTCGAAAACAGGATACAAATCCTGGGCGGAGTTATTAAGGGAGATCATTCCTTTTATAAACTTTATCCTTCCCGATACTCCCGTATTCTGCGCCCCGTTCTGCAAAGAATATAAAAGCCGCTCTTTAATCATCTGAGGAATTGAGAACTTCACGGCATTTGCGGCACTGTCCAGATATTGCCTGTATATCCTTAAAGCCCCTTCCGCTGCGGAAGCAGAGGGATTCTCAAAAACTATGGATATATACCTGTCCAGGATACAACCCTGCAACTGGTATTTTGTAAGGCAGTCGAATCCGAATATATCCCTGCGCAGGAATTTATTTACATGAACGGAGTAAAGTCCGAAAGCACCCGGAGCGCTCTCCATCTTATATACTTCCACGGTATATTTCTCCTTTACAAGACTGTCTTCATCATTATAGAATGTAAATTCCAGTTCGGTTACATCCAGTTCTTTAAATCCGTATTCATAATAAAGATCGGAGCCTCCGTTCATATAACCGTACAACGCAGTGCCTTTGAAATTCCTCTGTTTGAGAACTTCCGTTTTATCCTGCGCTCCCAGGGCTATAATCCAAACGAACTGGAGCAGACATATAAAAAAAATCCGGTTAATACGCTTATAACTTTTCATCTCCGTATGAAAATTATTAACAGTCAATCTTTAAAAGTTCTATCTTCTCCCTCTCCCCTACTCCCAGACCGTATTCCCCCGCCAGTGTAACGAATTTATATGCAGACGCCCTGTCGGATTTCTGTATCCCCTCTCCTATCCGTTTATTTACGATTATTTCATGCCCTATCCTGTCCACGGCTACCGGATCGGTTCCCAAAAGCAGGGTATCATACCGGCATATAAACTGCGGATTAGCTCCGGGGCCACCATCGTAACACCCTATAAAACCGTCGGCGATATTCAGCACAACCTTATCGCGCAAAACAGGAAAAGCGCATACCTGGGCGCATGTCTGATGCCATAATTTCTGATGCAGACGGGCCGTATTGCTTATAGATCCGAAAGCCAGATTTTTAAGGCATAACGTAGTAGTAGTTCCGGCATTTTTAAGAACAGGCATATTGATTATTTTTGTGACCTGCTGCGTCACGATCTTCGTAAAATAAGAGTATTTCCCCTCGTTTATCATATACGGTAAAGTATAAGCGTCATACTCCATTTCACAATCGGCATAATAAAAATGCTCTTTATCTATGTTCTCTTCCCCGTATAACTTGCCCTCCTTATTATAAAAGCTACCCTTTCCGTCTTTACACTCCGTTCCGGCAATTCTGATTCCCGGATATTTGTCGGGAGTAAAACCAGCTTCCTCCAGCTCCATCAACCTCCTGTCCCATATAACGATATTTTCCCGCTTAATGCCGCTTTCGGTAAGCTGGGCTATTACAGCCTGCGTAACGGCATGTGAAGTAGAGAGCAACTTTCCGCCGATAGGATTGAGTTTAAGTCCTATAATATCTTCCGGACCTACGAATTTCCGCCATGCCTTTTTAAGTTTTTTCTCTCCGGTAAGTGCGAGCATAGAGGCAGCCAGCGTGTTATAAGCCTCACCGTATTGCGGAACACCACTCTCTGCACACTTTTTATTTGTAGCAAGCACCACTTTCCCAGGATAAATTCCCGGAAGCGAGGAGGATGTTCTGGGAACGGAAAGCGCATCCCCGATATTCGTAGCAGGTTCGGTATTCTGCATACCGGCAATACCATCCGTAAAATTATCGGGAGCGGCGGCAACAGGACTCACGGCTGCAACCGCTTTTTCTACCGGAGCTACTGCCAGACCTATCCCCCCGGCCGATACTATTTTAAAAAATTTCCGTCTGTCCATAGTTATATTATTTATTAAAATTTATTTCAATGCTGCTGAAAAGAGGCTATGTTCCCGGCTATCTTCCCGATAAGGCATTCTCTGGCTTCCACGCTCGCCCATCCGATATGAGGAGCGAGCGCTATTTTAGAATTATCCCTGATTTTCATATAAGGAGAATCAAGAGGAAGAGGCTCTTTTGTAAATACATCTACCCCGGCCCCTGCAATAAGGTTCTCATCTAACGCCCGTACCAGATCCGCCTCGTTTATAATGCCTCCGCGCCCCATATTGATTATATATGCAGAAGGCTTCATCAATTTAAGGACATCATATGTTATGAGATTATCAGTCCGCTCATTCAGAGGGGCATGCACCGATATAATATCGCATTCCCCCATAAGTTGCACGAGAGAAAGAGCCTGATATTTATCGGAGTGCGGTCTACCCCCGGTGGGAAAATAGAAAACTTCCATCCCGAACGCCGAAGCGATCTCCGCAATACGCGAACCGATATTACCCAGCCCTATTATACCGTATTTTTTACCTTTAAGTTCCCAGAAGCTCCTGGTAACATCGGTGAACGAGAGTCCTCCGGAATATTTCCCGCTTTTTACGGCGTTATCGAAATACGGCATCTGTCCCGCCAGGGTAAGCACCATTGCAAACGTAACCTGGACAACGCTCTCGGTAGAGTAGCCGACCGCATTTTTTACCGGAATCCCTTTTGAGTTCGCGTAAGGTATATCAATATTATTGGTTCCGGTAGCGGCAACACAGATAAGTTTAAGTCCCCGTGCAGCATCTATCTGCTCCTTGCCTATCGTAACTTTGTTTACAATTAAAATATCACAATCTTTAATACGCTCAAATACATCCTGCGGAGCAGTATAAGGATATGTCACAAGGTCTCCCAGCCTGCTTACAGGTTCGAGGGATACGTCATTGCCAACGGTATCCGCATCGAGAAATACGATTTTATTCATTATTCAGTCAGATTTTTTGTAAAGATAAAGAATAAAACCGAAAGGTTAAACAGAACAGAAAAGATAGTTGCGAATAAATCATTCATGCAAATCGGGTGCAAAGTCACAGTTCAGGTATTCAAGAGATCAGGTATCACCGACCAATGGAGTAACGGAAATGTCATTCTTCTTAACAACCAGAGATTACAACTAAAGAAATAGCAGTTATTTTAAGGATATTTTTTAGCTATTTTAAGCCTCTCACTACGGAGCATGTTCCTTGAATGAGGTTACTGCTTCTTCACCGTCCCTGGCATGTACCAGATTGTAGTCTTTCTTTAAAAGGTCTAAATGAGGCGGTAGTTGCTTTCATGATCTTCTGCCGCAAGAATGGTGACTTTCTGTTTCTTGATTTTTAAAGGTACTGCTTTTATTTCCGGAACTCTGCATTGGTTGCAGGTACATACGGCAGGGTAAACCAGAATGTAGAGCCTTCTCCCGGAACAGAATTCAGACCAATCTCACCTCCCATGTGCTTAACCAGGGTTTGGCAGATGGAAAGTCCGAGACCGGAACCTTGCGCGAAATTATCCAATTTGACAAAGCGGCCGAACACAGCCTCTTTCTTGTCTTCGGGAATACCGCAGCCAGTATCTTTGACATAAAAATATAGCGTTAGGTTGCTTCGTTTCTCATAACCGAAACGGATGCTGCCTTTATCAGTAAATTTAATGGCGTTAGTGACTAAGTTAATGATAATCTGTGAGAGCCGGTTATGTTCTGAATGAATATGGCATTCTGGTAATTGAGGCTCGAATATCAGGACAACGTCTTTATCCGTAGAAAGTTTCAGACAGAGGGAGGTTGCCAATTCGGTCATCACTTTGTTTAATTCGAAATCACTTTCTATAAATTCCATAGTTCCCGCTTCGATCTTTGAAAGATCGAGGATGTCACTAATTAGCTGTAAAAGCAATGTGTTGTTGTTTTCAATGATGCTGACATATTCTTGCTTTGCCTCCTCCCCTTCAGTGGAAGCGAGGATTCTCGAAAAACCGACTATGGCATTAAGCGGTGTACGGATTTCGTGGCTCATATTGGCAAGGAAAACTGATTTCAGACGGTTAGATTCTTCTGCACGGTTCTTGGCAAAAATCAAATCATTTTCCAGTTTCTTCCGTTCAGTAATTATCCGGGAAGAACCTACCAATGTTAAAGGATTACCGTCTTCGTCATGGCTTTCTACAACAGCCTGGACTTCCACCCAGTCAATATGCTTACATCCGTTTACGTAACTTATTACACGATATTCTTCCTTTACTTTTGGAATACGTCCGGCTATTAGATCTACATAAGCCTTTTTAACTTTAGCGAGGTCTGCTTTATATATTTTGGAAAAATACTGGCTATCCGGCACGGAAAGCTGTTCTTCACTTATTTCATTGTGATTGTTACTCAATTCAATGTGTTTGTTTACATCACACAATATGGTGCGGTTCCGGCGATTCCACTTCCAAGGTACTATATTGGCTACATCAAGAACCATGGACAGTTTGTGATTAGTGGAACGCAACTGGCTTTGTGCATGATGTAACTCTGTGCTGTCCAGGCAGAATACATCCATAAAACGGTTATCACTGTTTAAGTTAACCACTATATCATAAAAGGTATCCATTTCCCTGTAATAATAGGAGAAGGTGACGGGGCGTTTCTCTTTCATGGCTATGTTCATGAAATGGAGGAACTGTGACATGGATTCCGGAAACAGTTCGCTTCCAAGTTTTCCGAGAATTTTATTGCACTCGAAAAACCTTGCTTCAAAATGCTTGTTTACATCGGCGAACCTGATTTCAACAATCTCTCCTTCTTCATTCTTTATCAGTTCTTCCAACATATAAAGAATAGGCATAGTATTAATGAGGTTATAATATTTGCTGATAATTGTCAGTTCGTTTTGCTGGATGCTTTTCAATTTTTTGAACACGCGGAGGCGGTAGTATTGAAAAAGCAGTAACAGGGAAATTATTAGGCTGATTATTCCTATGACTACATATTCATATTGCTCCCAGAAGGTAAGAGGCGCATTAAAGAAAATTGTGTTTTTAGGACAGCGTTTGGGATCGAGGTTGCGTTGGAGTAAAGACTGATAATTGAATACCGGAGCCGCGTCGTCGGTATGGTAAATAGGAATATTGCGGGCAGGCTTCCCATTCAGTATCTCCTCTATAGTATTTAATATTTTTCCGACATACTTCTGCTCGTTATAAATGTGACCGCCAACAATTCCTCCTTCTTCTTCAATGCCGATACTCCTGAAAGAAAATAAAGGTACTGAAGAAGTGGCTACAATGCGATAGGAATTGATGGTCATTATCACGTTATCCTTAAAATCTTGTTTGCGGTACCACGAAGAAAACAAAATACCGGTAGTGTTGGGATTAATTTGGTTGAGAATAGTGAAAAGACTATCGGTAGAAGTATTCTGTGCGGAGATAAATTCATATTTTATTTCCGGATATTTATCCCGAATTATTTTGGAAAGATCGTAATTGTTTTGTTGACAAATATATGTGTCGTCACCGATATACAGCACTTTGTTCATTTTCGGGATAAGCTGCCTCATGAGTTGGATGTTTTCTTCCATATAAACATTGGCATGCATCAGTGTCAAGTTATATTTGCCTTGTAAACGGCTTATAGGAATACATTGTTCCGGAGTGAGTGCTTGTCCACGGGCTATAATTTCATCCGGGCCGGTATAATCGCGTTCTCCGCATAACAGCATAGGAATATCAGGCCATAACCTATCAAAAAGGTCACACAATATGAAACTGGGACTTCCTATGAATACAATCATTTTGGGACTGTCGTGTGGAAGTTTTTTTCTGATGTCTTCCTCTAAAAGTTTCAGGTCTTGGTACTTTTGCAGAGTAAACATGCTCAGGTTGGCAGCGTATACACCTATTTTACTGTTTTGAGAAGCCATGCTGATAATGGGATTGACAAGGCTGCTGCTAAAAGGATTGGAATCTGCATAAGCATTGATAATAAGGATATGATCAATGTTGGTTTCTATGTTGTTTCCAATAAGAGAATGTGTATTTACCTGTAAGCATAGGATGATAAACAGTGCTTTTAAATTACTACTCATGCTGCGTTTATTTCGTAAAAAGTAATACAAATATAATAAAAGTGGACAAAGAAAGCAAGTAAAATATTATAAATTAGGGAATAATAAAAGCGGAACAGCAGATTTACCATGTCACCACTATTCCCTATTGATATATCCCCGGTTATAGCTCGTTTACTGGCACGATGTATATAATCGTTTGTTTTTCAATACTATTGCTTTATTTTTCTCAATCTCGCTTTTTTATATTACTTTTGCATTACTTAAACATAATAAAGTTCAAACATTAATTAATATGGGACAAAACGGCAAATGGAGTTCTGCGGCCGCAAACGGCCTTATACTCTCCCTTGTAACTATTATTTATACATTATCCGGCCCCGTTCTGGAATTAAAAGGAATTATTATGATTATTCTCTGGATAATAAAGTTCACGGCGTGTATATATCTCCTTTACTATTTCATGAAACAGTATTCCGGAAAATTCGATACGATAAGCTACGGAGAGAGTTTTAATTACGGATTTATATTATGCGTTTTTTCATCGCTGATATGCGCCGGGTTCAGTTTTCTAAGCGTAACGTTCATATTTCCCGAACAATTCCAGGGAGCTATGGAACAATTACAGCAAAGTCTGGCCGCCCAGAACCAGGAAGGAAACTTAGACAAGGCGATGTCATGGATACCTGAAATCACCCTGTTCGGAAGTCTTATTTATTATATAATTTTCGGAGCCGTAACCTCCGCAATAATCGCAAATTATACCAAAAAGACGGATATTTTTGCCGGAGAGCAGCCTGCGGAATAGGAGTACGCAAACGGGCCTGTTTTCTTTCCTGTGAGGTATTTATTTTCCGGAGCAATTAAATTCAAAAGTGAGGAAATTATGGATATATCGGTAGTAGTATCGCTTTTTAACGAAGAAGAATCTTTAAAGGAGCTTGCGGATGGCATCCTGAATGTAACGAAGCAAGAGGGCCTGTCTTATGAACTTATTATGGTGGATGACGGCAGTACCGATAAATCCTGGGAAATCATAGAGCGACTGGCAAAGGAAGATCCTAATATAAAGGGTATAAGTTTCAGAAGGAATTACGGTAAATCCGCCGCGCTATATTCCGGGTTCGAGGCAGCACAGGGAGACGTGGTAATAACGATGGACGCAGATCTTCAGGATGATCCCGACGAAATACCGGAATTATACAAAATGATAAAGGAGGGAGGATACGACCTGGTAAGCGGCTGGAAAAAGAAAAGATTCGACAGCAAGCTGTCGAAAAACATTCCTTCGAAAATATATAATGCCTCTGCCCGTTGTGTTACCGGGATAAAACTACATGATATGAACTGCGGCCTTAAAGCGTACCGGAACCAGGTAGTAAAAAACATAGAGGTTTATGGAGAGATGCACAGGTATATCCCGTATCTGGCAAAAAATGCCGGATTCGGAAATATAGGCGAAAAAGTAGTAAAGCACCATGTACGGAAATTCGGGAAAAGCAAGTTCGGAATGAGCAGGTTCGTGAACGGGTATCTGGATCTTATGAGCCTGTGGTTCCTATCCAGGTTCGGTAAAAAACCAATGCATTTTTTCGGATTAATGGGATCTATTACATTTTTCATAGGTTTTATAATTACCCTCTGGCTTATAACAGAAAAAGTAGTGGCACAGTCTCAGGGCCTAAAATACAGAGCGGTTACCGATCAGCCTTTGTTTTACCTCGCGTTAGTGGCACTGCTTATAGGTACGCAACTTTTCCTTACCGGATTTATAGCTGAACTTATAAGCCGCAACAGCAGTGAAAGGAACAAGTATCACATTAATAAACGTATATGAGTACACACCTTAGCACGGCCGGACTTTTTATCTCTCTTTCTATTAAATAATCAAGGATTTGAAAGAAAATATTTTTAAATATAAACTTATCTATCCGGTACTGGCGTTTATGCTGGTATTGTTTTTTTTCTTTAATCTTATTTTCGGAGCGGTACATATCCCTTTCGGAGCAGTAATGGATATTTTATCGGGAAACGGAACGGCAAACATAAAGCCCGCATGGATACATATAATATCCGGATCCCGGTTCCCGCAGGCTGTCACGGCATTGCTGGCCGGAGCCTCTCTCGCCGTAAGCGGACTTATGCTACAGACCTTGTTCCGCAATCCTCTGGCCGGCCCTTCGATACTCGGAATAAGCGACGGCGCCAATCTGGGGGTGGCTATAATAATGTTATATTTCGGGGGTGCGGTAAATATAATTCCGGGATGGCCTGTAAGCGGCTACATTACAATAATCCTGGCGGCCTTTACAGGAGCGGCGGCAGTACTCTCGCTGATAATTTATTTTTCCTCAAAGGTAAAAAGCAATATAATGTTGCTTATAATAGGAATAATGGTAGGCTATCTCGTTTCATCCGTTATCTCAATATTGAATTTCAGGGCTTCATCCGATAAGGTACACGCATTTGTAATGTGGGGCATGGGAGATTTCTCCGGTGTTTCGGTAGAAAAACTGCCTTACTTCTGTGCCTTCATAATAGCGGGACTTATATTTTCGCTGATACTTATAAAGCCGCTCAACGCACTCTTGCTGGGAGAGATGTATGCTGCAAATCTGGGAGTGAAGATAAAACCCGCCCGTATCTCCATACTGATATGCACAGGCCTGCTTACGGCCACCGCCACCGCATTCTGCGGACCGGTATCTTTCATAGGGCTGGCCGTTCCTCATGTGGCAAGGCTCATACTTGGCTCTTCCAACCATAAGCAGCTCGTACCGGTAACCATAATGGCCGGTTCATGCGTAGCCCTTTTTTGCAATATGCTTACCGTACTTCCGGCAAGCAATTCGGTATTGCCCCTAAATGCCGTCACCCCCATACTCGGAGCCCCTGTAATAATATATGTGATAATAAACCGTAAGAATATCCAATATTTCAACTGATATGGAGAGATACAGCCGCATACCCCAAAAAGAAAAAACGCCCTCCGTCTCCGCAAAAGAATTAATTATAGGATATTGCCTTAAAGGAGGAAGGCGCAGAAAAATCCATGAAGGACTGGAGCTTAACCTCTATCCGGGGGAAGTAACATGCCTGCTGGGGCTTAACGGAGCCGGAAAATCAACTTTACTCAGGACGTTATGCGGCTTCCAGCCGGCCCTGGGCGGAAGTATAGATATTATGGGTAAACCGCTCAGTACTTATTCTCAAAGAGATATTTCCCTCTCCATAGGGGTAGTGCTTACAGAGAAAACAAATGCCGGAGGCATTACCGTATATGAACTCGTTTCCCTGGGAAGGCATCCGTACACCGGTTTTTTCGGACAACTCAAACCGGAAGATCACAAAGTCATAGAAGAATCTTTGCAGGCTGCGGGCATAGCTCATAAAGCTCATAACTATGTTTCCGAACTAAGTGACGGAGAGAGGCAGAAAGCCATGATAGCCAAAGCCCTTGCCCAGCAGTGCCCGATAATAATTCTTGACGAGCCTACCGCATTTCTCGACATTACCAGTCGTATCGAGACGATGGTATTGCTCCGCAGACTGGCAAACACCCAGGACAAGAGTATCCTGCTCTCTACGCACGATCTGGATCTTGCCATACAGATGGGAGACTGTTTATGGTTGCAGAAAAAGGGAGACGCCATGTGCTGCGGAACCCCGGAAGATCTTATTCTGGGAGGAAAACTGGACAAGTTCTTTAACCGGGAAGAGATTACTTTTGATGCCGCCACCGGAAAACTCAATACTCCGGTTCCCGATAATCCCGCCGGGATAGAAGGAGATTTCCTTACCTCTTTCTGGGTAGGAAACGCACTCATCAGGAAAGGCTACAAACCGTCGCCCGTAAATCCCGGTAATATAAAGATAACCTGCATCGCTCCCGATAATATAGAGGTAACGATGCCGCAGGGAAACCGGTATCTTGCCCGCAGCATTTCGGAATTATTGGAAGCCCTTCCGGAAAATCCTTATTAAGAAGCCGTATCTTTTACTTTAACTTCTGAAAATACCGGGGGATATAATCAGGCAGCAGTCCGGGATGAAAAATCCAGACATAATCTTTAAGCAGCCAGTGGGGATGCATGGGAACTTCATCATAATACGGAACCTTACCTGTATTGCAGCCTAATACCCGCCTGTTCCTGAATGCATCGAAATTGGCATAAGGCGGATATTCTGATCTCAGTTCCTCATAAGTAAGATCCTTTGCCGAGTTATATTTAATAATCCATATATCAGCATGGATAGCTTTATCCAGGACGGTCTCAAAAGACATGGGAATACTTCCGCTGCCCGGCACATCCCCGAATATATAATCGGCTCCTGCATCTCTATATAAAGCGGCCATATAGCTGTCTCCTCCGGCAATAAACCATTGTCCTCCGTATTTTTTTTCCGCAAATACGCCCGGCCGTCTCTGTCCGGAAGATGAGACAAGCTCTTTAAGCCGGTTATACTCTGCGCATGTTACGTTAAATATAGAATCGGCAAGATGTTCTTTCCCAAGCAGCATCCCGTAAAAACGGAGCCATTCGGCACGTCCCAACGGATGCCGCTCCATATAATCGGCCCCCTCTATAATAGGAATACCCAGTTTCTCGGCAGCACCGTAACCGTTATCTTTAAACGGAGATGCGATAATTACCTCAGCTCCCACGTCAATTATCTTCTCCACATTAGGCGTCATAGATTCCCCTATATCCGCAACAAGGCCCGAAACAAGCCTCTCCTTTATAAGCCGGGAAGCCATATATCTCGGCTCGCAGACTCCTATTATCCGGTCTCCTCCGCCAAGTTGTTCAATTATCGAGACATGTACGGTAGCATATACAATAATCTTATCTATCGGGATACGCACTACCGTTCCGTCCGGCATCCCTTCAGGAAGTTCTCCAAGATTCCTGTCCACAAGCAGATACCTTTGCAAAAGTCTGACGGTATCCCAGGGATCCCTTACATCCACCTGTGTAAAATCCTTAAAATGAGATACGGTATATCCTGTAGCATAAAGGATGCTGTCTTTTGCCGCTTCTGCGGACAAAGGTAATGCCCGGCCCCCCTTACAAGAGCCGAGCAGCACCAACACCACATTCAATATTAAAAACAGTCTCATTTTTTATTTGTAAGGAAAGTGACTTTTATAGGATTAAGCCCGGTTTCAAATTTATTCTTCAGTTTACCGTCAGTTCCGAACACATACATATCTCCGTTACTCACATAATCCGAAGAACCTACATACACATCCCCGTTTACAGGGTCGGCATTTATATAATACAAATCCTTCACAACCGTTCCGTCTTTTACGAACTCCCTTTCTATTTTTTCCGTCATAGTATCGAATTCATAGACTTTACCCTGCATTTTATAGTTTTCATCATTTTGCCCCGATATAATATAAAGTTTATTACCGGCGCCCATAGACATCCACACAGGAGGGAGCGTCACGCTATTTCCCTTATCGTCTTTTACGGAGAGTTCCACAGCTTTTACCTCGTCGGTTTTGGTATCTATCCTCTGAAGCGCCGGAGGAATCATATAATAATCGCCCGTCGAAACGACATAAACATCTCCCTGATTATCAACCTCTACAATATTAGGATTAATAACCACGTCAAGAGTTTTCAGAACGCTCATGGCGGCAGGATCGACCACAGATACGGTTTTATCATAAAGAGGATGATTGGCTCCTCCGGAATTAGCCACGTACAATTTCCCGTTAGCCTGTTTCACCCCCTCCGGATTAAGCCCTACTTTCACCGTTTTAACCGCATATGTAGCAGTATCTATCTGAGCCAAAAATCCGTCATAATAAGTTGCATATACTTTCCCCCGGTAAGAAGTAAGATAACGCGGTTCCTTATAATCCTCCGACTTAATCTCCTTTAGTATGGTTCCCTGTTTATCTGTTACGAAAAGAACCCCGGAATTAGCTACGGTAATATACATTTTCCCACCGTAAATAAGCATGTCCTGGGCAATATCGCCCAGTTTTTTACCATTGCGGGAAAGAAAAACATTCTGTGTAGCCGCTTTCGTATCGGTATTATAATACGTTAAAGAAGAATTATTGCTTTTCCACTTCCCGTTATTAAGCACATAAGCGCCTACGGTTACTTCCGGCACGTTCTGTACGGGATTTTCCTTTTTGCAGGAAACCGTACTCAGTACAACCGCTGCGCAAACCAACATAAAATAAAAATTTCTCATCTCTGCTATCTTGTTTAATATCTGAATTTCAACGTAAAACGGTATTGTCTGCCAGGCATGGGGTAATATTGTATCACATCATACATAATATCGGCAATATTAAGCATCTCAGCCTGCAAACGTAAAGAACATTTTCCGATCATAAATGATCTGCTCAGCGATACGTTCTGCTCGCAATATCCTTCAATCCTGTTTTCCTCAATATTTTGCGGCAAAGCGTACCTCTCTCCGACTATAGACGCCGTATAACCCAGATCCGCCCATTTAGTGGTACACATAAACGTTATATTACCGCTGTGACGCGGAGTATAAGGTATCTGGTGCTTATAATTTTTAGCGCTCCTGTCCGAAATATCCACGGCATATTGATAAGAATAGTTTCCCGACAAGTTAAAATCCACGCTCCCGCACACAGTAAAAGCCGTCGAGAAGTTTATATCCCCCCCCCATATATCCACTTCCCCCATATTAAGCATTTTCCATATAAACATTGTAGGAATGGCAACTATTTTATCCTTTACCGTATTATAGTATCCGTCCACTGAAAAAACAACATAATCCAGCAGGCCGGGGAATAATTTATCGCTGTACGTAATACCTGCGTTATACTGTACCGCCCTTTCGGGTTTAAGGTTCGTATTGCCTACTCTGGCATAATAAAGGTCGTTAAAAGTAGGAATACGGTAGGCATCCTTTACGGAAGCCCTTATCCGCAGGTTTCTTCCCGATAAAATTTTGTATGATACGCCGAGCGAAGGAGACAGATGTTTACGAACGGGAGCGGCATTTCCCCTTTTTACCGTTTCACTATTATACACTCCTAAGGCCGAAGCCGTAACGGTAATGTGTTCATTTGAATACCGGGCTGCCAACGCGCTCATGGAACTTAACCGGCAGGGATCCGGACATCCTGGAATAGTAGCTCTTAAAGTATTTTCAAAAACATCCTGTGCAAAAGTAAGAACAAGGCTTTTAACCGGAGTAAACCTCACCGCAGCCGAAGCATAGTACTCCTGCTGGGTATATCTGTCGTCCTGTTTTCCGTCGGGATACTCATTACCCGTATCCATATACCTGTTCCATGCGTAATTATATTTAAGATACCCCTCTACCGCCCATTTTCCATTTATCACGTTCCTGTATCCGGCCTGCGCAAAACCCGTCCTGTCCCACAGCCTCTCATTAGCCTCCGTATTATAAAGCACTACGGAACCGGGCAATCCCCTTTCCGAAGTAAGATAGTTTCCCTTAAAAAACAGCTTTCCGCTTTTTCCAGCCTTACCGTAAATATTCAGTTCGGTACGCAGTATCTCCACATCGCTGTTATTGCGTTTCTCCTTAGTTACCAGATTACCATTAGTGAGCCTGAACGGATAAACTCCGTCCGCCCTCATCCAGTCCCCCGTAAGAGATACCGCCCAGTTATCCCCCAGTTTTCCTTCCAGAATGGCGGAAGGATTGAACATGCCGAAAGAACCGCCTCTCAGTTGCACGCCCGTATTCACTTTACCGTTATCGAACTTGGGAACCGAAGTCTTTATATTGAGCATTCCGGAAGAAACAAAATTCCTGGCCGGCATGAATATCTCGTCCCCCTGCCCTATGGTAAGGGTAACTTCTTCTATATTTTCAAGTGAAAATCTGCCTATATCTATCTGTCCGCTCTGGGCATCCGACATGGTAACCCCGTCATAGCTTACAGCCGTATGCTGCGCCCCCAAACTCCTTACCGAAACCGTCTTTACCCCGCCTATTCCCCCGTAATCCTTTATCGAGACCCCGGAAAAAGTACGCACGGCTTCATATAACTCCTGCAACCCCAGCCTGTCGATTTTTCCGCGTCCCATTACCTGTACGGGAGCGCTCTCTTTCGCGGGCGAACGCATTACGTTTCCCGATACCACCACCTCATTCAAAACGGTATCTTTCCGCTGCCCGTAAAAGGTAACGGAAAACAAAAACATAAAACCGCAAACGGCAGCAAATCTTAACATTAAGTCTTATATTACTGATGAATCCGTCACGATCTTTACCCCGAAACCGTGAAATTAAAGAATTATGGCAGGTCTTCTGACTCGTTCTCCGGAGGAGCCTTCCCGTCTCTATGACAGTGGCAAAGAGTACCTTCGGTTGGATACGAACTTACAGCTACGGGTATAGTTCCGGAATTAAACCGGATTCCCTCTTACTAATTTATCCTGACTAAACGAACAAATTACACCATAATCCGTTGCAAAGATAGGATAAAAACTGAGAAATAGAGCAAAATACAGAAAGAACATTATACATAAAAACCGGAAGTTGAGCATACACATATTATCGGTCGGCAACCGGGCTACACAGAAATCCGGAATCTGGTAATTCCGTCGTCTCCTGTCCGGAGAGAGAAACGGAAAGAGTGTTTCTGGAGTACTTCGCGGATAAAAATAAGGCCTATCCCCTGTCCGTTTGGCTTAGTCGAGAAAAACGGAGTAAAAAGCTTATCCGCAGCCTCATGCGATATTCCTGCGCCGTTATCCGAAACCTCGATATCCCCGTTATCGAAAGTCGTTATTACAATTTCCCCCTCCGCTTCTCCTATAGATTCTATCGAATTTTTTACAATATTCAATATAGCCTGCTCCATAAGTATGGTATCGAGATATAATACCGGATCGCTGCCGGATACCCTTAATAATATCCTGATATTCTTTCCGGAACAGAGCGTTTCGCAAAAACAGAACATATTGCGCAAGAACCCGTTTACCGGAATATTTTTCAGTTCCGGTTTCGGTATCTTAACCACGTCGGCATAATTGGTAATAAAATTACTCAATGAAGTACACCTTTCGGAAGCTATTTCCAGCATCCGTACAATATCGGCATTTTCCGGACAGCAATCGGCGGAATTATCATTTCCGGGAACACTCCGCATTTCCATAATATCCCTTACCGTATCCATGGCGGAGCCTATGCCGGCCATAGAATTATTGACCTCATGGGCTATAGTACGGATAACTTTTTCATACGCTTTTTTCTCGGCTTTGAGTACCTCCTGCGTCATCTGCTCCACAAGATAAAACTTATGATAAAACCCGCTTTCCACAAACACGGAACAGGAACATTTATAGATAGTGGCATCACTCAACCTTATTATCTCCGATTCTCCGTTTTGCAGTGCGGCAAGCCTGGGCCCTAAAGGAGGAAGAGCGGCCAGATCCTTTCCTGTCATCCCGTCAACGCCTCCGCATGAAACGCCCGTATCCGAACTCCCGTCCCCTGCCGCCGGCACAGATATGCGATTTTCCGTGAATATATCGAATATTTTATATCCCGACGGATTTACCTGCATTATTTTCTCATCGAAATCCAGAATTATAATCCCTACCGGAGAGGAAGCTATCAACAGGTCGAGGAATCTGTTCTGCTCGCGCAGATGCAGCCGTTCGTTTTTAAGGTGCTCCATCATCTTATTGAAAATATCAACCACCTTATCTGCGTCTTTCTGTCCGACATATCCCAGCCGGGAACTGAAATCCTGCTCTTTAAGCAGATCCATCCCGTTACCGATAATATTAAAAGGACGTATGGCCCTGCGGTACAGAAAAAAAACCGCAGCAGCAAACAGTAAGACCGATATTTCTATTATGATCCAGATCACCGCATATTATTTATTTATACTTTTCCAGCCTCCTGTACAACGCAGCCCTGCTTATTCCCAGCGACCTTGCAGTCCTGCTTATATTATTATCATTGTCGGCCATTGCACGTTCCACTTCCGCTTTTTCCAGCCTCTCCAGTGCGCTTAAACCTGCCGGAACACTCTCTCCCGCTCCGGAATTATCCGCCGGATCGCCGGAAAAATATCCGGCGGCGTTCCTGAGATCGTCCGCATCCAGCAATCCTTTGCCGGAAAGCAGTATCGTCCGCTCCACAAGATTTTTAAGTTCCCTTATATTCCCCCGATAATCAAGCCTCTGTAAATATATCAATGCCTGATCCGTAAAACCGGCGGGAGCCGTTTTATTATCCTCCGATACCCTTGCCGCAAAATAACGCGCCAGTAAAGGAATATCTTCAGTACGTTCCCTCAAAGGAGGTAAATGCACCGGAATAAGACTTATCCTGTAAAACAGATCCTCCCTGAAAGTGTGCTCCGCAACCATCTGTCTTAAATTCCTGTTGGTAGCGCATACAACGCGCACATCAACTTTTTTGTGTCTGCTGTCTCCCAGAACTTCAAAAGTCTGATCCTGCAATACCCTCAACAATTTTACCTGGCAGTTTATATCCAGTTCCCCTATCTCGTCAAGAAAAATAGTCCCTTTATCCGCCATCTGGAAACGTCCCGTCCTGTCCGAATAAGCATCCGTAAAAGCACCTTTCTTATGTCCGAACATCTCGCTCTCGAACAAACTATGGCTTATGCCTCCCAGATTCACCTTGACAAAAGGAGAACCCGAACGCAAGCTCTCGTTATGTATAGCTTCCGCTATCAACTCCTTTCCTGTTCCGCTCTCCCCCGTAATCAGTACGGGTGCATTTGTACGGGCTATCCTTTTTACGGTGTCCAGCACATCCCGCAACGCCCTGCTTTCTCCTATAATCTTTACCCCCGCAAATGAATTCTCCCTTGCGGAACCGTCTCCTGGAAGCCTCTGCATATCGCCGCCGCGACTGCGTATCTGTATGGCAGTCTGTATGGTCTTCAGCAGCACCATATTATTCCAGGGCTTTGTAATAAAATCGAAAGCCCCCGCACGCATTCCCTCCACAGCCAGTTGTATACTCCCCCATGCAGTCATAAGTATTACCGGAGTATCGGGACAAAATATTTTAACCTGTTTCAGTAAAAATATTCCCTCCTCCCCCGTTGTGGTAAGAGAATAATTCATATCCATTAAAATAAGATCGGGAGTCCGCAGGCGTACGAACTCTATCGCCTCTTTAGGAGAAGAAACGTCATAAGGTTCATATTTCGCCCGTTTCAGCAGGAACATAAGCGAAGAACGGATTGCATTATCGTCATCTACAATTAAAATCATCTGCCGCAATAGTATTAAGTAATCTCCAGCAATTACCGGTCTTTTTTTTAGTTGATCAAAAATAGTAATTATTCATTTACCAGCCTCTCAAAATCGGCATCCAGGGTACGTTTTCCTATAAAATCATACAGGGAGACACTCCTTATGTTATAATAATAATTCCAGTAAAGATACATATCCTCTATATATTTTTTTCTTGCCGAATCTTTGGAGTCCCTTGCGTCATTCAAATCCAGAATGCTTATTTTCCCTATAACAAAAGTTTCTATGGCCGTACCGTATCTCTTTTGGGCAATCTTGTCCGCCTCAACCGCAATCTCAAGCTGTCCGGCCTGATTATTAAAATTCTCCACCAGCAAGAATACATTCTGGTTAAAATCCATCTGCTCCTTTTTTATCCTGCTCTCCACAACCTCCCTGTTGCTCTGCTGCACCTTAACCTGCCCTTTCCTCTTTCCCCAATCAAGTATCGGGATAGACACCCCCACACTTACAATCTGATTATCGTTTAATCCCGTATAAGCATCTCCGAATTTCCCGTTTACACCGGAATATCCTATCGAAGCGTACATATCTATTTTCCTCCTGTTGCCCCTGGCGGTAGCTACGGCGTAATCCGCTTCCAGTTGCCGGCGGATAATATTCTGTGCAAAAGAGTTATTCTCAAGAGCCTTATCCAGTACCTCCCTGTAATTTATATTCATAACAGGAATCTCCTTCGGAATCTCCGGCTTTATTATACATTCTTCTTCTAAACCCAGGAAAGCCCGCAGCTTAAACATCTGCGCATTAAAATTGCTCCCGGCTTCCGTCAGGGCGCCTTTTGCTTTAAGAGCCTCGTAATTAAGCTGCATAAGATCGCTTTCCGATATTTGGCCTATTTTCCTTTTTGCCTGTGCAACCTCGTACAGTTTGTTTGCATTAATAATATTCTGTCTGCATATCTGCAAATTAACCTGTGCCAGCAACAAATTAAAATAATATGAGATAGCAGAGAGGGTTATCCCCTCCACGCTCTCGATATAAGACGCTTTCGCCTCCTTATATTTTACCGGCTCTATCCTTCTGTCCCATTTATATTTATTCACGCCAAGCACGGGTTGCCTCCATGTAACCGACACCGGAATACTCATAAATTTATTTTTACCGCCGGCTCCGAGCTGCCTGGTAAAATCCAGCGAAGTTCCCAGCGATATTTTTCCCCCCGTAAAAGGAAGCCCCTGCGTCACGGATATACCGCCGTTCATACCCAGCATATTATTCCTTACAAAAGTATAAGAGCCGTCATCCAACTGATAAGAACTGTAACTCTTCTTATAATCCGGAACGGTTCCTTCGAAAATTACTTCCGGCAACCTGTCTGCGCGATATGTCCTGTACTGCCAGTACGCGCTTTTAAGTTCGTTGAGCGCTACCGCTGCGTCCACACTGTGCAACTGTGCAACACGTATAGCCTCGCCCAGGGAGAGATGCAGGGTATCCTGCCCTCTTACCCCCTGGGTCATCAACAGCAAAAACGGAATTACCGCTAATCTTACACATATTTTCATTATGCCGATACTTTTACAAAGGTTCATAAATAAACTATCCTATAATACGGCCGTCAAAGAATCTCACAGTAGAACTAGTCCGGCGGGCCTGTTCCTCATTATGAGTTACCATTACTATAGTACGGCCGTCCTCTTTATTAAGGTTATGCAATATATCCATCACTTCCGCCCCCATTTTTGAATCCAGGTTACCGGTAGGCTCGTCGGCGAGCAGGATATTAGGATTTCCCACAATAGCCCGCGCAATAGCCACCCTCTGGCATTGTCCTCCCGAAAGTTGCGTAGGAAAATGCCGCATCCGGTGGCTCAACCCCACTCTTTCGAGCATCTCTTTTGCAAGAGCTGTACGGCGCGAAGCAGATATGGCATCCCCTCCGCTCCCCTTCCTGTAAAGAAGCGGCAACTCCACGTTATCCAGCACATTCAGGGAGTTGATAAGATGAAAACTCTGGAATACAAAACCTAACTCCCTGTTGCGGAATCCGGCAAGCTCTTTATCTTTCATACCGGCCGTATCTATCCCGTCTATCTCAACCGTCCCGCTGGTAGGAGTATCTAGTAACCCTATAATATTCAATAACGTAGACTTCCCACAGCCGGAAGGCCCCATAATGCTAAGGAATTCTCCTTTCTTTATCTCCATGTTCACATTCTCAAGAGCCAGCGTCTCTATCTCGTCAGCCCTGTAGATCTTGTTTAATTGTGTCAGCTTTATCATATCTCTTAAATTTTTAATATATTTATTCATCTCTCAACGCATCGGTCGGAAGCATTTTTGCCGCACGCCGGGCGGGAGCCCACGTAGCAAGTATTACCATACTCCCTATGACCGTCAGCACTATCAGAGTAACGACGGTAAAATGAGCCGGTCCGTTATTTATAAACCATGCATACCAGTTATTGTCTATAATCTCTCCGTATCCCTTTCCGAAATTGTAAGAATAAAGTCCCTTAAAATATACTATCTGTATCAACACTATAATCCCGGTCAGTGCGGCCATTGCAAAAATCAACAGACTCTCGGCTATAAAAAAGTTCCTTACCCCCCGGCCGGTAGAACCTACCGCCCTCATAAGTCCTATTTCGCAACTCCTTTTCCGTATTCTCAACCAGAACGTCGCAAAAACCGCCAATACTATATTTATCATAAAGAATAATGCAAATACGCTCTGCAATCTGATCTTAGCCGATACCCCTTTAGCATCTACATCATTATTGTACATATCCTGTAGCGAATGTATGCTGCGGACATATAAATTCCCGGAAGACAGCTTCGGCATCAGTTCCTTTTTAAATCCCGATAAAAAAAGGCTTCTGTCTAATCTGTCGTTTATTCTGAACAGAATCCGTCCTTCGGACCAGTTAAGAAAAGAGCTGAGGAAATCTGCAGACGATTCATCCCTGCCGGGAGTATCATACAGATGATAATCCGGCATCATCATTATCATAACCGGACCGTGCTGTACGCATGACTGTCCTTTAAAATTCTCCAATACCCCCAGAACCCTGAACTTTTTCGATGAAGATTTCGAATATTCCAGCATCTTTCCCGTACCGTTTCCCTCGCCGAACAATGCCTGCTCCATTAAAGAAGTTATAAAAACCCCGTTCTCAACATACGGAACAGAGTCCGGGACATCCCATCTTCCGGTGCGGGCATCCTTAAACCTGAAAACCTTAAAATAATCCGAACCGTGAAACATAGGCATAAACTGGGCATTCACACTTTTCGTACTATCGGAACTACTCCTGAACAAACTTCCTGAATAAGAACCGCTATACACGAACTGGTTCCCGGCGGGAGTTGCGGCGCTTACTCCCGGATAACTCTTTACAAGTCCCGATATAATATCGAAATCCCGCAATACTGCCTCCCTGACGGATGCCTCTTTACTCCACCTGGCAGCATCTTCGGGAACGGAAGATATATTGAGGCAAAATACATTTTCAGGCTCGAACCCGAACGGGAACAACTTCGTCTGGTAAAACAAAGTATACAAAGGATCTACAACAAGCCATGTAGCCACGAATACTACCAGTAATTCCGTAAATATCCATCCGTTGGCTCTTTTTGAAGCCCATATCTGTTTAATTATTCTCTTTATCATTTTTTATTCGCCGTTAAAGAATCTACTATATTTTTTCTCAGTGATATATATGCCGGAACTACAGCCGCAAGCATATTAAGTATCAGGCATACAAAGAAGGTAAGTATAAAAATCTCCGGGTTAAAAAGCATGGAAGGAGTTATAATAAAATCCTCCGCCCCTACCGGAATATCGTATGCACTTACGCTCACTATCTTCAAAAGCCAGCCGGAAGCATTTAAAATTATAAAAAAAGAAATAAACAGCCCCAAAACCCCACCCATAAAAGTAAGAAGAAGGTTTTCTCTTATAATCTGCCTTAGAAGCACCTGCCCGGAAGCCCCGAAAGCCTTTCTTATTCCAAGCTCTTCCAGTCTGTTCTCCATTCCGGAAGCTATTATTCCTGCAAGATTCACCGCCGGGACAAACAGCAATGCCAGAAATATTAAAATTATCCTCGCAATCTGCGCCGCCGGAATATCCGGAAAAGAGTTAGAGTAAGTTCTGAATAAAGACTGGAAATGATTATCGGGCTGTCCGTATGTCTCCAGCCTTATTCTCTGCATGGAACTGTTCAGCCTTTTTATATTAGAAGATATTCCTTCCTTTATTTTAGGAAAATCACTCGCAGAACGGGCCAGGATTATAGCTTTATATAGTCCCAGAAATCCGGTATCCCCGAATTCTTCCCCTGCATAATAGTCCGGATCTGCGGATAACGGCAACCAGATATTCGCATAAGCCGTTGATGTAATACGAGAAACATCCTTTATCACTCCGCATACGGTATATTCATTAAAATTCAAGGTAAACGACATG
>CAYVED010000022.1:0-35988 GCA_964449975.1 uncultured Muribaculaceae bacterium
ATTTATATTTTTTAATTACCATTAAATAGTCTATCTATATTGTCTGTATTTCTAAATTTTGGGTTTTCCGGAAATGATTCATACAGAGGGTTAGTCTCTATAATAAAATCTATTATCCTCATATAATTTTCTTCGGTAGGATTGTTCACATAAGCGCCGATTACATTATTCCGGGAATCGTTCTTTTCCATGTAAGAGGTGTAGCAACTCATGCAAATTTTTGTAACGTTTGTAGAAGTTTTTGGGATCTATTTCCGCACGCCGGGTAATGCCTATTACGGTCAGTGGGGAAAAACCGTGGTCGAGAATTTCCTACCGGGTTGCCTCTAAAATATCACGCTCTATTTGCAGATTGGTTCTTCGGGGGCGTCTATGCGCTGTGTCTGTCATAAATTATCTGTTTTATTATTTGAATTTAAAATTCTAAATTCAAATATATGCTTATAGTCTTTTCTGTTTTCAATAGATTGGCTATAACAAAAGCTAACTAACTTTTTTTGAATAGTGGCAAAGAACATGAAATCATCAGGATGAATATATTTTTCTAAGTAGTTGTGTTCAATTGAAGGATCTTTGAGCTTTTCGATGTCGTAGCCGAAAAATGTATTGAAATTTGGGGAGGTGTATAAGAACCTATTATTGTATTCTATAAGAAATACACAACTATTATTCACTTTTGACAATAACTCTACATACGATTTATATTTTTCTAAGTCCATGAATGTGCCAAAAATATGATGATAATTCACTATTGATAATAGTACTTGACTACTCTACCTTTGCAAAGGTAACTAAATTGAAGGAGAGAATTTATGAAAACAGCAATAATCTACTATTCAAACTGTTGTATATAGGCTCAGAGGGGAACCGTATAGGCAAAGAAGAGTTCTGCAAATCATTGGAATTATGGAACTTGTCTGTTTGTTGTCCGGTTTTGTCCAGACTTACCAGCGGAGAGAAGGGGATTGGGATTGGGATGTTTTTGATGTAAACTATTTGTTTATCAAATAGTTATATGTACTATTTTCAGGGTTTGGTTACAGCGTGGTTACACGAAAATGTCTATTCAAATCGTGTTTGAGTAGACAAATGTAGACACGCTCATTTTTTGCCCTGTTTTCATCCTCTTTTCAACTCCAAATACTGAGGTTTTTCTCGTTTTTTCGGCACAGGTTTCTCCCGGACTTTGTGTCTGCAATCTACTATTTATGAGTAAATTGCCAATCTATAAAAGGGTTCGGGTTACGAGTTCGCCATGAGCTAT
This sequence comes from uncultured Muribaculaceae bacterium, assembly GCA_964449975.1. Lineage (GTDB taxonomy): Bacteria > Bacteroidota > Bacteroidia > Bacteroidales > UBA932 > Egerieousia. The sequence goes on from CAYVED010000022.1 coordinate 1,265, forward strand.
ACTTTTATCTTGTCAAAGAACGCTTATTGCCTTTCAGCATCTAAAAGCCAACCGCCGACAAGCCGAGTGCAGAGCCAAGTTTACTTGAGCTATGCCCAGGTGCGAAGAGCGGAAGACCGTAGGTCAAAGGTTACACTCTTTCCTTAAACGTTCAAGTTATTTGCACCCTATTTGCTCATTATGTTTGGTGTTTTCTGCTCATTATTTGCTCGATTTGAGCAAAAAAATATTATCTTTGTGAGCAGAAAAAGTATAGCTATGGATAAAAGAGAGCAAATATTATCCTTCATTAGGGAACATCCGGCATCTTCCTCTTCAGAGATTTTCGGGGGTGCAGGAGTTGATGTAGCATATGCAACCGTTAGACGTGAGTTGTCTAAGTTGCTTGCCGATGGTATTATTATCGTGACAGGACAAGCAAAGTCAAGCCGTTATTCTATTTCGCCATCATACCAATTGTTTATCCCTATTGACACTGAAGCCTATTTTCAGCATGAGGTCGATGAGCGTAAAATAAACCAGCAATATAATTTTGAGTTGATATTGACCCTGCGCACTGCTCAGACTATCTTCACGAAAGCTGAGTTGGAGCGATTAAACTCATTACAAGAGGTATTTAGGAAAAATATATCCACCCTCTCTCAAAATGCTTATCGTAGTGAGATGGAGCGTCTTGGAATAGACCTTAGCTGGAAGTCTTCTCAGATCGAAGGAAACACATACTCACTATTAGAAACCGAACGCTTACTCAAAGAGAAAGAGACGGCTCAAGGTAAAAGTAAGGATGAAGCGGTAATGCTGCTTAACCACAAGGATGCACTCGATTTTATTCTTGAAAATCCAGGTTATTTATCGGTGCTGACCGTTGCAAAACTTGAAAACATACACTCGATTCTCATCAAGGAGTTGTCTGTGGAGCGAAATATTCGTATCAGGCGTGTGGGTATTACTGGAACGAACTATCGTCCTTTAGATAATGAATTTCAAATCCGTGAAGCACTCGAATCAACTTGCACGTTGATAAACGAGCGTAAGAATATCTTTGAAAAGGCTCTGCTCGTATTGCTGTTGCTTTCCTATATTCAGCCGTTTAACGATGGCAATAAGCGTACCGCACGAATTGTAAGTAACGCCATTCTGATAGCAAACAATTACTGCCCGATCTCTTTTCGCACGGTAAACTCTATTGATTACAAAAAAGCGATGTTGTTGTTTTATGAGCAGAATAACATCTATGTTTTCAAACAGATATTTATCGACCAGTTCGAATTTGCGGTGAATACTTATTTTTAACGTATTATGAAACTCGACTACTACCCACCCTCTGATCTCTGCCGCCCGCTTGTTATTCAGTATGAGCACGTTCTGTCCGAAGATGAGAATATTTCGATTATTGACCGACATATTCCCAGCGGGTATGCTTCGTTGGTGTTCAATTCATCAGGGCGGGCTGCCATACATGAAGACCCGCTGATACATTTGCCTCCTCATTTTATAGTTGTACCACTATTTCTGGCAGTGAATATCGGGATATACGAAGACTTGGACTCTTTTATTATCACTTGCCGTGCATCGGTGCTTTCACGGCTTTTGTCGCTCAATCTGTCATCATTCAAAAACGATTTTTATCGCCGTTCAGAAAATGACGGACTTAAAATAATTGAACAACAATTTGCTGAACACAAATCAGCAGAAGAACGCATCTCTATTGTTGAGCATTTTTTCGAGGGAAAAGGGTTGACTGAATATGTTCCCGATGAGATAGATGTACTTTATAATTCGATTATGGAGGGGTGTGGATGTGTGCCGATAGCCCGGCAGATTGAGTAATTCGAATTGTCGCCTCGCTATTTCAGAGAACATTTTATCGAACGAGTAGGTCTAAACGCCAAAACATCAGCACGTATAGTAAGGGTGAATTATCTTTGGTCGATGATTATGAAGAACCGTGCTGTCGATTTTCAGGATATGGTTTTTGAGGGAGACTACTTCGATCAGGCACACCTGATACACGACTTTAAGAAAATTGTCGGCGAAACGCCCTCATTCTTTTTTAAGAGAAACCTTGATAATATGATGATTATGTCTGTAAAAGTGTAGCCTGCGCCGTTTTTTACAATTTTGTGTCATTTCTAAGGGGATATGCCAGTTTTGACACATCCCCGAAAGCCGTTAATACCCTATTTTTCGGAGGCGACGGGATTATAACCCTAAGCTTCTAAGGTCTCATCACAAATGCCACGAGTGAAATAAACTGCACTTTTTGTTTGTTTATAAAGAAAAAGGCATTAACTTTGTGGTAAAGAGGTAAAATAATGCACTATGGATTTTTATTCAATCATACGAGAACGTCGCTCCTTGTTGGGTTTAACTCAACAAGACTTAGCGGATTATACGGGATTAAGTCTGCGGATTATCAAAAGTATTGAAGTTGGCAAAGGTAATCCATCTATGAGTACGCTTACTAAAATAGCGGAAGTGCTTGGTTTGGAAATAATATTGAAAGTAAAAGAGGTGAATAGATGAGACAGGCACAAGTATTTAGTAATGGTGTGTTAGCCGTATTACAAGCCTCTTATATTGTTATGCTTCTGCCTCCCTATTTTGAAAACTCACGTAAGCGGCTCACTAAAACACCTAAACTCTATTTTATTGATACGGGGCTTGCTGCTTATTTGTTAGGAATTGAGTCGGCCGAACAATTATCAAGAGATAAAATGAGGGGTAATTTGTTTGAGAACTTTGTTGTTATGGAAGCTCTCAAGCATCGCTATAATCGAGGCAAAGAGAGCAACCTCTACTTCTATCGTGACAGCAATCAGAATGAAGTAGATCTGATTCTAAAAAATAGAGACTCACTTTGTGGCATCGAGATCAAATCGTCGATGACCTACAATTCTCAATTTGAGAAAGGGTTGAAACAGATTGATTCGGGTGTAAAAGAGAAAGTGGAGCCCAAAGCAATTATCTATGCCGGAGATTATGAGAATAGCGCCGGAGATATTCAGTTGCTTAATTACACTCATTTGAATCAGCTCCTCTAAATACCAAATTCACACAACATATCAAAGAACGCTTGGATCAATGACTCAGGCGTTTTTTGTGTTGATGACTGAAAAATGAATAAATATTATGGCAAAAGGACGAAAAAAGCTACCCAATGAGGTTAAAACGCTACGAGGCACGGATCAGCCTTGCCGTATGACCGAGCAGACCGGAGTGAACAACATCACGGCTCTGCCTCGCAGCGGACTCAAGGGTACGGCGAAAAAGATATTTGAGTTGGTCGGTACGGAGTTGATCCACAAGAACCTGTTGGAACTTGTTAGTTTGGACTTAGTGGTTGCCTACTCACGAGAGATGGGGCTCTACCACGATATGATGCGTGAGGTGGAGAAAGAAGGAACAACCATCGAGGTTGAAACAAAAAACGGCATGACCACGATTATCAACCCCAAACGCAAGGTAGCGGAATCGGCACTTGCCAATGCCAAAGCAATTGTTGTGGAGTTTGGTTTTACCCCTGCGAGCCGCAGTTGGGTATCGGGGCTGTTGAATGCCGATACTCCCAAAGATGACTTTGCAGAATTTGAGGAATTAGAATAAAAATTCCAATATCCTAATAATTAAAGAATCTATGCTTATCCACATGTATTGATCTAAAATCTCGCTTATTATATGATTTATTCTTATTAACATTTTATTATTTAATTATTTGCAAAATTAAAAAGCTATTCAATAGCTTTGCTTAAAAGAGGCCAAGAAAGTACTTCTCCTTGAGATGTTTTCATATCTCTATCTCCATTGTAAATCGCAAAACATTGCTCAGGCGTTGCACCCGATAATTTTGCCCACTTGGAGATGCCTTTGAAGAAATCGGATGAGTATGTTGCCCCTGATTTGATTTCATAGGCATATTGCTTGCCTTCAATAGTGCGCAATAGATCGACTTCGTTCCCGGTGCTGTCTCGCCAGAAAGTCAAATCTGGTTCTTTACCTTGGTTATATGCCTCTTTGGTAAATTCATTAATGACGAGATTCTCAAAAAGACCACCACGCAGAAAATGTGTTGAAACTTGCTCTGTACTTCGTATATCTAACAACGAGCAGGCTAAACCAGTGTCATAGAAAAAGAGCTTCGGTGTTTTCACCAACCGTTTTGCGTAGTTGTTATGATCTGGTTTCAACAGATAACAGATATAACTTGCTTCAAGTACGGAAATCCATGTTGATATGGTAGATACAGCCACACCACAATCATTTGCCAAAGACGAAAGGTTGAGCAATTGTCCGATACGTCCGGCACATAACTTTATGAATCGGATAAATTTACTTAGGTCACCAATATTCTTCATCAGGCGAACATCTTTCTCAACATAGGTCTGAATATAATATGAATAGTAATCTATTGGAGCGATATCTTTATCATATATACGTGGATATGCACCTTTAAATATCTCTTCGTCTACCGTTTTGGGCAATATGTTACCCTGCTTCATTTCATGATGAGAAAAGGGAAGTAGCTTCAATACGGCAGTCCTTCCAGCTAATGACTGATTAACACTCTCCATCAATTGGAAATTGTGAGAACCGGCAAACATATACATTCCATCTTTATTCTCTTTGTCGGTATGAGTTTGAATATATGAGAACAGTGATGGGACTCTTTGCACCTCATCAATAATCGTTTTATCTGAATATGTTGCAAGAAAGCCACGAGGGTCATCCGTTGCAAAGAGCCTCATATCCATATCTTCAAGCGACACATACTTATAGTCAGGAAAGGATGTCTTTAACAATGTCGATTTACCCGATTGTCTAGGACCTGTTACGGTAACAATTGGGTATTTTGCCGCCATATCTAACAGCTTTGTTTTTAATACTCTTTCTATCATTGACGTGTTATTTATTGCAAATTTACGATTAAAAACTAAATCTGCAAACATTGTGCGTAATTATTTTGTTTATAGAATGATTTAGCCCTCCTACAGCATTGAAATGTTCTTAATGTCGATTAAACTCGTTAAGCACTTCGTTGATTTGTTTCTCCTCTGGGGTACGCCCCATTGTGCGGTAGTCCTTAGCAACCCAACGATCGGGGAGAATAGTTTGACGTGTTGAGAAATGGCACATCTTGCCATTTACTGTTATGAGAACTCTACACAGTAAAAGCAGGAAAGAGAAAAGAACGGTAATTGATTGAATGATAGAAATGTAAGTCTTTTAATGTCTTGTGGTGTCCGATAGTGAATTTGCAGGAAAAAGCGGATTAGCGCATACTTTCCGTTTCTTATCCGTTACCCATTTTCACTTGTGAAAAACAAGGCAAAGCAATGACCTTAAACGGCTGGATATAGCGCTGTTTGTCTGCCTGTTACATGCTTCAAATAACTCACAGAAAAAGTAATTTTACAAACTTAAAAATGTGAGCGTTATGAGCAACGAATTAAAGGTGTCTTTCTACCTGAAACGAGAGGGGAACAGTGAAAAGGCAGAGGTGAATCCCTATGCCGTTTATCCGATAATCGGAAAAATCATTATTGGCAACTCCATAGCCCAATTCGGTTCAAAACTTAAAATTGAAGAACGGCTTTGGAATGTAAAATCAGGGCGGGCAACCGGCAAAAGCCGTGCTGCCGTTGAACTCAACAGGGAGATTAATAAAATTAATCTCTCCATACACCACCATTATAAAGACATTTTAGACAGAACTGGAAAAGTAACCGCTACCGATGTAAAAAACGCCTTTCAAGGTATTGCTACCGAACAGGAAACTTTACTCAGGTTCTTTAATGAACTTGTTCGGGAATTTCATTTGAGAGTAGGTATAGATAAGGGAATGACTCCTCGTACCGTAGAAGGAAATGTTCTTGTATTCCGTAGGGTTGTCAGGCGTGCCCTTAATAAAGGGATGATTCGCCAAGATCCATTTTTCAATTATGTACCTACACGGGTACGTCCTAAACGTCGGTGGCTTTCCAATGAGGAAATAGAGAAGATAATGAAAACACCTATCTCCCACAAAAGCACAAACTTCGTTCGTGATATGTTTATCCTGTCTTTTTTTACAGTTGTTGCAACCCTGATTGAAAAAGCATTCAAATGGTTTCCGATATTCAAAGAGATGTTGAGAATGGAAAGGTTATGTGCGGCTATCGGATTCACCAAAGATATGATAGAAAGCCTCTTGACAAAGAAAGAGGTCATACAATGTAGTGGTAGGATTTATTCCGAAGAACATAGGCGAAAGTTTGACATCAAAAACGACATTTTCAAGGTGGAAGAAAATCCAACTGATGAAAACAAACTGGTATTGACCATAAACAGACAACCGATAGGCGAATGGTTCAAGGAGCAATTTGATAAATTACGGCAAGGTTTACGAAAATCAGAAGAAGAACCAAGAAAAAGCAGAGGATTTAGAATGTAAATCGTTTTTTATGTTGAGAAATAAAAAGTACCGTTTTCTGACAGCGGAACGGTACTTTTTACTCATTTTACGAAGTCAATAAATTACTTTTACTTGGATTCGGCTATGGCATAGTAGCATTCTTCATGCATGTCATCAGCATTTTGATGAAGAATTGCCACAAGTGTAGTGCTATTTTCATAAGTCTCCACAATATCGGCATCTTCAGGAAGAGTTTTGAAGTCAGATGCGGTTAGTGAAGACTTTTCGCCCAAATGCTTTTTCAACAACCATCTTAATCCTGCTTCTTGCTCTTTGAGATATTCAGCGTCAGTAAGCTTCGATGAATTCGACACTTGTATTTTGATATAACAAGTCTCATTGAGTTTTTGAGTATCTGTCAATAGAAATTCATAACGGGTGTCAAGGATATTATATATGCAATTGGTCTTGGGGTTGGCAAGTGTAACACTTCCATTCTTCCAGTCCACCCCAAGGAAATCACGCTCACGCATTATTTGAGTCGTTGAATACTCATATATCAATTCTCCATCTTTATAGCCTTTAAGACAAATCGGGAAATCTATTTTCTCGTAAAAATAAGAACCCCATTGAGAAGTAAAATTTCCCCTTGTACCGTTTTCATCCGCACTGTATCTGTAAACGCAATAAGTATCAGGTAAAGCCGGAGATGACATTTCAATCAAATCATAATATTTCAAGAAGTCCGGTATGACGGGGAAAGTGTATTCATCTTTATGATTGAGTATTCGAAATGTCAGAAAATCAAAAGGAGCTGCCAACGGAGTGTCAAGATCCATAAATGGAGTAAGTTGCACCATTTTTAGTTTGAATTTAGCTTCTTCCGGCAGTTCTTCCGGTTTTGGAGTAATATGAGGTGTGTCACTTATAATTTTAAGAAGCATATAAGCGATGTTCGAGCCGTCAGCCGGTGGATTAGCGAGTGTAGTTTTACGTACTTCTAACTCATATTCATGTCCGTGTACATAATCAAAACCCTTGATGCCACCAAAGGCAAGATGAGAATATTCCAACTCACCTTCTTCTTTCACAAGCATACACTCAACAGGAGTTTCACTTCCCCATGGTATGTATGTACCAGTTTCCGCAGACACATACATTTTTATTGTTTCAACTTTGTCTGTAAGTTCGTCTTTATCACAGCCCACCCAAATGATACTTATTAGTGCCAATAAAGCCGTTTTAATATATTTAGTCATCATAGTTTATTTATTAAAAGTCTTTGAAATCTGTTCACCAACACGTTTAAGAGCTCCTTTAATATCAGAACTTGCGCTGATTCCAAGCGTAGTATAAGCACCTTGGCAGGATACTAAAGGACGGTCTGTGTTGAAATCAATGAAATTAACTGTTACTACAGTTTCTTCCTGTCTTATAGCGACGCCGAATCTGGCTAGCAATAAAGAAGATTGTTCCTCCTGCGTCAAATCGCTAATACGATACTGATTTATCATAGTTAACCCTGATTGCTCTACTGCATCATATAATTGAATCTGATACTGCACAAGTTCAGGAGGCATCCTATACGTATCATTATCAAGTACTGCGACATATTTGTATTTTGTCAAATTAACACTCTGTGAAACCACAGATTTAGAAACCGTACAACTTGACAAAAACATACAGGATAGAAAGATGTACTTTTTCATTATTTACTACTTGCAAATTAATAAGCCATTAAAACAATTACAAAGATAGCGATAATCTTCAGATGTCGATTCAATTATCACTGTTTTTTAACTTATAACTCACAACCTTGATACCTCTAAAGATTTGCCTCTTTTGTTTTTGGGGTATGACGGTCAATTATTAGAGCTTATCTCAAATAGCGGCTCAGTAGTAAATCAATGTGAACAAGGGTGCTTGATTAATCTTAAATAATACAAAAACATCCAACTTTGATTCTTGGGTGTAAAAAAGGGTGTAAATACAGCAACTATCTGATTTACATCCTTTATTGCGGAGAGAAGGGGATTCGAACCCCTGAAACCCTTTAGAGGTTTACACGCTTTCCAGGCGTGCCAGTTCAACCACTCCTGCATCTCTCCTTAACTGGATCAGGGCTGCGAAAATAGTAATATATCCCGTATTTTCAAAATAAAATGTTATAAACTGTTTTGATTTTCTAAAATCTTTTTCCTGTTTATTGCCGGATATTGGTCTTCGTTTATGCTTTGAGCGACAAAATCAATACAGTTTCTTATTATCTGCCTGTTTTTATTTAACCCATACATTTATAATTTCGCCTATGTACATTTTGTGCATGGCCTGGGAGCTGCGTTTTTCTCTCTCTTTAGCATCATGTATCGCATCGGGACTGAGGGATTGGGATACGAGTTTGCGGCATTCTATTATCATCCACGCCTGTGAGAAGGCCATGCTTCCGTCGGGAGTAATTAAGGGAGTGAGGCCGGAGCCTTTTATTTTGTCGGTGTCCCTTCCGGATACCGATCCGCAATAGTTCAGGACGTCCCTGTATATTTCTGTGTAGAATGTGAGAGTATAAGTGTCGTTGTTTTCCATTACGGAGTATGTATATCTTGCAGGATTTATGAAGCAGATGGCGACAGGTTTGTTGTATAATACTCCCAGTCCTCCCCAACTGGCAGTCATTGTATTGAATTTGCCGTCGTTACCTGCTGTTATGAGCATCCAGTCCTCCGAGAGCATTTTTATTATATTGCCGGGGATTTTATCGGGAGGAATGTTTTTATATCCTTCCAGACTGGTTCCCGACACTGATGTTGCCGCCGTAGGGGATACCGGAGCTGTAATGCCTGTTGAAGTTGTATGGTGTGTTTTCATGGCGGAATTGTTGCTGGTTGAAGATACTGATGTTCCTTCTGATGCTTTGCCGGCTGAGATAGCGGGAGGAGTTACGGTTACTGCGGTTTTGCCACCTTGCGTGACGGTATTTCCGCTTGGTGTGTCCGGTGCGGTAGCCGTCCGGCCTCCTAATGCTTTTACGATTCCCGATTCGAGTTCCGTTTGCAGTCCGGCAAATAATTCTTCCGCCTTATCTATTGTCTTTGTACGGAATTTGCCCGGCATATTATACATTTTCGTGCCGGCTTTGTTGAGGGCCATTTTGTCGGTTATCAATTCTTCGGCTGTATATCTGTCGGGTACGTTTTTCTGTGCTCCGTTGTACATGTATCTGATGCCGTTCATCTCAATATCGCATTTCCCGCTAAACGCCGTAATCATGATTCTGTAATAGACTGTTGCCCTGTCCAGTGAAAAAGCGGTTGATTTGAATACCATATAATGTTCGCTTGCGCCTGCTATTTCCCCCTTTTTTTCGTCTTTATAAATTATGCCGCTTTTGTTTCTATTCTCCCTGAGCGTGTTTTCAAGCCAGCTAAGGGCGATGTTATATACCTGTTCCTGGGTAAGTCCGGGAGCAGGTATCTCTCTGGCAAAAACAACTTTGCCGTTTTCGGTGGGTACGGTTCCCGACAGGTATTTGCTCATATCGGGTTCTTTGTCGTCTTGAGCGGTAAGCCATAAAGGCATTATACACGATAATATGAATAGTAGTCTTTTCATACGTTTAAAAATTTTTTAGTTACATTTCATTTATAAAAAATTTTCAGAGCGATAGTAGCCGCTACGCTCTCACAAGAACTTGTTTTACTCATTGCCTCCGGCACATATATGATTAAAAAAGTTCCTGTTCGGTTCATACGTTTAAAAATTTTTTAGTTACATTTCATTTATAAAAAATTTTCAGAGCGATAGTAGCTGCTATGCTCTCACGAGAACTTGTTTTACTCATTGCTAAAACATATATCCGAATCCGAGGTTCAGGTATATGGGATACATGGCGAATTTTACAGTCTTGAAATCTTTTTTAAATATATTATTCAGTCCCCACGTAAGGTCTCCGTAGACATTGAGATGTTTAAACGCTTTCCATTCCGCGCCGAACTGGGCTCCCCACTGAAATCTTCTGAGCTCGTCGGAGAAATTATAATTGGCGGTCTTATCTCCGCTGAATTCCACTTTATCTCCGGTAGGATCGCCGCTTCTGAGATACCCTTCGAATACATACCCTGAGAATTCCCCGTCTATAAGATATGAAGCATAAGGCCCCAGCCTTAATCTCCATCTTTCGCTTACCTTACAGGTTGCCGTTACCGGAATAGATACATAGGAATTCCTTACTTTTGTTCTTACTCCTCCCGTCCATCTTCCGCTTACCGCTTCGCCGCCTTCTCCTATTATCTCCATTCCGTAATTTTTAACCCGCGCTTTCGTCGCCATGGATTTGTTTTCGAGTTTAATTGCTACGGCAAATCCCCACTTCTTTTTTTCGCCCATCCATTTGATTACTTCTCCCGATATTGCCAGCGAGATATTGGGACTGTAGCTTTCTATATCGCGTATCTCCGCCGGCAGAGGCAGCGGAGCCGTACCTCCTACGTTGAATCCCGCTTTTACCTGATATTCCAGACCGCGCAGATAGGCCCTTATTATACTTTCGTTCCGCTCTGTCTGGGAATATGACGATAAAGGCAGTAACAGCATTACCGTTGCGAATATGGCGTATATAGATATGATGTTCTTCTTCATGTCAAAAAGATTTTAATTTATTTTATTATATAGCAATTCCACCTCATCTATGTAAAGTGTGCTCCCTACTGCTCCGCTGAATTCGTCCCCCTCTATGCTTGAAGTAAATACCAGGGCTATATTATATTTTCCGGCTTTAAGTTTTTCGGAATCTATTGTTTTACCGGGTTTTGCCTCAAAAGGTATTTCAAAATATATCCATTCGTCGGTCTCTTTTTGTTTTTTTATCAAAGCTATCGAATAGATATTCGGATGGGTAAGCATATTGGTTCCATCCAGGGATTTAAGATTATCGTCCGTTTCATAGAACATTGCAAATATATTACAGGAATCTTTCTTTCCTTCTACGGGTTTGCCTTTATCGGAATATACGGGACCTGCCTTGTATTTATAATATCCTGTAAATGCTACGGGGATATTATAAAACGGGAGCCCGAATTTTGTGGCTTTAAGAGGGCTTTGTAAAGCACTCAGCACATCGAATGATCCTATAAACAGGTTTCCCGCAGCAATAGGCATACCCATTCCGGCGCCCCAGCTTCCCGTATTTCTGGTTGTCAGTTTAAGGCATTTTCCTTTATAACCTTCATCGGATTGCATCGTGGGAAAGTCCTCGGCATTTTTACCTGCCCCCGTTAATGCAAACCCCGAATTCCCGCTGGCCCACTCCATTGTTACGTTTCCGTTGGTCTGTTCTATAAAGACATAATATTTATTCCTTATTTTGGAATCTTCAAAACTGTACTTTGTACTTATATCCGAATTTATGAACGAGACGGTATATTTTTTCTTCCATTCCCCGTCTTCCGAGGTAACGATATAATCTTGAGGAAAAGAAAAATCCCTGGTAATACCGCTTTGCGGGGCTATTGTAGCTCCCGGCGTGAGTTTGAACTCCGGGGCTATTGCGGAAAGATTTGTAAGTTTGGTTACGCGTATTTCCACAGCATCATTGCTGATAGTGAGAGATGTTACTTCTATTCCTTCCGGAACTTTACACTCTAATATATCCGCTTCCGAGTTAGGCCGTTCTTTCTGGATGCATGAAAAGCAACAGCATAATAATGTAGCAAGAGCAATGATTTTTAAATTTTTCATAAAGTTATTTTCATTTATTTTGTGCCAAATGTACAAAAAAAATTCTATAGAGATTCACAGTTTCCGCCGATGTATTAAAATACCGTTTTTTAGTATTCGTATATAAAAGCGGAATTGGTTTCTGTTTCCGGCTTCTCCGGTATTTTTTAGATATGCCCGGATTATGTATATTAAAATTCGGACAATTCTGAGTTTGGCGGCAACGGTAGCGGCAGCAGGTGTTGGAATTTAAGTATATTTCCTGTATTTGTCGGGAAGGGGATATGGATATTTACAGGGGGCGGGAGCTATTCGGCAGATCGAACAGATCTCTTTCCGGCCATTTTTTTACCATGGATATTGCCCTGGAAACGGCGGTACTCATATATTTTGAAAGATGCGGACCGTTCCATGACGAACTGTTTGAAATGAATACCCAGGTATAGCCGTCCTTTTGTTTTTTTATAAGAGCGCTGGTTCCTGCCATAGAACCGCTCCTGAACCATTCGTTTTTTGTTACTCCGGCCCAGCCGATAGGTCTTTTCCTGTTGTCTGCCGATGTCATCATTTCTATAAACTCCGCCGGTAATATATCTTGTTTTACCGGATTATTATCTATTGCGGCGACAAACCTGAGCAATTCTACCGGAGAGGCTATCCAGCCTCCGGCCCCGCTCAGGCAGCGGACATCGTTTCCCCCGTTACTTTTCATTACCATTCTGCCGCTTCCGTCGAACGCTCCGACCGGTTCGGCTTCCCGTACCTCGTAATATGCAACTTCGTTCTCTTTCCTGTTCTTGCTGAAATTTCTTCCCAGATACATATCGAAACACCCTATGGGGGCAAGCAGCGAGTCCTTTATATAGTCTTCGTAATTTATCCCCGTAACCTTTTCGATAACTTTGGATAATACTATATACCCCAGGTTGGAATATTTATATGATCCTCCGGGTCTGGATCTGAGTTTATTTCTTGAAGCATATTCCGTTATATCGTCTATGCTCAGGGGAAGAGGCTTATTTAAAAACTCCGCTACTTTGTCCATATTGAATGCCGGGTCTCCGAAAGGACTGGAGAAGCCTGCAGTGTGTCTTAACAGATGATTTATTGTGATTTGCTTTACCGCCTTGTGCCTTATATTCAGAAAAACGGAGTCGTTTAATATTCCTTCCTCCCCGAAAACTTTGCTTTCCGGTGTTATAACTTTCTTGTTACATAATTGCATGATAGCTGTTGCGGTAATAAGTTTCGAGATAGAAGCCACCCTGAACAAATGGGTTACGTTGCACTCTACGCTGTCTTTTATATTGGCATATCCGTATCCTTTGGCATATATAAGACTATCGTTGTACATAAGGGCGAATGACCCCCCTTTTATATCCCATTTCTTCATAAAACGCAGAATATCCCTGTCGAACCGTTCTGTCTGTTCAAAAGAACTCATATTATTGTCTATAAGATGGTTCAGCGGTATTACTTCCGGATATGATTCATCTTCCGCTCCGCTTTCCACCATATTTTCCCCCCTTTTCATGGCGACTATGCTTGTAAAGGCTACGGCCATGAAAAGCAGTAAGATAGGTAATATACGTCTTATATGTCTTTTATTTAAGCGGGAGATCATGGAGGACAAATATACGTGATTTTTTTTTATTTTAATTTCATATAAACTAAATTTGACCTTTGATTAATGTGAAATAATTATTGTTTTATTATTTATTCCATGCTCATAAACTTAGAGTTTGTTACCTGAATTATTTTAAGGATATCTTTCAGATATTTTAAGTTGCTTACTGCGGCTAATAGGCGGAACCTATTTAACGGGGTAAGCATATTAAAAGAGCAAAAAAGGAACTGATAAAGAATGAGACTAATAAGTTCAAAACAGTTTCTTAAAAAGATATTAAGATTATTTAACCCCGTATTTACTATGAGCATTACCGAATATAATCTGATAAAAGCATTGAGACAGGGGGACAGTAACGCTTTCCGGGAAATATACCTGCTCTACGTGAACAGGATATATAATTTCATAAAAAAATACGTAAGGAGCGATGCACAATGCGAAGAGCTTGTACAGGTGGTATTTGTGAAAATATGGGAAAACCATAAGAACATAATACAGAGCGAATCCCTTAGCGGATATATTTACAGGATCGCCAAAAACTGTACTTTTAATTATCTCAGACGCCAGATATATATGAGGGCGTTCGAGGCCGGGGCTGTGCAAAACGGCAATTACGACGATGACGACCTGTTGAAGAAGATTATTTCAAAAGATCTGGAATTTTATCTTGCCAAATATATAGAGCACCTTCCTGAAAAAAGAAGGGAGATATTCATTTTAAGCCGTATACACGGATTTACCTATAAAGAGATAGCCTTAAAATTAAATATTTCTGAAAATAGCGTGGATACTCATTTACGCCTGGCGGTTAGGGATTTGAAAAATAAATTGAAAATAATGCGGTAATCGTTCACGGAAATAGTCCGGTCGTTTGTATTAAATATATAGGAAACCTCAAATATTCGATTTATGAACGACCTGGTAACAAAATGGCTGGACAATCCGGATTCCGTCCTGACCCTCAAAGAACTGTATTTTATTCTGGATTTTATTCAGGATACCCGTAATACCCGGATCATAGAGGAGCATTTCCTTAAATCATATAATTATGCCGCAGAAGAGTCCCCGCGTCTTAACCGTGACGATATGGAGCGTATCTATAAGCTGATACGATCCCAGATAAACGAGCGGGAGACAAAACGCAGAAGGTTTGATTTTAATAAATTATACCGTTTCTTTTCGCGGGTTGCAGCCGTTCTCATCATTCCGGTTTCGGTTCTTGCCGTTTACGGTTATCTGAACAGGGACAGGGCGACGGAGAATGCAGCAGGTTTTTCCGTATTGCAGGCGTCGTTATCCAAAGTGGAATATTTCTCTCCTCCTGGAGCGCGTACCCTTATCTATCTTCCCGACAGTTCGCAGGTGTGGCTCAACGGTAAGAGCCGGCTTACGGTCTCCGAGGCTTACGGTAACGGGAAAAGGGACGTGGCTTTGACGGGAGAAGCCTTTTTCTCAGTGAAGAAAAACAGGGAGAAACCTTTTAATGTATATACTAATGATGCGATGCTGCAGGTATTGGGAACTGCTTTTAACGTTTCCGCCTATGATGACGAGAATTGTATCGAGGCTACCCTGGTAAGCGGGGAAGTAAATTTCATTTACGAAAAGGAGAACAGAACCAGCAGCATAAAAATCCGCCCGTCCGAAAAAATATCCATGAACAGATCGGATAAAAAAATTACTACTGCTATGGTGGATACGCAGGTATATCAATCATGGAAGGACGGAAAAATAATTCTCAGGAATCATTCTCTCAAGCAGGTAACAAGTATCCTTGAGAAATGGTTTAATGTTAAGATAAGCTATGACCCGAATCTGGAGGGGTATAAATTCACGGCTACGCTGGATAATAAAAGCCTCGACCAGATACTTATGTTCATCTCTTATTCATCGCCGGTAAATTATACTTTCGAGAACGACAGCGTACATCTTACGGCGAGAAAATAACGGAATACAGACTTTACTAAACTATAAAGCTTATGACCCGTATTTACAAACTATTTCTACCCAGAGCAATCGCCGGGATACTTATCATTGTATCCTTTTCGGTTGTTACTGTCTTTGCCCAGGGCAAAATGACGATAGACAAGAAAAACGTCACGCTTAGGGAGTTGTTCGATCTTATTGAAAAGCAGAGCGATTACAATTTCCTGTACAACTCTAACCTTATTTCGGACAAAACCGTTATAAAAGAAATATCATGCAACGACCGGGAAATCTCATTTATCCTGAGTCAGGTGCTTTCTCCTTATAATATTGTTTATAAAATCATTGGCAACCAGGTTGTACTGCATCCCCAGGGGCTTGAAAGTGTGTATGAGGAAAATACACTAGGCTCTTCAGAGCCTCAGGAGCCTGTATTGCAGGATAAGCCACTTGTACAGGAAATCCGGAAAAGAACTGTTACAGGAGTGGTTACGGCCGAAGATACCAAAGAGACCCTGCCTGCCGTTTCCGTATATGTTCCTGGAAACCCCTCTCTGGGGGTAAGTACGGATATTGACGGCAGGTATTCCATTACCCTGGATGATGATATAAAACAACTTGAATTTCACTATCTGGGATTTCAGACCGTTACCGTAAATATCGGGAACAGGGGAGTAATAAACGTAACTATGGTTCCGGAGGCGGTTGCTTTGAACGAAGTGATCGTATCCACCGGATATATAAACGAAAAGAAGAAAAATATATCCGGCTCGGTTGCGAATGTTTCTAAAGAACAGTTGCGCATGGCGAAAGTCGATAATGTGCAGAGGGCATTGGAAGGTAAGGCTGCAGGAGTGCAGATTGTCGCCGATAACGGATTGCCGGGTTCTTCCATAAATATAAATATACGCGGAAAAAGTTCTATTTCCGGAGGAACCCAGCCATTGTATATTATAGACGGAGTACAGGTTACTACGGGAGATCTTTCCAAACTGGTTCAGACTTCCAATGTTATGGCCGGCCTGAATCCCGACGATATAGAATCAATAGATATTCTGAAAGATGCCGCAACCGCATCGATTTACGGGGCGCAGGCTGCGAACGGGGTTATCGTAATAAAGACCCGCAGAGGCTCCCAGGGGGTTCCCAAGATAAACTTTTCCGCAAAGTTGGGTATGGATATGCTTAGCAATAATATAAAACTGCTCAACAGCCAGCAATATATAGATCTGACCCTTATGGGTATCTATAACCGTTACGGGAATGCCAACAAAAACTTTACCCAGACATTTAATGTATATAAAGAACGCGGATGGATAGAAAGCGAATCTTCTGAATATCCCGCTTTAAGGCTTAATGAAGGTAGAATACCTAATGATAACTGGTACGATGCGATTTACAGGATGGGATTCACCCAGGAGTACCAGTTGGGGGTTTCCGCCGGAAATGAAATGGTAAAAAGCTATTTCAGCCTGAGCTACAATAGTTCGGACGCCTCTACCATCTGTAACTATTTCGACAGGTTTACGGTAAGGGCGAATGTAGATATAAAGGCAACGCAATGGTGGGATATTTCCACTTCGACCACTTTCGGAAGCACATCCCAGAGGCAGCCCAAGTCCGGAGGTCTGATAGCCTCGCCTCCAAGGGGCGTACTTATGATGATACCTTATAACCGTATCTATAATGACGACGGATCCCTTAATACCAATAATCTGGAGGGGGCGCAGAATACCAATCCTATACAGGCATCCGAGTTAAACATATATAAACTGAAAACCAGTAAACTCACCCATTCCACACAGTTCTCTTTCAGACTGCTTAAAGGGCTGGATTTCAGAATATCGGGGAATCTGGATTATAATAACCTGAAAGAACATGAATTCCTTGATCCCAGGACTCCGCAGGGAGTAGGTTACGAAGGATATATAGCTTCATCCAATACGGAAGCAATAAACATGCAGGCTTCCGCAACCCTCAATTACAACAGGGCTTTTTCCAACGGCGACCATCGGCTGAACGTTTTGCTTGGATTCGAATATAAAGATTACCAGAACAGGAATAACCAGACATCGGCGACCGGAGTCCCGACACCCGATTTTAAATTATTGAGCCAGGCAGGAAGCATAGATGGTTTTTCACAGACCTTTACCGGATATAAACTGATAGGTATGTTCGCCCGTGCGGGATATACTCTGTATGATAAATATATTTTTAATGCGGTCGTAAGAAGGGACGGTTCATCCCGTTTCGGGGCCAACAATAAATGGGGTATATTCCCTTCGGTTTCCGCAGCATGGAGACTGGGAGACGAGAGTTTCATAAAAAATAACGTTAAATGGATAAACGATCTTAAAATAAAGGCGAGTTACGGTCTTACGGGGAACTCTAATATAGGAAATTTTGTGGCTATGCCGCAGTTTGCCGGGGATGGACGTTATAACGGATTTCCAGGTATTTCCCCTTCCGTTCCGGGAAACAGCGGCCTTACCTGGGAAACGAAATATTCATTTAATGCGGGGATAGATTTTGCGGTGCTCGATAACCGTATTTCGATGACTGTGGATTATTTCGATGATGTAACGCAGGATCTGTTATATGAAAGGCCCATACCTATCAATTCGGGATATACCGCAATTATGCAGAACGTAGGTTCGGTACGCAATAACGGAATCGAACTTTCATTCAACTTCATTCCTGTAAAGAACGGAAAGGTCAGGTGGGAAATTGCTCCTAATTTCACATTCCTCAAAAACAGGATACTCTCTCTTGTAGACGGCAAAAGCCAGGTTGGCAATACGCTGGTTGTAGGGCAGCCGATAGATGTATTCTATACATATAATTTTGCGGGAGTGAATCCGGCAGACGGACGTCCTATGTGGTATGATAAGAACGGATATATTGTGTATAAACAGAATGCCGACGACCGGGTTTATCTGAACGGAATATATCCCACTTTTTACGGGGGTATTATAAACTCCCTATCCTATAAAGGATTCGACCTTTCTTTCCTTTTCCAGTTCCAGAGCGGGGCAAGGAGGTATAATGCCGATAAAGTTCAGTTATCCCGTGTGGGTAACACCAATGACCGTAACCAGAGACTGGAAATGTACGAGAAATACTGGAGGCAGCCGGGAGATATAACCGATGTAGCCCAGCCTATGACTGCAAACGATTATCTGGGGCCGGGCGGGAAAACCACTTCATACTCCGCCGCTTCTTCTTATCATTATGATAAGACCGATTTCCTGAAACTTAAAAATCTTTCCCTGGGATATAATTTCCCTAAAAAACTTGTAACCAGGATGGGCTTGCAGGGATTATATATCTCGTGCAGCGCTTTCAACCTGTGGACGCTTACTCCTTATACGGGGTATGACCCTGAATTCACCGGTTCGGATTCGGGAACTTATCCCCAGTCCAGAACCGTGACATTTACCCTTAAACTTGATTTATGATGATCCGGACAAGTTAATGCGATAGCGAAAGATGAAATTAAACTAAAAAATTTTTGAATGATGAAAAAGCTGTTATATATATCGATATTATTTATCATTACGGCCTGTGATGCGTGGCTGGTGGTCGACCCCGAAAATTCCATTCCGGCCGATAAAGCATTGCAGACTTTGTCGGGAAATAAATCCACACTTATGGCTGCCTACTCTAAAATGCAGGCTTCCGGTTATTACGGAAGGCAGATGATGGCAGCTACGGAAGTAATGGCCGATAATGCGAAAGTAGCGAAATCGCATAATAATAAAATAACTGCCGAAGGTCAGAACAATATAGGGGCGCACTGCAATATCTGGACGGCTTCGTATAGAGTCATAAGAAATGCCAATTTTGTAATAAGCGCCATAGATAAAGTTGAGGAGACGGGACAGAAGGACGCTTATACGAAAAAATTGCTCAAGGGAGAAGCATATTTCCTGAGGGGCTGGTCACATTTCGAACTTATCAGAGTCTATTCCAGGGAGCCTAATTATCTTTCCGACGGGTTCGATCTGGGCGTGATTATACAGACCGATCCATTTATGTACGACGGTTCCAATATTGCCGATGCGGAAAAACCGCGCTCTGTTGTCGGAGAATGTTACGATCAGGTGATAGATGATATGGAGAGGGCTTTCGGATTACTTGAAAATAATGATGAAGGGAACGCTCCCGACCGGGGCTCCGCACTTGCTGCGAAGGCCATGCTCGCCAGGGTGTACCTGTACAAAGAAGATTTTGAAAATGCAGCCCTGGCGGCAAGCTGGGTTATCGACAATGCCGCCTCTTACGGGGTAGATCTTGTAAGGGACGATTACAAAAACGTATTCTCCACCGGAAAAGAGAATATTCTGCAACTTATCTATACGGAAACGGACAACCTCGGGACGACTTCCATGCAGGCAATTTACACGAACACCGGACTACTTGAACCTAATGCTAAAGATCCTGAATGGTACAGGGATGAAAAACTGGGGAGCGGAATGGGCGATGTGTTGTTTTCTATAGAGTTGTATAATAAATTCGAAAAAGGTGATAAACGTAAGGCATTGTTCAGGAAAGTGCTCAGGGCTGCAAATTCTTCTACTCCGGAAAAGGGGATATGGTGTTATAAGTTCGACGGATATAAAGGGGTTTTCGGACTGGATAATATTCCTGTAATAAGGCTTTCGGAGATGTATCATATAAGGATAGAGTCCAACCTGAGGGGAAGCGTAAAAGATGAGAAGCAGGCGCTCGCCGATCTCAACCTGATGAGGAGTGCAAGAGGACTGTCCCCTCTGGAAAATATTTCCGGTAAAGCCCTGCTTGACAAAGCGGAACTGGAATACCGCCTGGAATTTATGGGGGAGGGGCACAGGTTCTTCGAACTTAAACGTAAAGGATTGAATATAACCAAATCCCCGGAATGTGTAGCGGCCGGAGGAATAGAGCTAAGTTGGGACGATCCCAGAGTCGTTGCAAGGATACCTATTGCGGATGCGCAGCCTAACGGCTCCAATCCCAATCTTGTACAAAATCCCGGATATTAACCGGAGGGAATTTTTTGGAGAAATTAAACGTATGAAACGAACATAAACTTTTTTAATCAAAAATTTACTCGAAGCAATGATTAAAATAAGTTAATGAGAGAGCAAAGCGGTTACTATCGCTCTAAATAAATTTTTATAAATTGGCGGATGCCATAAAAAATTTTAAACGTATGAAAATCCTTTTAAATATACTAATTTCAGCATTCTTGTTTGCCGGGCTGTGCTCATGCGAAAAAGAAAACAGGTCTTATAAAGGGCCGGATTATGTGGAGTTTGTTCCTACCAGAGGTTCTGGTACGATGCAATATTATAATACAAGATATTATTATCACAATTACAATACGGCTCCGGAAATAGGAAAACTTACTGTCAGCGTGCAGCTCATAGGAGCGCATAAAGACAGGGAACTTACCGGGAAGTATGTTGTCCGGGAGTTTGTGTATTATGATAAGAATGCAAATAGGATAACAGGTGTTCAACCTGCGGGAACGGAGGGGGAAGATTGGCAGAAAATCTATTCCACCGCCGTAAAAGGGGTTGAATATAACGGGGAAGAGGGGACTTTTATCATTCCTCCGCGGAGCAGTTTCGGCTCTTTTGAGTTAGAAGTACTAAAGAATAACGATAATACCAATACCGTAAAAAGCAAAATGGTATTTATAGAGCTAGTGGATTCGGAAGATATAAGGGCGAATGTTCCGAGCAGTGTTTATATGCTTTGCTTCGGGAAACGCAATGCTTCCAATCCAAAGATATTATGACGGTTGATTTTTATTGCCTCGATATGATTTATCATCTATATTTGCGGAGGACTTAGGGAAACCGAATAAAATTACTGAACTATGAATATTAAACATATTTTCATCTCCCTGGCGATGACGTTTTCGTTATATCCGTTGATTGCGCAGGAAAATACGCTGGATTTTTATTTGCCTTCCGGGGAGGGATATACTTATGATAAAAGTATACCCTCTCCCAAAGAGGTATTGGGTTTCCAGATAGGAGATCAGCATGTAAGTTATGATCAGGCTCTTTATTATATACGTACCCTTGCGCTGAAAAGCGGAAGGGCGCTCTATTACGAGAGCGGGAGGAGCCACGAATATAAGCCTTTAGGTTTTCTTTTAATAAGTTCTCCCGCAAATATATCCGCTATCGAAAATATAAGGGAGAAACAACAGCGGCTGGCCGATCCGGCATTATCGGGGAGCTTAGATATTGAAAATATGCCCGTAATAATATATCTTGCCTATAGTGTGCACGGAAACGAAGCGAGCGGGATAAACGCCTCCCTGCCGGTAGCGTATTTCCTTACGGCGGCACAGGGGGAAAAGATCGATGAGATTCTTGAGAATGCGGTTATTATCATACAGCCGGGGCAGAATCCCGATGGCGTACAGAAGTTTGCCGCATGGGTAAATTCCGCGCGCAGTTTTACGCCTGTGACCGATAATAACTCAATGGAATTCAGGGAACCTTATTATCCGTCCAGCCGTTCCAATCATTATTGGTTCGATCTTAACCGTGACTGGCTTACCGTGCAGCAGCCGGAAAGCAGGGGAAGGATGAATTTCTATTATAAATGGCGTCCTACGGTAGTAGGGGATTTTCATGAACACGGAAGCACCAACGGCTCTTTTTTCTCTCCCGGAATATCTACAAGCATAGATAAGAATATCCCCGGAGATAATTATAAATGGTCTGAACTGTTCGGAAATTATCACGGGGATACTCTAAGCAGTATAGGAACTATATATTTTTCCAAAGAGGGTTACGATGATTTTTTTACGGGGAAAGGGGCTGCCCTGCCTGATCTTCAGGGAGGGGTGGCGATGTTGTTCGAGCAACCAAGTTCCAGAGGACATATCCAGAGGCGTAACGGAGTACTTCTTAAATTCTGCGATCAGATACGGAACCAGGCATATTGTTCCTATTCTACTATAACTGCCGCTCTGGATAACAGGGTTGATCTGTTGAAATACCACAGGGAAAGTTATAAGGAAGCGCTGCGACTGGCTAAAAACGATCCTGTAAAGGGTTATGTGTTCGGTGGAAACGGGTCTCTTGACAGGGAGTTCATACGTATATTGCTCACTCATAAAATACATGTATATAAACTTGCCGGGAATCTTTCAAAAGATGGAAAGGAATTTTCAAAGGAAAATTCTTATATAGTGCCGCTTTCTCAGCCCGAATACCGTACTTTAAAAACTATTTTTGAAACGGATAAACCGTATAAAGACAGTACTTTTTATGATATATCCGCGTGGACTTTGCCTCTGGCGCTGAATCTTAATTATGCGGAACTGAGGGATGAGGCGGCTTATTTTAAGGGGAAAGAGCTTTTTTCAGATGATGTTCTTTTTGCGGATAACGGGGAGGCCGATAGAGTTACGCCGCCGGAAAGCGGAAATTCTGCCGTATGCGGTGCGGGTAATTACGGATATTGTTTTCCGCTGACGGATTATTATTCATATAAATTGCTTTACCGTCTTTTGGCGGCCGGAATAGAACCGCGTGTGGCTACGGCTCCGTTTGAACTGGATATTAACGGTTCGGTTAAAAAATTCGGCAGGGGAACCGTAATTGTTTATAACAAGTTGCAGCAGATGACCGAAGAGCGTGTGCATGAGATTATATGTAAAGGAGCCGTGGGTATTCCGGCCGGGATTTATCCGCTTGATTCCGGAACAGGGATAAAAAAAGATCTCGGAAGCAGGAGTTTTAAAGCCGTATCCTTTCCCCGGATAGCGATACTCTGCGGAAACGGGGCGGCAGCTTCGGAAACCGGAGAACTTTGGTATCTGCTCGACCGGAAATTTTCTATTCCGGCCACCATGTTGAATGTAAGCCGCTTATCGGCTGCGGATCTTTATGCCTATAATGTTATTGTTGCGGACGGGAATTATAAGTTGGGGAAAAAGGATATTGAAAAACTTTCCGTATGGCTGGAAAATAAAAGTAACCGGCTTATTGCAATAAATAATGCCGTATCTCTTGTTAATTCATTGGGAAAAACTAAAATAAATTTGCGGAAAGATATTTCCGCAATGGAGGGTATTATATTATCCGTTGCCGTAAATCCTAAAAGTTTTCTTTCTTACGGAATAGCTTCATCCGTCGTTCCGGTATTTAAGAACAATAGGATAATTCCGGAAGCATCTTCTTCAGGGGGAACCATGAAATATACGGACGATCCTCTACTGAGCGGCTGTACCAGGCCTGCGAATATTGAGAAACTGAAAGGTACTCCTTCGGCTATTGTCGCGGATAACATTATTTACCTCTCTTTCGCTCCGTTTTTCAGGGGATACTTTTTCGGGAGTTCCAGAATATTCCTTAATGCGTTGTTCTTTTAACGGAAGCGATTCAGGGATTATCTGCCGTAAATGAAAAAGCGTGAGAAGTACTATGCGCCAACCCGTATCTTTTAAAAAACATTTATCGTTTTATATTTATTTTAAATAATTTCTAATCAGGCATTTGTCAAAAATGCTCCGGTGCCGTATCCGCTATCTGAAAAAAAAAGCGTATTTTTACCAATTCTTTATTTTGGGAAACTTACAAAAACAGATTTTATATATGATTCTTTTCTTTCGCGCAGAACAAGGTTCGGTTATAGCCGTAAAGGCCGCCCGGACTTTCTCACAGGAGAACATTAACGCTTTAAAATGGCTGTTCGGCAATGCAGAGGTGATAACCCGGATGCCTGGAAAAAGTGAAAAACCGGAGGGAAGTCCGGATATGGGCGTACAGCAACCGGGAAAAGAGGAACAGCCCGCGCAAATTCTTGACGGTATATTCGTGGGGCCGAGGCGGGAGATGATAACTCCGTGGAGTACTACGGCGGTGGAGATCACGCAGAATATGAATATAAGCGGGATAGAGAGGATCGAGGAGTTTTTTCCCGTGGCAGACAGGGATTCCCGGTATGATAAAATGTTGCAAAGAGTATATGAAGGATTGAACCAGGAGATTTTTACTGTTGATAAGCAACCTGATCCGGTAATCTATATAGAAGATATTGATACTTACAATATGGAGGAAGGCCTGGCTTTGAGTAAAGAAGAGATAGAATATCTTAAAGATCTCAGCCGTAAGATAGGACGCAGCCTTACCGACAGCGAGGTTTTCGGTTTTTCACAGGTGAACAGCGAGCATTGCAGGCATAAAATTTTCAACGGGATATTCATAATCGACGGAAAAGAGATGGAGAGTTCTCTTTTCGGGATGATTAAAAAGACCAGCCGGGAGAATCCTAATCTTATAGTCAGCGCTTATAAAGATAATTGCGCATTTATAGAGGGGCCTGAAATAAGTATATTTCATCCGGCCAGCGGCAGCAAGCCTGATTTTTTTGTAACCAAGAAGGAAGCGACAGTTATAAGTCTTAAAGCGGAGACGCATAATTTCCCTACTACCGTAGAGCCTTTCAACGGGGCGGCCACAGGCAGCGGGGGGGAGATAAGGGACAGGATCGCAGGAGGCAAAGGAAGTTTCCCGATAGCGGGAACCGCATGTTATATGACTTCTTATCCCAGATTTTGTAACGGAGTGGAAGCTACGGCGGGGGTAAACCCTGCTTTGGATACCGGAAGCGAGGCCTTTACCGGACTTGAGGATGTGTCGTGTGCCGCGGCAATGAAAGTAGAACGCGACTGGGAGAAAACACCTTTACGTAAATGGCTGTATCAAAGTCCGCAGGAGATTCTGACAAAAGCCTCCAACGGGGCGAGCGATTTCGGCAATAAATTCGGACAGTGTATAATCTGCGGCAGTTTACTTACTGCCGAATATGATGCTTCGTCGGAAACTGCATTATCCGGAACGGAGAGTAATCTGTCGGGATGCGGAAAATATGCCGCTGCACCCGGACGTAAATTCGGATTCGACAAGGTTATCATGCTGGCGGGAGGCGTAGGCTATGCCAAGAGGAGAGATGCTTTGAAAGAGAAACCTTCGGTGGGAGATAAAGTGGTATTGCTTGGAGGAGATAATTACCGTATAGGTATGGGCGGAGGGGCCGTAAGTTCGGTGGATACAGGCCAATATGCCAATGCTATTGAGATGAACGCCATACAAAGGTCTAACCCGGAGATGCAGAAAAGGGCTTATAATGCAATCCGTGCCGTTGCGGAGAGCGATAATAATACTATTATAAGCGTGCATGATCACGGAGCCGGTGGACACCTGAATTGTCTTTCGGAGCTTGTGGAGGAGACGGGAGGGAATATAGATATAAGTAAATTGCCCGTAGGGGATCCTACCCTTAGTCTTAAAGAGATCATAGGAAATGAAAGTCAGGAGCGTATGGGATTGGTAATGAGAACGACGGATGTGGAGGAACTTAAAGCGATAGCGGATAGGGAGCGTGCGCCTATGTATGTTATCGGGGAGACTACGGGGAAGCATAATTTCACGTTGAGGAACGAGAAGACGGGAGAAGCGGCAATTGATCTGGCTATAAATGATATGTTCGGCAGCGCTCCTAAAACCTATATGGAGGATAAGACGGCCGAATATTGTTTTGCTCCCCTGGTTTATGATACGGAAAAGTTCGGATATTACCTGGGACAGGTACTTCAACTTGAGAGTGTGGCATGTAAAGATTGGCTTGTAAATAAGGTAGACCGTTCGGTTACCGGGCTTATCGCTTGTCAGCAGGCTACGGGAGAGATACAGTTGCCTTTAAATAATCTCGGAGTTACCGCCATAGGTTATAATAATAAAGAAGGTATCGCCACTTCGATGGGGCATGCTCCGCTGGTGGCTCTGGCCGATAGTGCGGCAGGTTCCAGAATGGCAATAGCGGAGGCTCTGACCAATGTGCTGTGGGCGCCGCTTAAAAATGGTATAAGAGGCGTTTCTCTTAGTGCGAACTGGATGTGGCCGTGTCGCAATGAGGGGGAGGATGCCAGGTTGTATAAGGCGGTAAAGGGTGCGAGCGATTTTGCCTGCGCCCTGGGTATAAATATTCCTACCGGAAAAGATTCCATGAGTATGACGCAGAAGTATCCCGACGGAGAAAAAGTTCTATCTCCGGGTACGCTTATCGTCTCTACCGTAGCGCCTGTGACCGATATTAATGCTGTTGTGAGTCCGGATATTAAAGAGAGGCCGGAGAGTACGTTGTTATATGTTCCGTTTACGGGAGTAAGCGGGGACGGTTCCGAGGCTTTTCCTCTGGGAGGTTCTGCTTTTGCGCAGATTATAAATAAGATAGGCGGTAATATTCCCGATATTGCCGATCCGGAATATTTCAGCAAATGTTTTGCCGCAGTACAGGAACTTGTAAGCAGGGGACTTATACTTGCCGGGCATGATATTTCCGCCGGCGGACTTATTACTGCCGCACTGGAAATGTGTTTTGCCAATACCGGGGGCGGTCTTACCCTGAACGCAAAAGTATTGCAGATGCTTGCGGAGATTGCCGAAGCGGAAGGGGGTACGAAATGTTTCGCATGCGAAGGGAAACAGCCCGAAGATCTGGTATTCAGGGCTTTATTCTCGGAAATACCGGGCGTGTTGTTGCAGGTGGATAATGACAGACTCGATGAGGCAGGGTCGGTTCTGCATATTATATCGGCTCCTACCGTTTCGGAAAGCAGGTTATCGGGAGCTAAGGCTTATATAGTAGGCAACTATCTGCCTGTAAGAAAAATCGTAATTACCGGAACCGGAAAGATAGGAGGGGGAGCCGTTTCCCTTGATATAGATTCGTTAAGGGATATATGGTATAAAACTTCATATTTGTTCGATATACGCCAGGTTGGAGAAGAATGTGCAAAGGAGCGTTATCAAAATTATAAGTATCAGCCGCTTGCATATAAGTTTCCCGATAGTTTTACGGGACGGCTTTCCGGTTATAAGGGAGCTATGGACAGCCGGAGCGCTGAAATTGCCATAGAGGACGGATTATCGGTAGACGGTACGGAAAATGGTGCGGATGGAACCGGGATTGTCTGTAATGAGACAGCCGGCGCCGCGGAAAATAATGTTTCCGGAACGGCTGTTATTGTTCCGCCTGCGGCTGCCATTATCCGGGAGAAAGGTTCCAACGGGGACAGGGAAATGGCCTGGGCGTTACATATGGCCGGTTTCCGCGTTAAGGATGTACATATGACCGATCTGATTACGGGCCGTGAAACTCTGGAAGATGTGAAACTTATCGTATTCGTTGGCGGATTTGCCAATGCCGATACGTTGGGTTCGGCAAAAGGCTGGGCGGGAGCGTTCCTGTATAATGAGAAAGCCAGAAAAGCTCTCGATGCTTTTTATGCACGCAGAGATACTCTTAGTCTGGGTATTTGTAACGGATGTCAGCTTATGGCGGAACTGGGATTGATAACTCCTGAAAGGAGGGAATTGTCTCCTAAAATGAAACACAATACTTCTCATAAATACGAAAGTGCGTTTGTGGGTGTGCAGATAGAAGAAAGTCCTTCGGTAATGCTCCGGTCATTGTCGGGAAGCCGGCTGGGGATATGGGTGGCCCACGGAGAGGGTAAATTTTCATTCCCTGCCCAGGAATCTGCCGGATTTATTTTTCCGGAAAGCGGCGGTCCGGCGGCGAATGCCTGTACTCCGGTCTCAAAAGGCGATGGAGTGCGTGGAAGTTCGGTATCCGGAACTTGCTTAGGATCTGCGGCTACCGGATGTAAAGCCTCTTCCGGGGAAACTTTCTGTATCCCGGGAAATAACGCAGAGATGTCGGGACACGGGATTCCTTATAACTGGGAGGATTTTAAGGTGGCGGTAAGATATGTGTACAGCGGTTATCCTGCTAACCCTAACGGTTCCCCTCAGGGAATAGCGGGGATTTGCAGTAACGACGGACGTCATCTTGCGATGATGCCTCATCCGGAGCGTTGCCTGAGGCCGTGGAACTGGCCGTATTATCCTGTTGGTAAACATGTTCACGAGGTTACCCCGTGGATAGAGATGTTTATAAACGCGAGAAATTATTAGGATTATTTTGTGGCGTTATTGTCCGTACTTAAAATATTGGCATGGTTCGTAATGGCGCAGTACGGCAGGTTAAACGGCCGGAATATATCATAATTTACCCCCGACTTGTTATTTGTAACGTTTTTTATTACTACGTATCTTTTTTCTTAGTATATTTATTGCAGAATAAATTCCGGGTTATTCCGGTGCGATGCGGAGAACCGGTGTTTTTTATGCAGACTGATAAGTATTGCAACATTCGTTTTATAGAAGTACTGGATTAAAAAATATATTTGTTATGGAAAAGTTACCTAAAGTATTCATCCTGGATACTAACGTTATCCTTCACGACCACCGGTCGATTTATAATTTTCAGGAAAATGACCTGGTGATACCTGTAGCCGTACTTGAAGAGCTGGATAAATTCAAGAAAGGCAACGATACCATAAATTATAATGCCAGGGAGTTCGTACGCAATATAGATGAAATTTCCGATCCGAGATTGTTTAACGGGCGCGGATTTCCTCTCGGAAAGGGACGCGGAACGCTCACTATCTCATTAAATCATCCTTTTCCAAAAGATCTGGAGAATGTTTTTAGAGATGATTCGCAGGATCACAGAATATTGTCCACTTCTATATGGTATAAGAATAATTATCCTAACCGTGTGGTGGGGTTGGTGACGAAGGATGTAAATCTGAGGATGAAGGCTAAAGCCCTGGGTATGCTGGCTCAGGATTATTTGACGGATCATATAAAAGAGGAGAGGATTAATGAGAACCAGCAGCGTGTGATAACGGTTAAGGGGATGGATATGGAGTATCTTGAGAGACTTCTTGTAAATCCGGGCGGATTGCCGATAGATGATATAAGGTACAGGCGTCCGCCATGTAATCAACTGTACCGGTTTAAGGTGGATGATAATTTTGGTAAGGGAGGAAAGAAGAAATATTATGTGCCGGAGGTACTTGCCGGGAAGGAGATTATATTGGCCCGTTACAGGGATAGTACGAGGAGTCTTGTTCCTGTTGTGCCTCAGACCGCTTATGGAATTTCCCCGCGTAATGATGAACAGACATTCGCTCTGGATGCAATATTGAATCCGGATATAAAATTGATTTCGCTTACCGGAACGGCGGGGACGGGGAAGACCTTGCTGGCTCTGGCGGGGGCTCTTGCTCAGACGGATATGTACGATCAGATATTGCTGGCACGTCCGGTTATTCCGTTACAGAATCAGGAGATAGGTTTTTTGCCGGGAGATGCTAATGATAAGATCGCCCCTTATATGTTGCCTTTGTATGATAATCTGGCTGTTATTAAGAAGAGTTTTAAAGAGAGCAGCAGGGAGAATGTACAGATAGAGGATATGCTGCGGCGGGAAAAGCTGCTGATTTCCCCGTTGGCTTATATTCGCGGCCGTTCGCTTTCGCGAGTGTTTTTTATCGTGGACGAGGCGCAGAACCTTACTCCGCATGAGGTAAAGACTATTATTACCCGTGCGGGAGAGGGGACTAAGATTGTATTTACCGGGGATATTTATCAGATAGACCAGCCTTATCTGGACAGATGGTCTAACGGACTTACACATTTGAGCGATAAACTTTACGGAGAGGAGCTTTTCGCTCATATAAATCTGGTGAAAGGAGAGCGCAGCCAGTTGAGCGAACTTGCCGGTAAGAAGTTATAATGCTTCGCATTTCTGGGTAATCTGCTGATAGTCAACTTGAAGAGACTTTTATCTCTACATGATTAAAGCCTTTTTGTGTTATAATATTCTGATTATCATATTTTTACTCAGAAATGCGAAGCATTAATTTCTTTACATGATCGTAATGTTCATGTACAAGCGATGCTATATTCGTTAAACTGGCATTAGTATTTTTTGCCAGATGCAGGATAAGTTCATCTATCTGTTTATGGGATAGTTCTTTAATTGATTTAGGTTTGATATATTCTGCCATTATATTTGATAATTCGGAATATGAAGTTTTTTCCCATGTGTTAGTTTTGACTTCAATGTCTCCGAATTTTTTCGGGATATTATTGGTATAGGTTAGAAATTGTGAATAATCATGGAAATATGAATCTACTATAGATGTGTCTATGGAGATACATTTTGCAAGTAAATTGTTGGTTGGTTTTATATAGTTTGTATTTTCGCATTCGATTTTGATTTGTTTATTTTTTAAGCGTGAGGTCAGGTTTCTGCCTTTTATGAGATCTAGTATTTGTCCCATGTATTTTCCCGGGCTTTTTATTTCATTATTTGCTTTGTCGGGAAAATGAAAAGAAACGGAACTCCACATATATTCATCGGCACTTGTGCATATGCCCGCTTTAACCGGATTTTGGAGTATGTAAATGCCATTATGTAATACCCACTTTTCGCTTCTTTTCTCAGCACTTGAGAAGGGCGTTCTGAATATCTTATTGCTTTGTTTGTATTTGATATTATACCATACAGAGTAGCTATGAAGAAATTCTTTCATAAACAGACTTAGACATGACGTTTCAACAAGCAGGTGAACATGGTTAATCATTATGGCGAATTCAAGAACTTTTGTGTTATGCTTTTGGGCGAATCTACTGCATTTTTTCAGGAATATTATAGAGTCTTCGTCATCGTAAAAAACTCTGAATCTTGCGTTTCCACGGATATAAACATGAATAATGCCTTCTTGTACTCTCCTTTTTTTCATAATCTCTCCTCCACATTAAATGCCTATTTATAAATGACGGCTCTAATGTAGAAACAATAAGATTATGTATCAAGGAGATTTGTACAGTGTCGATAAATTTTGAGAATTTTAGAAATTTTTAATGCGTCGCATTTCTGGGTAAATCGCTAATAATAAAAAGACTAGCATATAGGGCTATAAGGTTTTATATCATTAAAAACACATAATATGCAGATTTACAGATATCTACCCAGAAATGCTACCCAGAAATGCGACGCATTATAGATAAAAAATCGCTTTGAGTAAAAATACCCAAAGCGACAAAGTATTGATTATTATAAATCTACCCAGAAATGCGACGCATTATTTGTAAGCCTTAATTGCAGCTTGTGCTGCGGCAAGGCGGGCGATAGGTACGCGGAACGGAGAACATGAAACATAGTTCATTCCTATCTTGTGGCAGAACTCAACGGACTCGGGATCTCCTCCGTGTTCACCGCAGATACCTATTTTAAGTTTATCATTAGTGGTACGCCCTTTCTGAATACCCATTTCCACCAGTTTGCCGACGGAATCCTGGTCAAGGGTCTGGAACGGATCGGCAGGTAATATTTTTTTTGAAATATAATCGCCCATGAATGCCCCTATATCGTCGCGTGAAAATCCGAATGTCATTTGGGTAAGGTCGTTCGTTCCGAAAGAGAAAAATTGTGCAGTTTTCGCCATTTCGTCAGCCATGATAGCTGCGCGCGGGATTTCAATCATAGTACCGTAAAGATATTTTATTGATATTCCTGTTTCGGCCTCAACAGCAGCATGTACTTTGTTGCATATTTCTTTCTGGAAATCGAGCTCCTTCACCGATACCGTAACAGGGATCATAATTTCAGGCTGAGGCTTGAATCCTTCTTGTATCAACTCCGCAGTAGCAGTGAAAATAGCCCTGAACTGCATTTCCGATATTTCCGGATAAGTGATGCCCAGACGTACTCCGCGGTGTCCCATCATCGGGTTTATCTCATGCAGGGCTTCGCCTCTTTTCTTAATATCGTCTATACTGATGCCGAGAGCATCGGCAAGTTCTTTCTGTTTCTCCGCAGTCTGAGGTACGAATTCATGCAAAGGAGGATCCAGCAAGCGGAAAGTAACAGGAAGCCCGTCCATTACTTTCATGGTGGATTTTACGGCTTTCTTTACATAAGGCTCAAGCTCTTTGAGAGCATGCGTTCTTTCCGCCGTAGTATTTGAAAGGATCATTTTCCTTAGCTTTGAAAGGGGTTCTTCGGAATCATGCCCGTAGAACATGTGTTCCAGACGGAATAATCCTATTCCTTCGGCTCCGAAATTTATTGCCGCCTGCGCATCATCAGGAGTATCTGCATTTGTCCTTACGCCGAGCACGCGGTATTTGTCCACGATGTTCATGTATTCGACAAAGCGAGGGTTCTCCGATGCATCCATAGTGTCGATTGCCGAATCGTAAACAAAACCTTTACTTCCGTTCAGACTGAATGTATCGCCTTCCTTGTAAACTTTATCCCCGATAGTTAATGTCTTGGTAAGAATATTAATATGCAGAGCATCGCAACCTACTATACAGCATTTACCCCAGCCGCGTGCAACAAGTGCGGCATGAGAGGTCATACCTCCGCGGGCGGTCAGAAGTCCGTCTGCGGCACGCATTCCCTCAACGTCTTCGGGATTGGTTTCTTCCCTCACCAGGATAACTTTCTCGTTCTTTGCAGCCGCCTCTACAGCATCTTCCGCTGTAAAGACTATTTTGCCTACCGAACCTCCTGGGCCTGCAGGCAATCCCTGAGCAACTATCCTCGCCTTTTTTTCGCTTTGAGGATCAAGAATAGGGTGCAGCAGTTCGTCCAGTTGCGAAGGAGCTACGCGCATAACCGCAGTTTTCTCGTCGATAAGTCCTTCATGTAGCATATCCATTGCCATGTTCAGTGCGGCAAGGCCGGTACGTTTACCTACGCGGCATTGCAGCATCCATAATTTACCATCCTGTATGGTGAACTCAATATCCTGCATATCATGGAAATGAGCTTCCAGATTTTTCTGAATATCGTCAAGTTCCCTGTAAACCACAGGCATTGATTTTTCCAAAGATGAAAGATTCTTGTTGTGATCGTTTTTGGTAGCCTCATTAAGAGGATTAGGAGTTCTGATACCGGCAACAACATCCTCTCCCTGGGCATTAATAAGCCACTCTCCGTAAAATTTGTTTTCTCCGGTAGCCGGATTTCTTGAGAAAGCCACGCCCGTAGCCGAGTTCTCTCCCATATTTCCGAACACCATCGATTGCACGTTCACGGCCGTACCCCACTCATCCGGAATGCCTTCAATCCTTCTGTATGAAACAGCGCGTTTTCCGTTCCACGATTTGAAGACGGCGCCTATGCCCCCCCAAAGCTGTTCGTAAGCATCGTCAGGAAAAGGCTTGCCAAGTTCCTGCTTAACTCTTATCTTAAAATCTTCGCAAAGTTGCTTGAGTTCTTCGGCCGTTAAATCCGTATCCGAATTATATCCTTTATCTTTTTTGATTTTCGATAGCATCCTGTCCAGTTGTACCCTTATTCCGTTACCCTCTTCGGGTTCTATCCCTTCGGCTTTTTCCATCACTACATCCGAATACATCATTATAAGACGGCGGTATGCATCATAAACAAATCTTGGATTACCTGTTTTAGCTATAAGTCCCGGGATTGTAGCGGAGCAAAGACCTATATTAAGAACGGTCTCCATCATTCCCGGCATTGAACTTCTCGCACCCGAACGGCATGAAACGAGAAGCGGTGCGGAAGGGTCTCCGAATTTCATTCCCATAACAGCTTCGGTGGCGCTCATAGCGGCATCGACTTCCGCTTTAAGAGCTTCGGGATACTTACATCCGTTTTTGTAGTACTCTACGCAGCATTCTGTGGTAATTGTAAATCCCGCAGGTACGGGAATATTCAATTTACACATCTCTGCCAGGTTAGCACCTTTACCTCCCAATAAATTTTTCATCGATCCTTCGCCTTCGGCATCTCTTCCGCCAAAACGATAAACTCTTTTGATTTCTGACATATACTTTTAAATATTTTGTGATTAAATGATATAATTTCTCAATTATATATTATAAGTAACAATTAATCTTTTCCTTTCCCCAATATTATCTTCCCGATAACCATAGCGTTATCCATGTAGTAGGAGACAAAAAACCTGCGGACGCTAAAAAGCACCGCCATATTTAAGGCGCTCATCTCCATATAAAATAAAGCGCTTTCCGGCAAGAATCACATTAAATCAAAAATGATTAATGCTTTCCCTGTTCAAAAAAAAAGAAAAAAGTAAAAAAATAAGGAAAAACTGAGTTTAATACCCGGTTATTTTAAACGACTTTTTTTTGACCCTACAAAATT
>CAYVED010000023.1:0-5575 GCA_964449975.1 uncultured Muribaculaceae bacterium
GTAAATGATTTATAATTTTCGGAATTATAAACTATTCCCCTATTTCCTTTTGTCCAGATAAAAGTATCCGGATTCAATGTAAGCCAAAGGTCATTCATAGTTTCTCATTTTGTAAATACCACATTATGGATAAGATGTTTATATAAATGGGGATGCTCCCTTAAAAAGTCCATTTGTTCTTTTTCTTCGTCATTATAGTCGGATGTAGTGAAGAATGGACAAGCGGCATTATGATTGTATCCCAGATAATCTATCTGGTAAATACAAAAACCGCATCTTTTTCCTCGTCCGCATACGTCACACTGCTTTCTTAATTGATTCAGGTATTTATTCTGAATGTCGGATACTTTTTGGTAATCCAGATCTACGTAATCATCGTAAATTTGTCCCAATGCAAACTCATGATTTATTTTTTCACATTGAAGAATTTTACCGTTAACCGTAACAAACATTTTAAGCATAAACGGAGTACATGTTCCCGTTTGCACATATCCAAATTTATCTTTATCCACTCTCAGATTATAATAACCTTCAAAAGAGTTCCCTGAATAATTGAATAAATATCTTGACAAAGAAATAATCTGGGGCATTTCAATATCCCCCTCTGAAATCATTTTTTGGCAATTTGAGGCTGCCAAAAAACTTTGTCTTACGTTCTTATAGGTCTGGTAAAATTCCGCTTTCTTTTCGGGTCTCACTCCGGAATCATTAAGAGCAGAAATGCGTGGTTTTTTATCAAATTCAGTTTCAATAAAACGATAAATAGTTTCCACATCGTTTCGATTATGCAAAACGGAATTAAAATTTACATTTGTTTTGAAATATTCGGGATATGTCCGTTGAAGTAATTTTACATTCCGGACAACTCTTTCAAATGAATTATTTCCGTTTATATCCACCCTATAACTTTGTCCCTTTTTGTCTCCATCCAAACTGATTAACAAGCACACTTTTTTTTCAGCAAGGAAATCCATATAACGATCAAGAAACATGGCGTTGGTTGTCATACTATAGCTGATTGCTCTACCTATACCTCTTAAATTTTCAACATAATCGCTTACCTGCTCTATGAAATTCATATTCATTAAAGGTTCCCCGCCGTAGAACCCGATGGTAAGTGGATGCAAAATATCTTCGTATTTATTCTTACGCCACAAGGAAGCAAGGTGATCGATAAGGATTTTGGCTTTTTCAAAAGAAAGAAAAGAGTCTTTTCGCTCATCATATCCTTCATAGAATTCAGCATACCCGCAATATTTACATCTGAGATTACATGCATCCGTTACTTCAAAAACCAAATTTTTTAAATTATTAATATTATGTCTCACAACTGTTGGTGAAACAATAGGAGTAAATTCAGTATGTGATTTCATTATTTCTTCATTTCTTTAATTTAATAAGCATCAGTACGGGATTGTCATTTTCATTTAATGTTGAGGCCAGTGTCCTTAACTCGTCCGGAAGATCGTCCAGATTTTCCAGTAAAAATAAAGGTTGTATGAAAACGGCTCCGTAATTACTGTTCTGGGTAGTGATATTGGAGGTTAATGCACATTGGTTATTTACAATACCCAGCAAGTTTTCAAGCGGTTCATATACCCTGGCTCTGATACGGAAAATCTTTTTGTTTTTTTTATCGTACAGAAAATATCTCTTTTGGATGTCAGGACTTAGCCTGGGAACAAAATGAGTATCGAAAAAAAGATAGTTGTCCGTTTCAAATGAGGGAATAGTCATACACTCCGGTGTTCTATAATCGGTTATATCAATGAACCGGGGCGTGACGGCAAGGGTTGTATTATCCATCCAAAGCACAGTATCACAACATTTATTGGTCATAAAAACCCCGTTCATTCCACGAATGACAGAAGGATATGACAGAAATTCAGGGCCTGCCGATATATCTCTTACCGGCCGCTCTATGTGATACTTAATAGGTTTTATAACTTTAACTGTAGAACGTGACATGGTAAAAAAGAAAGAAGGATAGTCCGGATGTCTGCTTTTGGTATCAAATTCGGCCACATGATTGTACACTGCTAATGTATCACCATTTATTCGCACAATGTCTTGCAACGCGGGAGTAGTAAGCGAAATTCTTCGCTTAAAATTAAATAACGTATCATAGATAACAAAACTTTGTCCTTTTATGCTATAACAATATACCTCGTTATTTTCTTTTTCTATCCAGAATCTTATTATACTCAAATATTCTTCGGGGCCGCGTCCCTCCTTATCCAATACCCGTACAGGATTACCGTTCATATCATAAACATATATTTTACGGGCCTGTGATATATACATTTTCCCTGCCGCTTCATCTACATAAAGACCTCCCCACATCATATTTCCTGGCAATATATAATTTTGCTCTCCACCTTTCATCGGAATATATTTTACCTCGGCAATGTCGCTCAGTTTTATATCTGTTTCCGGATATGATTTATAATAATCGAAAACTATCGGATCACTTTCGGTAATATTATTACTGCATGCTATAATAATAGTAAAAATATACACTACTAGAAAAGGCTTGTAAATATTTTTCATAAAAACAGGTATTATGTTTCGTACAAAGAGACTGTAGAATAATTCAGATATGCCATAAAAGCAACAACTATTCTACAGTCCTTGTCTCATTTATGCCGGAGGATTTTTAATACCCACTGCAGTAGTATTAATATCACCGCCACTTCCAAAATAATAGGTTTCGGAATAAGAATCAGCATTAGAGTCAGCACTCCATGTGCATATGCAGCCACATCCGGGGCCTGTACATATACAATAGTCTTTGTCGCCTCCGTTAATCATGTTTTGTTGTTGTTGTTCGATTTCCAGATTATGGAAATGATGTAATTTGAGTTTCTTCATTGCTTTAAGAGTTAAATAATTTAATCCGTGAATTATAAATGCTTTGCTGGCAAAACAAACGCATCCTTTTTTATAGGTTAATATCTCTTTACTAAAGACTCTTAAACGTGAGTCCGGCGGATCTTTGGGAATTCTTTGTAATCGGGGCTGAGTAATAAATAAACTACAAGTAAAAAGATAAACAGTAATTCGTTTGGTCTATCGCAATAAAACAAATATAAAGATTTATTTATCGAAAAACAAATTTTTTAAATTATTGACATTATACTTCACATTATTTCTTTAATTTAATAAGCATCAGTACGGGATTGTCATTTCACGCAGAAAAAATTATTGGGAACAGGAGATTACAAAATCTCCGTAAGACATAGACATAACATGATACCGGTTCTTTGTAATAAAACATTACTATCTCAATACCGCTTTATAAACTACGTTGAGTTAAAAGGGTATTAAAGAGCATTATAATGAAGAGTACCATCAGGTTGCAAAAACAAAAAAACATTATTATATGAGATTTTTCATACTTAATAAAACACCGGAATTATGAATATGTGAATAATACAATTTGTTCGTATAAACATTATTCACTAAATTTGTTTAGCAATAAACTTTTCCCATTGGCAGCTAAAGATGAATACAAAACCGGATAGCGTTTATGCTTTACTGAAAATTATTGATTCCAGATAATACAACATACCCGATGCTGAACTTAAATACCGCTTCTTCAAATTGTTTTATAAGGATGTTGGAACTCCTGCAGATAAAACATTCCCGGAGATATGCACTAGAACTATATGAATCGAATCCCGGAAATGATACGCTCCGGGGATTAACGGAGATGTTCTCCAAGTATAAGATCCAAACCCAATGTTATCAGTTTAATAAAGAGGTGATGCTGGAAGAACTTCCCATGCCGTTCGTAGCAATTATTGCCAATGAGTTTTTTACAGTAGAAGAACTGGGAGAAGAAGGTGTTCTGGTAACGTTCGACAATCGTACAGAGGTGATTGCACAAAGTACATTTTATAGAGGATGGAATAGAACAGGGTTATTTATTACGGAGATAGAACATGCTGCAGAACCGGATTTAAAAACTAACGCAAAAAAAAATAAAATTGCATGGATTGCCGGTGCTTTATGCGGTTGTGCATTGATTTACAATATAGCTTATATACTCGTACCGGATTTTAAGCTAACTGCATTTTTATATATTCTTACGGATACGGCAGGAATTTATCTCAGTTGGCTTACCCTTAAACATAGTCGTTCGGAGATCAGGAAAAAACTCTGCAGTATTTTTAAAGAGGCTAATTGTGAAAAAGTGCATAAATCAAAAGCATCAACCGTGTTCGGGTATCCGTTAGGTGTAATAGGAATTACGTATTTTACCTCCGGACTTGTCATTGAACTGTATTTCCAGACATATATAAACATATTACAATTCATTAGTTACGGGGCGCTGCTATTTGCATTCTGGAGTGTGTTATATCAGAAGTTTATTATCAGGGCCTGGTGTCCGGTATGTTTACTTACACAATTGGCCGTTATCATTAAAGCGGTGTTATTCTTTTTCACAAACGGAAAGTCCTCTACAGATTTATACCTGTCGGAGATTCTGTTTATACTTTCATTTTTCGGGATCTGCTTTTATATCATACAGGCGTTTAATCAACTTAGGGCAAAAGGTGAAGAATCTATAAGGATGAAAAGGGAACTGACGTCTATTAAAGGGAATTATGATATATTTCAATATCTGCTTGAACAGCAGGAAAGATATAACACGGAAAAATGCTCCGATATAGTTGTCGGGAATAAAAATGCGGAGCATGAGATAGTACTGCTGATGAACCCTTACTGCGGCCCGTGCGAGATGATGCACAGAAAACTGGAGCGACTTCTGATAAATCCGGAGATTCTCGCCGTGTTTAGATTCCGGTTTGTTTTTACCGCTTTTACAAAGCAGAAAGAGCGTGTAATCATTGCTATCATAGGATTTTATCTGGAGCATACTCCGGAGCAGACACTAAACCTGATACATGAATGGTATATTCATAAAGACCTGGAAAAAATGCTCCGGCTTTACGAACAGTATAAGGAGTCTTCCGAAATCCGGGATGAGATTAAACGACAAACAGAATGGATGGAGCGGAGTAAATTAACGGCTACTCCTTACGTACTTTTTGACGGATATGTTTTTCCGAAAGAGTATGAAATTACGGATTTAGAGTATTTTAATATATAAATATCTTATGGTAACGGGGTAATTTGCGAAGACGGAATTCTGTGTTTTATGTTACACTTCCTCGAACAACCCGATACAAATACCGGTCGTAAAAAAAGCATATTTATTAAATTACAAGCACTTATCATACAACATGATTTTTTACCCATAAAACACACTAAAATTCAGAACTTTAAGTAAACCTGAAAATTATATTAAGTTTTCTCGCAATAAGACTACAGATAAATTACAGATAATTAGGATATTCGTTTTTATATGTATCAGGAATGGAAATAAGAACTATTCAGTAATAATAACTATTTTTGTTAAAAATATGGTTTAATATTTTGATTGTATATTGAATAAATATCTTTATCCGGAGTTAGGATATTTATTTTAATTTATGGTAACTTTAAAAGCGTATTATTAAATTTTTTAACTTATGAAACGATTATTGCTTATCCTGATGCTATTAAGTTC
>CAYVED010000023.1:5585-34216 GCA_964449975.1 uncultured Muribaculaceae bacterium
GTCATATAGCACGGATACCACAAAGCAGAAACATAATAAAACCGACATCATAATTCTGAAAATAGGTAAAAACATTTCCAAATCGTATAGCGAATATACATATATCTCGGATTCGATAAGATCCCTTCCCAACGGAATACAGATATTGGGAGAAATGATCTCGGAGGGCATAAGGAACGGCACACGTAATTTCCCTTCTAAAAGATCGGGGTTTTATGTATATAAACAATACGGAAGCGGGAATATGAAAGTTTTAGATAACGTTTATACCGATTATTATGTCTATGAAGATTCTCTTAATAACATGAACTGGGAATTACTGGACAGCATGAAAAATATCCTGGGCTATGAATGCCAGTATGCAAAATGCAGATTCAGGGGACGCGAATATTTTGCCTGGTTTACCCCGCAGGTCGCAGTAAACGAAGGCCCCTGGAAATTTCACGGATTACCCGGACTTATAATGGAAGTTTATGACAGCCGGAATCAATATCACTTTACGATAAGCAGCATATATCCCTGTAAAAACCCTCAAGATATAATTATTTTACCCGAAAAGACCCCGGAAGGGAACAAATATATTAAAACGCAAAGAAAAGATTTTCTCAGATTATCCGTAAAATACAGTAAAGATGCAGGAGGATATTCCGGGATGATGAGTTCCGTACATATTGAAGGAGTAACGGACAGCAAACCTAAAATACTGAAATACGATTTAATGGAACGCGATTACAAAGAGTGAATTATGCGTCTTTCAATTTTTATATTACTGTTCCTGCTTCCTTTTAATTCAGTCTATCCGCAACAGATAGGAGGGAAAATTACGGATGCCCGGACACAAAGTCCCTTGGGCGGAGCAATTATCACTTTAAAAGAGGATTCGGGTATAAAAATAATAAAATACGCCCAGAGTAACGAAAAAGGAGAGTTCGTGATAAAAATAAATACTTCATCTGAGCGTCCTTACCTCCTTACGGCATCGCTTATGGGCTACGCCGAAAAAGTAATAAAAACCGGGAACGGGGAAAAATTTTATAATATCGCTCTAGATCCCAGACCCATAGAATTGCGGGAAGTTGTCGTCAAACCCAGGAAAATAATACAGAAAAGAGATACTTTAATTTATGACGTAAGCAGCTTCTCCGATACTTACGACAGAAGCATAGGAGACGTATTAAAAAAAATGCCCGGTATAGAAATGTCCCAAAGTGGAGGAATCAAGTTTAACGGCATCCCGATAAATAAATTCTATATAGAAGGACTGGATCTGCTGGAAGGAAGATACGGATTGGCAGTGAACAATATATCCCGGCAGGATGTAAAAAGCATAGAGATATATGAACATCACCAACCCGTAAAAGCACTGGAAGATATATCCTTCTCCAACAGTGCGGCGGTAAATCTTAAATTAAAGGATAAAGCCAAATCCCGGTGGATAGGAGAGATAAAGGCCGGTGCGGGATTTTCTCCTCTTTTATGGGACGGGGCGCTGTTCGGGATGTTGATTAATCCAGGAGTACAAAGCATGAATACGGCAAAATCGAATAATACGGGAAAAGAGATTCTCTCGGAAATAAAAAATTTTACGATACAGGATATATTCGGCTCCGGAAATATATCATACCCCGGCACTTATTATGTCCTGCCCCAATTTTTCATTCCGGGGATAAAAGATAACCGCTGGCTTTTCAACAAATCGTATATGGCATCCAGTAATAACCTGTGGAAAATCGCAAAAGATTATCAGATAAAAAACCAGCTTTCATATTCCGGAATGAAAACCGATAATAACTCTTCCGCCTCAACCGAATATTTTTTCCCGGACGGAAGCACAAACAAAGTGGAAGAAATACAAAATACAAAAGGATCGGCACATAATCTGTCGGGAAACATAATACTATATGCCAACAAACCCGAATATTATCTGAAAAACAACCTTAATGCCGAATTGAAATGGGATAAAACGGAAATTCATACCGCCGGAACATTTAATAATTTCCAGAAAAACAACCTGCATAATTTAAGAGTAGCGGACGATATTGAAATAATTAAAAGAATAAAAAACAATACCATTTCTTTTAAAAGCCTGAATTCGTACCATTACAAACCGCATGAATTGCATATATCGGATAAAGACCTGCAACTTTCAGAAACCCTGAAACTGCACCTGCTAAGTTCCGTATCAAACATATCTTATTCCGCTACCGTTAACCGGATCATATTGTCTGCAACCGGTTCCCTTAAAATGTACGGCAGGAATATGGATAATACCGCCAATACATTAATTAACGGCGAAGATAACCTCAATTTTAACTCTTCCCTGGGATACATCAACAGCTCTGCGGCTTTTAAAATCCAATACTCTGCTGGAAATTTACTTCTCTCGGCGGACATGCCGCTAAACTATATCTTTTACAGAGTTAAATCGGGAGACAATAACAGAAAGCATAATCTTTTCTATATATCTCCCAATCTCACAGTCAGATACAACCCCTCCCCGAAGGTAGAGTTTTCATTATCTGGAACCCTGTACGGTAAAGACCTCAATAATTACTATGTTTTCTATCCGGGAATAATCCTGCGCAATTACAGAAACATAATTGCGGGAACGGAAAACATGCGTACGGGAAACATAAACAAAGTTTCGTTCAGAGGTTCGTACAAAGAGCCGATGAAAACACTGTTTATTAATTGGGGATGTTCGTATAACCGTACCATTACAAACTATCTGCCCGAAAAGGAATTCGCGGGGAAATATATTATTAACTCATTCAGGGATAAAACCTCAAAAAAAAGGAGCCTGTTTATCTGGGGCGGCATAAACAAAAGTCTCGATGCTATATATACGTTTCTGTTTTTCAATATTTCATATTTGGGAAGCAAAGCGGAACTGTTACAGAATAAAGTAATCGTTCCGTACACCTCTTCCGTATTAAATATCTCTCCCTCTTTTGAAATGAATTTTATAAAATGGGGGAAATTAAAATACGAGCTTAATTACAATTATAATATCCTCAAGCCCTCGGATAAAAAAAGCGATATTATCAAATCGGAATCTTCTCAATTAAACGAAAAACTCGCTTTTTTTATTAATCCTGTGAAAAACATTAATCTGAAAGTAACGGGAGAACATTTCTATTCGGGAGAAGTAAATAATAAAAATTCCTTTTTCCTGGATATAACCGCGACATACAAAATCTCCGAGAAGCTGGAGGCCGGATGCGAAGCCTCTAATATATTCAATTACAAAGAACTGTCATACGGCATATTCGACGATTTATCCAGGATCAAATACACATACAGACTACGGCCTTTCAATATACTGTTCAGCATCAGTTACAGTTTTTAACAATCAAAAATAAATTAGCGAAAAAAAACAAAAAAGGATAACTTTACGGCATAATTTAGAATATCAAAGACGATGAAATCTGCACATTTATTTTTAGCTGCCGCTTTATTTGTATTATTTTCAAATTTATCGTGCACCCAAACCAAAGAGCTGCCCCGTGTGGGGATAGCCGGTATTTCTATCGAATGCAGCACCTTCTCCCCTGCCGTAACCACGGAAGAGGCATTCAGGGTAAGAAAGGGCGATGATGTATTTAAAAACTATCCGTTCCTGGCACAGGACTCTGTTCTCAGGCAAAAAGCCAATTGGCTGCCGGCAATGGTATCCGGAGCTACTCCCGGAGGTATAGTAACCAGGGAAACATATGAATCCCTTACACAGCAAACACTGGAACTGCTGAAAAAGAACATGCCTTATGACGCCCTGTTCCTGGATATTCACGGAGCGATGAGCGTTGTAGGTCTGGACGATCCTGAGGGAGACTTCATAACGAGGATACGCAAATTAATTGGCAACACGCCTGTAATCTCAACCTCAATGGACTTGCACGGAAACGTCTCAAAAAGGCTGGCAGAAAACACCGATCTTATCACATGTTACAGAATGGCTCCTCACGAAGATGCCATAATCTCCAAAAGAAGGAGCGTTTCAAACCTGATAGAGAGAATTGAAAACGGAAAAGGAAAACCGAAATATAAAGCATGGGTTTATGTCCCGATACTTTTACCGGGTGAAAAGACCAGTACCAGGGTAGAGCCAG
Source organism: uncultured Muribaculaceae bacterium (assembly GCA_964449975.1). Lineage (GTDB taxonomy): Bacteria > Bacteroidota > Bacteroidia > Bacteroidales > UBA932 > Egerieousia. Next base: position 9,695 of record CAYVED010000023.1, read on the forward strand.
GCAAATCGCTTTATGCAGCAGTAGAACCAGCGGCAGCCCAGAAAGGGGTTATAGATGCCGCTATATGGATTTCATACGCCTGGGCCGACGAACCCCGCAATCACGGAGTAGTAATGGTTACCGGAGATGATAAAGAAACCGTGGAAAAAACCGCACACGACCTTGCAAAGAAATTCTGGGACGTAAGACATCAGTTCGAATTCGTAGCTCCTACGGCAGATCTTGACGTTTGCCTTGCAGCGGCGCTGAAAAGCGATAAAAAACCTTTCTTTATAAGCGATATGGGAGATAACCCGACTGCCGGAGGCGCAGGCGATGTAACCTGGACTTTAACGGAACTGCTTAAAAGAAAAGAGTTTAAATCCGCCAAAGGGCCGAAACTGATATATGCATCCATACCGGGACCTGAGCTGGTAAAAAAAGCCATTGAGGCCGGTATAGGTAAAACGATAGAGGGAGAAGCCGGGGCGCAGGCCGACGCAAGATACGCTCCGCCGGTAAAACTTAAAGGGAAAGTAGAGGCCATTAACGAAAAAAATCCCGGCAACAAAGAGGTTGTAATAAAAACAGGCAGCATCTATGTAATAGTCACGGAAAAGAGAAAAGGATTCCATTACGAGAAAAACTTCGACGATCTCGGTCTGGAACCTAGAAAAGCGGATATAATTGTTGTAAAACTGGGGTATCTGACCGAAGGTCTTTACGACATGAAAGGCGACTGGATGATGGCCCTTACACGCGGAGGGGTAGATCAGGATCTGCTTAAACTTCCTTATAAACGGATCAACAGGCCGATGTATCCGCTGGATAAAGATATGCCGGATCCGGATCTGAAAGTAGAACTGATTCCGTAAACATGCAGCGGGCCGGCCGGAACATCATCCTGTCCGGATAATGTTCCGGTCGCGGCCTAACTCATTATAAAGATCAGAAGGAGATATGCCAGGCAGGCTACTTTTATGTTTATAAGACTGCTTTTAATTACATCGCGGTGAGTAAGTCCGCGCGGATTATCTCCGATATACGGTTTCTCGACTCTCTTCCCGAAATACTCGTTAGGGCCTCCTAGACGGCAGTTAAGAATTCCGGCAAGAGCAGATTCCGGATAGCCAGAATTGGGACTGGAATGACATCTTCCGTATCTGAATATAAATATCAGGCCTCTTTTACTGAACTCTGCAAATATCATAAGCAGTGCGGTAAGGCGAGCCGGAATAAAGTTGGCAACATCATCCGCTTTTGCTGAAAAGAACCCGAAATCTTTATATTTTTCATTTTTGTATCCGACCATTGAATCCAAAGTATTTATCATTTTATATACCATCATAAGCGGAATACCGCCAATAACAAAAAAAAACAGGGGTGCGACTACTCCGTCGCTCAGATTCTCCGACAGAGTTTCAACAACCGCACTTCTTATTTTTGACGGCGGCAAATTATCCGTATCTCTTCCCACTATCATGCTTAATTGTTTACGGGCTCCCTTAATATCATTTTTTTCAAGTAACCCTTCAACTTTTAAGCCCTCCTCAACAAGACATCTAGTACTTATACAATAAAAGAAAAATATTCCGTTAAGAATAGATAAAATCCATTTATACGGCGCTAAAACCGACTGCAAAACTCCGAAAAACGAAAATACAAGCGTAATCAATAAAAACCATGTTATTATTCCCTTTATTACTCTGTAAGGAGGCCGGTTCAGCCTTTTCTCAAAAAAAGAGATCATATTTCCGAGAGCGCGTACAGGGTGCGGGAGCCGGTGCGGATCGCCTATCAGGGTATCCAGCGTAATCCCGATAAGTATAGATATTACGGTAAAGTTTATTTCCATTTTTTCAGTGCATCAATCAGGTGTATATTCGCCTCTCTTGTTTGAGCCGCAATTCTGAAATGCCGGGGCGTAAGTCCTCTGAAATTAGAAGCGTCTCTTATGAGAATTCCGTGTTTCTCAATAAGATATTTTTGCAGATCGGAAGCATTCCGGCAATCGTTAATACTGCATAAAAAGAAATTGCATCCGGAACCGGTAACACTAAAGCTGCTAATTCCGGAAATCTCTTTTTGCAGGAACAAAGATTCTTCTATCAGCTCCTTTTTGTCGAACAATAAGGTATCGTAATTATCCATAACATACCCGCCGGCCATAAGAGCCGCGGAATTTACGCTCCAGGGCGGACGCATTTGAGAAAGTCTGTCAATAATACTCTCTGCTGCTATAATATAGCCAAGTCTTAGCCCCGGAATGCCGAATGACTTGGTAAGAGAATTTATAAGAATAAGATTTCCGGCAATATTAACAGTCTCCTCCTCAGAGTCGGAAAGTTGGTTATAGGCCATATCGACAACGAATCTGCAATCCGGACTGTTTTTGCATTTTTGTAGTATGTCGTGATATTTTGTTCTGTAACCGTCGGGATTATTAGGAGTACCGAGCCACAGACTGTCAAAGCGGGTTAAATCGGTATCCGTGAATAATGAAATATCTCTAAAGGTCAATTTATGATTGTAAAGTTTGCAGCTATCTTCGTACTCTGCAAAAGAGGGAGTAAAAATAAGGGTATTACACTCCCGATTTCCGGCGTTACCGGCCAGAATACCGAGCAGATGTGCAACAAGGTAAAATGCCTCGGCAGATCCGTTCACAACCAAAACATTGCCGGCTTTTATTTTATGGCGTACTGCAATTTTATATGTTAAGGAAATTGCGCCGGGATCGGGATAATTCTTTACAGAATCCAATACGTCTTTCAGATAAGATATGATTAATCCGGACTTATTGTTATAAGCTATATTCGAACTGAAATCATATTTTATCTTACCTCTCTCAAAATGGTATAAATTATTTCCGTGTCCGTTTATCATATTCTATAACTCCAATGTCTTGTATATATACTCCATATCCATACATTCTCTTAACTTAGAAGCAAGAAGATTATAATTTCTGTTTTTGAAATCTGTATAATCCTCTACTTCGAAATAGCCCTTTTCAATCTGCATAAGTATGTTTTCTATTACGCTTTTATTATCGAAAATACCGTGAATATAACTTCCCCAGCATTTGGGGTTTAAGAAATATCCGTCTTCAATGCCGTTATCCATTACGCACAGCGGCCTGTCGCTTTCGGTCATGCCGGAGTGTATCTCATAACCTTCTCCAAAAACGCCGCTATCGAGCATTTTGAAACGACATTGCCGGGTAATTTTACCTTTCTCGATAGTAGTCGAAACAGGGAAAATACCCAGACCGGGCATTAAATCCATATCCCCTTCTATATGAAGAGGATCTTTTACCATCTCTCCCATCATCTGATAACCGCCGCAAATCCCGTATAAAGATTTACCTTTTTTAAAGTGTCTGTAAATAGCCGTATGTAAACCTTTAGATCTCAAAAACCGCAAGTCGGAAATAGTATTTTTAGACCCTGGTATAATAACTATATCGGCATCCTCTATCTCATTGCTGTTTGTCGTGTAAAACAGATTTACCCCTGACGTCCTTTCAAGCATGTTAAAATCGGTAAAATTGGAAATGCTTCTCAGCAATACGACGGCTATTCTGATTTCCCTTGATCCTGATACCTTATTCTGCATTTTATCAAGTATAACAGAATCCTCCTGCTCAATAAATATATCTTTGAAATAAGGGAGCACGCCTACCACGGGAATACCTGTAAGATTCCCGATAATTTTCCGGCCATCATCAAAAAGCCGTATATCGCCTCTGAATTTATTGATTATTATTCCTTTTATAAGTTTTCTCTGTATTTCAGGCAGAAGCATCACAGAGCCGTAAACACTTGCAAAAACCCCTCCCCTGTCTATATCGGCAATTAAATAAGTAGCAGCGTCCGCATACTGTGCCATATTCATATTAACAATATCTTTATCCCACAGATTCATCTCGGATATGCTCCCCGCCCCTTCCATAACAACGGGTGAATACTGCGAATTCAAACGGTCAAAAGCGCCTTTTGCCTCAATAAAAAGTTCCCGTCTGTTCTCCTTCTTAAAATATTCCATCGCGCTTTTGTTTCCGTGCGGTTTTCCATGCAATATTAATTGAGAAGTATGATTTGCTATCGGTTTCAGCAGAATAGGATTCATATCCGTCGAACACTTTATGCCGCACGCTTCCGCCTGAACAGCCTGAGCCCGTCCGATCTCAAGGTTATCCGGAGTAGCGTAACTGTTGAGGGACATATTCTGAGCCTTAAATGGAGCCGGATTATATCCGTCCTGTAAAAAAATCCGACAAAACCCTGCATTTATAACAGATTTCCCGACATCGGAACCTGTCCCGACAAACATTATAGGTTTAAGTCTCTTCATAAATCAATATTAATTTTTATTAACTCTCCGTACTTTGCAGAGGCGGAAAAGGCCTCTTCTTTTTTTAATTGCCCCGAAACTATCAGGGAAGCCCTTATAAAGCCCGCATGTGTTACTATAAGTACCCTGTCTTTTAATCTCAAAGATTTATAAAATGATTCCGCACGTTTGAGCAAATCTGCGAAAGACTCTCCCTGCGGACATTTTTCAATCAAAAAATTATTAAACCAGATTTTTCCCCTCTCGCTGTTATATATTGTATCCCAGCTTTTTAATTCCCAATCCCCGAAATTTAACTCCATTAACCGGGCATCTTCAATAATATTAGTCACGCTTAATACCTTACCTGCCTCATTCGCCAGAATTTTACAGCGTTTAAGCGGGCTGGAATACACGGCATCAATCTGCATATTTTCTATTTTGGATATGGCTTCCGGCAGATGAACGCTCTTAAAATCCCGATGCAGGCCTAAATCCGTTTGCCCGTAACAGATATCAGGTGCAATTAGCGGCTCGGTATGTCTTAATAAACAGACCATCTGCTGAAAATTATAAAAAGCATATAAAAAACGAGTTCGGAAAACTGAATTAAAGCCCCTAAAGTATCCCCTGTAAAACCGCCTGTTTTTTTGTTAAGATAAGCCCTGAATAAAAACAAAATTATTGTTGCAGCCAGTATATAAGTTAAAGCGAAAGCATATCCGAAAAGAAATAACGGAGCATATCCGAAAATAAACGCGGGAATAATTTCCGTATAACTTACCCCAAGTTTGGTATGCATTGATTTAGAGTTCTCATTACGTGCATATTTTGAAAGCCTTATCATTAAAACAGGGTTAAACCTGCCCGCTCCGTTGGCGCATATAATTACCCAGATAAGTAATTCCGGCGATATATTTATCAGTAGCGTATATTTCAGGAGAAATAGAATTATAAGCGATAATACGCCATAAGTACCTATATGACTGTCTTTCATTATTCTTAATATGGACTCCTTATCCCGTCCACCGCCAAACCCATCACAGAAATCGGCCAATCCGTCTTCATGTAAACCTCCCGTAATAAGCAATATGCCCGTAAGAGAGAGGATAACACTTACGTTTAGAGGAAGAACACAGGACGCACCGGTAAATATGAGTGCGCCCAAAGCTCCTATGCCCAAACCTACAAGCGGAAAATATCTGAATGCTTTACTGAGAGTACGGTCGGTACAAATTACGCTTTTGGGAACCTTTATTCTGGTATAATATAAAACCGCGTTAAAAAATATATTTAATTCCTTTGGGTTCATACGTTTAAAATTTTTTTAGAGCGATAGTTTTAATCATTGCCGCAGGCTAATTCATGATTAAAAAAGTTCATGTTCGGTTCATATCTATTTAACTTTTAGGGGAATACCTGAAAACATAATATAAACTTCGTGAGCGGAATCTGCAATATACTGGTTCATCCACCCCTGTAAATCTGCAAATCTCCTGGCAGACCGTTCGGCCGGAATAACTCCCATTCCAATCTCATTACTTACTACTATTATAATATTTTCTCCGGATATAAAAGAATCCCATTCCTTCTTTGCCCATTCAAGACTCTCCCGTACCTGATAATTATTATCATGAAAAATATTTGTCAGCCACAATGTAACGCAATCCATTAGAATAACCCTGCCGGATAAATCTATTCCCGATATATTTTTTTCTTCCTCTATATTCGTCCACCGGCTCCCCCTCTCCTGCCGGTGACGTTCTATTCTTTTTCCGAATTCCTCATCCCAGCATCTTGCAGTAGCCAGATAAACCGGATTATCACTCATCATTTCCGCAGTTTTCTGTGCAAAACTGCTTTTGCCGGAGCGCTGTCCGCCCGATATATATATAACCTTTCTCATACGTCGAATTTAGTAATAGAACAATTTAACGGGGTTTCCAAACCTTCTATGCCTTCCATGTTATTTAAGGCGGCAATTATAACTTTAATAGTAATACCGTGACTTATAAAGGCAATTTTTTTATCCGGATAATTTAATTTCACCTCATCTAACAAGCTCCTGACTCTGACAAACATTTCATCCACAGATTCCGCTCCGTCTATAATATTCCGGTTATAATTAAAATCTCCGGCAAAAACATGCCCCTGATATTTACCCAGATAACGCTCTCTTAAACGGCGCTCCTGCTTTATAACTATTTCAGGCCTTTCATTAAAAATTATATCGCATGTCTGTACCGCTCTTCTTAAATCACTGGTATATACTACATCTATATGCGTATTTTCAAGCTCTTCTTTTGCTTTGAGTGCCTGATTCATACCTGTACCATTTAACTCGCCTTCTGTTTGTCCCTGGCATATATTTTTAGTATTATCGTAAGTCTCTCCGTGACGAATAACCAATATTTCCATATTTAAAATTCTATCCCTTTACGGCTCATAATTCCTTTATCATAAGGATGTTTAATTTTCTCTATATTGCTGACATAATCGGCCAGTGCTATAATATTATCCGTTGCCCCCCTGCCCGTTAATACAAGTTCTAATTTTTCCGGTTTCCGGTTAATAAAGTTAATCAGAAGTTCTTCCTCCAGATAAGAATCTCTTACGGATATTAAAATCTCATCCATAATCAAAAGATCAAAATCTTCTTTTTCCATCAATTCCCGGAGGTCGGTAATGGCATTATGTGTCTCTTCATATATTACGGCAGAATCGATGCTTCCGTCTAAATGCGGATGCCCTTTTGCATAATTTATTACGGTAGCGCCAAGTTTTCTTAAACTGTCAATCTCCGTATAGCCGTATTTTTCCGGTCTTTTATGAAAAGATGTATAGCAAACTTTCAATCCCCCGCCCAAAGCTCTTGCCGCCAATCCGACGGCAGATGTGGTTTTACCTTTGCCGGTTCCCGTATATACATGAATTAAACCTGTGTTCATACGTTTAAAAATTTTTTAAGGCTTACTTGTTTTAATCATAGCCAGGAGCGAATTTATGATTAAAAAAGTTTATGTTCGGTTCATATCTATTTATCAATATCCAGTTCTATTGCATTGATTTTAGAGTCGTCGTATCTTCCGGTTATTTTATATTTGACCGGATTTTTAAAAACAGGACCGTCAGTAACGAAAGTATGGTATTCCCCGTTCTCTCCGCAGACATCAAATCCCTTAATTACGGACATCTTATCATATAGCTCCATGCTCAGATTCTTCCCTAATAAGAATTTATATTCAGGACAATTCCTTACAGAGATAACTTTTGCTATAAATCCCTCATCCACAAATTCTTTATAAATACTTCCGACATCCGTACCCCATATTGGAAAAACAGGTGTTATATTAAGATTTCTGCATTGCTCCTCCAACCATACCCTATGGGATTCCAAGTAAATATCCCCGAAAATACCGTAGTTAATTCCCTGTTCTTTTAACTGATTTACTATTTTATGAAAATGAAATGTATAATTGTTTTCCTCCTCAATATTCTCTCTGATCAGCTTAAAGCCAGTAGCTTCCGCCTGCGCATACAATAATTCCCCTGATATTCTGTGAGCATTCCGGTTCTGCGCCCTATTCATATTCAGCAGACATTCCACGTTTATATTATTGTTGGATTTAAGGAACTTATATAAAGAAAAGGTACAGTCTTTCCCTCCGCTCCAGGAAACAAATGCTTTCATACGTTTAAAAATTTTCAGAGCGATAGCAGCCGCTCCGCTCTCGCATTAACTTGTTTTAATGTCCGGTTCATTCGATATTTAATTAATATTAATACGGGAACAGATTAAATGAAACTTAAAAAGATGTTTCACAAAAACTTTATCCCCGAAGTTCTTATTAAAAATAAATTGTTTATGCAGGTTTTCCGGCTCGTTTCACATTCTCGGCACCTTCCCGGTATATCAGTGGTAAAAATCCAAGATGCTTATTTTATAGTGGATACCATAAAACAGAAACATACGGCTACGGGTATAGCTTTGGCATTGATCCAAATTCCCTTTCATAAAACACGACAAATATATGTATTTTTCCAATATTTAAATTACATTTGCAGTCAATTTAGTAATTAAAATAATACAAATTTTATTGAAAGGGAATCAGGTGAAAATCCTGAACAGACCCGCTGCTGTGAGTTCTAATCATTAAGATTAATTTAGAGAACTCTTTGCCACTGGTTTAACCGGGAAGGCACTCTAAAAGGAACAAGTCAGAAGACCTGCTAAATTATTTTACAAGTTAAGGCCCGTGGATAAGGCATTAACTGAAGAGCCTTTTGTTCACTATATTATTTTGCGGAATGAATAAATTAATATGCTTAATCTATCTGTTTTTATTATGCGTGATTATTGGTTGCAAGAACAGTAATGCTACCGGTAAGGATGTAAAAGTCGCGGATACAGCTTTTGTAAAATATGCAAAAGGGTTCAGGGTTCTATCAAAAGAAAATTATAAACTCGTGGATATAACCGACCCCACCGGAGCTTCCGGCATAGAATATAAATATGCACTGGTCGGCAAATCCTCCCGGACAGATGATATTCCTCCCGGTTATACTATAATAAGAACCCCGTTAAATAAAGTTATATGTATGACGACGCTGCAATTATCGGGCTTTATAAAATTAAATGCAACAGACAGAATAGTAGGAATAACGAGTACCAGGTTTCTGAAAAATAATGAAATAAACAGAAGACTGAAAGATAAATCCATTCATAAAATAGGTATAGAAGGAGAGTTTGACAGCGAGGTTATATTTTCCATTTCGCCCGATGTAATTTTTATTTCTCCATTTAAAAGAGGCGGATACGATGCTTTGGAGAATCTGGATATTCCCATGATATGCTATATGGGGTATAAAGAGTCCTCCCCTCTGGGGCAGGCGGAATGGATTAAATTTATCGGGATGCTGATAGACAAAGAAGATGAGGCCCGGGCTATTTTTGACGGGATAGAAGAGAATTATAATAATCTTAAAAAGATTACGGATAATGTTACCGTTAAGCCTAAAGTAATGAGCGGCGAACTCCATTCGGGCAGTTGGTATGTTGTCGGCGGGAACAGTTATCTCGCCCAGATATTCAGAGATGCCGGAGCCGAATATTTTATGGTAAACGATAATGAATCGGGAGGATATTATCTGGATTATGAAACAGTTTATTCACAGGGGCATGATTGTAACTTCTGGAGAATTGTAAATAGTTATAACGGGGTGTATGATTATGATGCGTTAAAGGCTTCGGATGCCAGGTATGCGGATTTTAATCCTTTTAAGCAGAAAAAGGTAATATATTGCAATTTAAGGGATAAGCCTTTTTACGAAAATACTCCTATGGAACCGGATGTGGTGCTTGCGGATCTGATTAATATTTTTCATCCCTCGCTTATGCATGATTATAAGCCGGTTTACTATGAAATTCTGAAGTAAATGAGCAGGACTGTAATATCTTTCACTTTTATACTCCTTTTCGGCATCTTGTTATTTATGTTGAATCTTACTTTGGGAACTATTAATATTCCTTTTACATCTGTCCTGAATATTTTAAATGGAGATATTAACGAGTCCGAGGTGTGGAGAAACATAATTTTCAAATCCCGTTATCCCCAGACAATTACCGCTGTTTTTGCAGGGGCGGGCCTTTCGATAAGCGGTCTGCAGATGCAGACTGTTTTTAGAAATCCGCTTGCCGGACCATCTGAATTAGGGATAAGTTCCGGAGCAAGTCTGGGTGTTGCATTTGTGATTTTACTGTCGGGAAGCATTGCCGGCGGAGCATTAATAAAAATGGGGTTTGCGGGGGAAATAGCCATATCATTGGCGGCTATTACCGGAGCTTTATTTGTAATGGTAATTATTATAACCATATCTCAATATGTTAGGGGGAATGTCACTTTATTGATTATAGGGGTTATGATAGGGTATATTGCAACCGCCATAATAGGAGTATTAAAATTTTTCAGCTCCGATGAAGATGTGCATGGTTATGTAATATGGGGATTAGGCAGTTTTTCTAAAGTGTCGGGAGGAAATATTTATCCTTTCATTATTACTATGGCGGTATTGATACCCTTATCTTTTCTGTTAATAAAAACACTTAATTTAATGTTACTCGGAGAAAGCTATGCCAGAAACCTGGGATTAAATATAAAAAACTCCAGACGATATGTGATTTTGTGCGCCTGTTCAATTACGGCGATAGTTACGGCATATTGCGGTCCTATCGTTTTTCTGGGATTGGCGGTTCCGCATTTATGCAGAGCTTTTTTTGCAACATCCGACCACAGAATCCTGATGCCGGGAGTTACATTGACGGGGGCGGCTTTGGCGATGTTATGCAACCTCGTGGCGCGGATGCCCGGCATAGAGGGGGCTTTACCTATCAACTCCGTAACCGCATTAATAGGCGCCCCGATAGTTATTTCCGTATTATTCGGCAGACATAAAAAAGAATTAGCGGAGTAGCCGGATGAATAATAATAAGACAATAGAATTAGTGAACCTCTCGATAGGTTATAATGGCAGAGGCGGCTCAAAAGTAGTGGCAGAATGTTTAAATGCCTCTGTTTTCAGCAGTGAATTAACATGTTTACTGGGAGCAAACGGAGTGGGAAAATCTACTCTTCTGAAAACAATAACGGCAGCTCAGAAAAAACTGGCAGGAGATATTCTGTTTAACGGGAAAAGAATAGAAGAATATAGCCACAAATCTTTATCCTCGTTAATAAGTATTGTATTAACCGAAAAAGTTGATATAAAGAATATGACCGTTTTTGAGTTGATCGGTCTGGGACGCTCGCCTTATACGGGGTTCTGGGGAACTTTAAACAAAGAGGACAGAAGTATAATAGAAAATGCCCTCGGACTGGTTAATATTGAACATCTGTCTAAAAGACTGATAAATACATTGAGCGACGGAGAGAGGCAAAAAGTGATGATTGCAAAGGCTATGGCACAACAAACTCCGGTAATCCTGCTTGATGAACCTACGGCTTTTCTGGATTTTCCCAGTAAAGTTGAGATGATGCAATTATTACACGGCCTGTCCCGTAAAACGGAAAAAACAATATTCCTTTCGACTCATGATCTGGATCTGGCTTTACAGATAGCAGACAGAATCTGGCTTATGGATGATGAGAAAGGTATTAAAACCGGGATTCCGGAAGATTTATCTCTGGACGGCAGCCTGAGCGATTTTTTCGAACGGAAAGGAATTATATTCTGCAAAGAGAGCGGTTTATTTAAAGTCGAAGGGACAGCGACACGCGAAATTAAAGTAAAAGGTAGCGGGAATATCTTTGCAATGGTAAAAAAAGCCCTTCTGCGAAACGGAATTACGGTAACCGGAGCATTAACCAGTAATAATATGGAAATTATCATAGATGAAACAAGTATTATAGTGAGGACGATAAACGGAGAGAGTAAAAGGGTTTCGAATATAGAAGAATTATTAAATATTATATTAAAATAAAATGATATTAATATTCGGGGGAACCACAGAGGGGCGCACTGCGGCCAGGGTATGTGATAAAGGCGGACAGACATATTATTATTCTACCAAAAACGGAGATCAGGTAATAGAGTGCGAAAAAGGAATAGTCATAAGCGGGGATATGGATAGCATGCAAATATCTGAATTCTGTAAAAAACACAATATCAGATTGATAATAAATGCTGCACATCCGTTTGCGGAAGCTCTGCATAAAAATATTTATAATGCCTCAAAAAAAACGGCTGTTCCCGTAATAAGATTCGGGCGTAAAAGTGTTACTTATCCTTATAAGAAAATCAAATGGTTTGACAGTTTCGACCATGCGCTGAATTATATAAAGTCACAGGATATAAAGACTTTACTTGCCTTAACAGGAGTTAAGTCCGCTCATGGTTTATTGGAGTATTCAAAAACGCACAAAGTCTTTTTAAGGATAATGGACAGGTTTGAATCGAATAAAATTATAGATGCGTGCGGTTATCCGAGAGAAAATATAATCTATTATGACACGGACGATGATAAAAGAGACAGCAAATTATTCGTCAAATTGAATCCCGATGCCATATTAATGAAAGAGAGCGGGGAAAGCGGCGGTACGGACACTAAAATCTTAGAGGCGTCTCAACTTGATATTCCGGCATTTATTATAAAGAAACCGGAAATAAAGAAATTCGATTCTACTGTCTGCGGAGAATACGGATTAAGAAAACAGATTGAAAAATTGTGCCCGGATTTTTTTGATCTGAGAATTGGATTTACGACAGGAACCTGTGCTGCTGCCGCTTCATGCGGAGCTTTGATTTCTCTTTTATCCAAAGAGAAATGTAAATACGTAACGGTTATTTTACCTAACGGCGAACCTGTGGAATTATTTGTTAAAAGTGAAATACTGGATCCGGCAACTGCCGAATGTACCGTAATAAAAGATGCCGGAGATGATCCCGACATTACAAATCAATTAGAAATTATATCCAGGGTCAAATTAAATTATGATAACAATACCATAAAGATAACAGGGGGTAAAGGAGTTGGAAAAGTCACATTGCCCGGTTTAGGTATAGAGATAGGAAAGAGCGCCATAAATAAAGTTCCCCTGGAAATGATTACCAGTAATGTCAAAGCCGTTTTGCAGGAACCGGGCTCGGATTACGGATTGGATATAGAGATTTCCGTACCCAAAGGGGAAGAAATTGCAAAAAAAACATTTAATCCCAGGCTCGGCATAATGGGAGGAATTTCTATTTTAGGTACTTCCGGTATTGTACAGCCATTCTCTTCCGATGCTTTTCTGGAATCTGTTCAAAGGCAGATAGAGATTGTAAAAGCATTGGAGATAGATGAGATCATAATAAATTCGGGAGCTAAAAGTGAAGGTTTTGTAAAAAAATATTATCCGGATAGAAATCCGCTCGCATATATTCATTACGGAAATCTGATAGGAGATACCGTATCGCTTGCCGCCCGGAGCGGTATTAAAAAAATTATATCGGGAGTTATGATAGGAAAAGCCGTCAAGCTGGCTGCCGGAGCTCTCGATACCCACAGTAAAAAAGTTATAATGGATAAAGATTTTCTTATGCGGACCGCCCGTGAGGCAGGGTGTTGCCGGAATACCGTCGAGCAGATAAAGAATATTACGGTCGCCCGTCAGTTATGGGATATAATACCATATAATGAGAGAGCCTTTTTTAATCTTATTGCAGAAAATTGCTATAAAATATGCAAACCTCTGCATCCCGGCGGTTTACTGGAAATTTTACTTATAAACGAAACCGGAAATGTAGAGGCCGTATGTAATAAATGATAAGATCAAACAGGTTTCTAAAAGTATTTCGTAACTTCTATTTTCCTGAATGAATTCATCTCATTTATCATTCTCACCGCCGAATCTATTATAGGATATGCACATAAGGCTCCGGTTCCTTCTCCAAGTCTTAAACCTAAACTCAAAATAGGTTTAACCTGCATAAAATCTAAAACAAGTTTATGTCCCGCTTCATCTCCGGTATGACCGAATATACAGTAGTCCATAAAATTGCCGTCTAATTTAGAGGCCATTAATGCGCATGCCGTCATAATATAACCGTCTATTATAATAATCATCCCCAGTTCCGCCGCTTTTAACATTGCACCCACGGCAGATACCATCTCGAAACCTCCGAAGTAGCGCATAATATCAAATGCGGAACCGTCTCCTTTATAATTTTCCAGAGCTTTACGCAATACATTATATTTATGATTTATAATCGTTCCCGTATGGTCGCATCCGGCTCCCACGCATTTTTCCAAAGGAAGGCCAGTTAAACAACTGATCCATAATGCCGAGGAAGAAGTATTTGTGATGCCCATTTCTCCGAAACTTATAATATTGCATCCTTTGTCGGAGCACATCTCAGTACAGTCCGCCCCGTTTTTTAAAGCCTGCCGGGATTCAGTACGGCTCATAGCCGCTTCATATAAATAGTTGTTCGTTCCCTTTCTTATTTTCTTATTAATTAAAGGGTTGCAATGTTCGGGGAAATCATAATCAACACCGGCATCTACTATTTCCAATGTAATATTGTGCTGGCGGGCCAGAAAGTTAATTCCTGCACCTCCCTGTTGAAAATTCAGGATCATCTGATAAGTTACCTCTTTAGGGGAAAGGCTTACTCCCTCGTCAACTATACCGTGATCTGCGGCAAAAACGATATGGTGGGGATTATGCAGTTGCGGAGATAATTTTTGTTGTATTTTACCTATCTGCATGGCAAGCGTCTCCAGCATTCCCAGTGAACCTTTCGGTTTTGTGAGATTATCTATTTTATCTTTAAGATACTGTTCTATTTCAGTATCCGGTTTTCTGATATTAAAAGTTACCATTTTCAGTTTCTGAACAAATGTTTAAAATTATCATCATATAGTTTGGACAGGCCGTTTCTGTTATCTATAGCCTCTCCGACAACAATCATGGTTGTTAAGGTAAGATCATTTTCTCTTACTATCTGCGCCAGGTCTTCAAGTTTACCTCTGAATATTTTCTGATCTTTCCATGTAAGTTTGTAGCAGACGGCAACCGGCGTATCGGGCGGATAGTGAGTCAATAATTCGTTCTGAACATTATCTGCAACGGAGGCGCTCAAGAAAATACACATCGTACTCCGAGATTTTGCCAGAAGATGCAATTTCTCTTTATCCGGAACGGGAGTTCTACCTTCTCCTCTTGTAAGAATAATCGTCTGTACTTTTTCCGGAATTGTAAACTGCGAGTTCAGGGCCGCCGCCGCAGCCTGAAAAGATGAAATTCCGGGTGTGATATGATAGGACATATTATACCTGTCGAAATATGCCATCTGCTCCTGGATTGCCCCGTATATACACGGATCGCCCGTATGCAATCTTACAATCAACTTCCCTTTATCATAAAACTCCCGCATTATTTTAAATTGCTCCTCCAGATTCATAGAGGCAGAGCTTACCACTGTTGCTCCCGGCTTTGCACAATACGTTAATTCTATGGGAACCAAACTTCCAGCATACAAAATTAAATCCGCCGCTTCTAAAAATCTGCGTCCTTTTACGGATATTAAATCGGGGTCTCCGGGACCGGCGCCTACTATCTCTATATGAGCTTGGGAAAGCGCATCAGAATTAACGGCAAGTGCAAACGTAAAATCATTCCCGCCGGATAATTTTACCTTTTGTTTCTCAATCAGAAGTTTTCCTGCACCCGAACTTTTAATAGCGCTTGCAATAGCCGCGGATTCGCTTACGCCCGGACTTCCAGTAACTTCCGCCACTTTAGAAGAAGGATTAGGTACGGTAATGCCGGATAATTGATCCGCACTATATATTTCTACCGGTAAATTTCCAAAATACCGCGCCGCCTCTTTCAGCAGTTCCTCATCTTTTTTTAAATCTATTGTGGATAAATCGGAAACAGATTGGGCGGATATATTCTTTTCTGTCAGAAAGTCATTGATATATTGAGCCGCTCCCTCTTTATTACATTTCCTCCGGCATCCCAGGCCGAGATGAAGTATCTGCGGACGTAAATACAATACAGGTACGTTAAAATCATATATAAACGGAGTTACCGCAATAATGAATTTATAGTCACCCTGC
The DNA here is from genome assembly GCA_964449975.1 of uncultured Muribaculaceae bacterium. Taxonomy (GTDB): domain Bacteria; phylum Bacteroidota; class Bacteroidia; order Bacteroidales; family UBA932; genus Egerieousia. The sequence goes on from CAYVED010000023.1 coordinate 25,608, forward strand.
CGTATATTTTCATGTTTATAGAAAATATCTATATGGGAAGGCTTTGTCCGCTCCATAAAAGAAGTTCCGTCGTCTTTTATATCGAGTAGTAAAGCCGCCTTTTCTTTATTTATAAATGCGAAAATCGCATTATTCAGGGAAATATCTTTAAGTTCTGTCTTCCAGTTGTATTTTTTGCCGATAATATCTAATCCCCATAGATTCTCATTATCGCTCCGGGTTGTAATTACCGGTAAAGCTCCTATTATGTGTGAGATTTCCGTCGCAAGTTCATTTGCCCCCCCGATGTGGCCGGAAAGTAAAGGAATAACATATCTGCCGGTAGAGTCAATACATATTACCGCCGGATCTTTATATTTATCTGTGATATGGGGAGCGATATATCTTAATACTATTCCGGTAGCTCCTATGAATATTAAAGAGCCGTAATTGCGGAAATTTTCATTTATCCAGCCTGAGACAGAATTAATTCTGGTAGTATTTTCCAGATCGTGTTTTGTTATAATTTCCGCGCCAATCTCTTTTGAAATTGCGCCGGCTTTATCAAGACCCGCTTTAGAAATCAATATTATCGCATTTCGGTTCATCTATTTTCTAACAGCCTTTAAAATTTTAATTAAATTATTAGTATCGACAGATATATTTATCTCGTTAATTATACTGAGGTTATTATCCTTTGCCGACTCTGTAAAAAGGTCGTAACTCTCTTGAGAAACGGAGTTAAAAACTATAACGGCATCTTCTGTCATTTTAGCGCAGATCTTACCGGTTATATCTTTTAATCTGCCCCCGTGTCCCCCTATAAAAACAGCTTCGGGCGCTTTCAACATAGAAATATCATATTCGCAGAAATCATCTGTTACAATATTAATTCCAGGAGTATGCAAATTTACAATATTCTTCTCAATAATATCCCCGCACTCTTTTCTAATTTCAAATGCAGTGATTTCCAGATGCGGAAATTGCATTTTGGCTTCAATAGACACCGAACCCGTACAAAATCCTATATCCCAGAAACGGTTTTTATTTTTCAGTTCCAACTGCGATAAAGCTGCAAGTCTCACGGGCATCTTGGTTATCATTTTTATACGGCCGTTTAACAATTCGAATTTATTGTCGGGAATACCAAAATATTGTTCGAGATTATATGTTTTCCTCAGAATTATATTGTTCGGATATTCAAAATCACGCCCGATAACCTCATCTACAGTTAATCCGCTCACCTTCTCTTTCTCTTTGTTGCCCAGGAGTTCTCCTATAAACATTTTATAGTTTACAAATCCGTAGGCTTTCAGACGCCGGGCTATTGCGCTAGGGGTATGTTCTTTATTATCGGTTAAAATACCTATGAAATCTTTTCCGCTTATAAGAGCTTCGTCCAGCTTGTTCCACGGACGTCCGGTAAGGGAGACGACATGCATATCGGGATACGGCATCACAAGCCTGTGCGAGAGAAGCTGAAGCGAATTAAAGCGGGGATAGGTTATGATCCTGGCTTCAGGCATAAATTTTTTAACCGTTGCCGCAAAGCCGTAAAAAAGGGGATCCCCCGATGCGAATACAATTATCCGGTCATAAGGGGAATACTGCCTGAAAATATCTTCCGTGGGGGGAGTTATATTTATCCATTTATAGTTTGCAGGCAAATAAGCCTTTACAATACTATGGTGTCGTTCCCCTCCGGAAAATATTTCCCCGCCGTTTATATGTTCCAACTCTTCCCCGGTAAACTCCGGAACCGGAGAATCATCTATTCCTATAATTATGAACTTAATCTTTTCAGACATCTTTTCCAGGGCGCATTAATTTGGCATCATCATACGTTAATATGGAATTTACGAGGGTTGCGGCCAGATTACTTCCCCCTTTTCTCCCTTCTATAATTAATTTCGGTATTTGAAAAAACGATTTTACCATATATTTGGATTCCAGCACATTTACAAATCCTACCGGAGCCGCAATAATCCCTCCGGGGAATGCTTTATTTTGTCTGATTAAAGAACACAGTTCCATAAGCGCCGTAGGAGCATTCCCGAACACATATAAAGCATCGGGATGTTCCTGCACGGCTATTCTTATCCCGGCCTGTGTCCGTGTAATGCCAGCCATCTTAGAGAGTTCTGTCGCACGTTCATCTTCCAGATAACATTTTACCCGGATACCTAATCTGCTTAATGCCCCTTTTCTGATTCCGGACGCCGCCATTGTGACATCGGTAATAATGGTTTTAATATTCCCTTCTTTAATTTTAAGGTATAAATCGGCTACCGCGTTTTTATCGGAGTAAAATATTTTCTCCATTTCAAAATCGGCAGTCGTATGTATTGCATGTAACAATGCCCATTTTTTATCGGGATCAATATTCTTATTTAAAAGCTCACCCGCTATCGTTTTAAAACTGTTGATCATTATCTGCTGTCCTACTCCGCATTCCGTATCTTCCGCATCCGTATAATAACCTCTCGGAGTTATTATTTTATTCTCTTCCGATATGAAAGAGCCGGAGTTCCCGATAATGACGATTGTCAGCATATCCACAAATTCGGGATTGAAATCCTGTAATGTGGTAACGGTTATCTGTTCTCCCTCCCTGCCGGCATTTCTTACGTAACCTACCGGTGTAAGAGGAGATCTGTACAAAAGAAAAATCTCTTTCAATCTGTATAACTGCCAGAACCGGCCGTTGCTTTTAGGATTATATACGGCCGTTACAAAATCTGCATCTGCACAGGCGATGATTCTTTTTTCAATTTTTGCCCACCCGGTCAATAAATCGGATAAAGAGATCACGCAGAAATCATGTCCTATGGGAGCACCCAACAAAGATGCCGCTTTCTGGAAAGCACTGATGCCTGCCAGTACTTTAATCTCAATATCGCTGTGCAGGCTCTCTTTCATTTCATAAATAAGGGGAGCCATTCCGTATATTCCGGAATCGCCCGAGCTGATAACACAAACTCTTTTTCCTTTTCCGGCAAGTTCGAAAGCTAATTGCGCCCTTTGCATCTCCTGCCTCATTCCCGTATCAATACATTCCGTCCCGTTTGATATGTATCCGGTTATGAATTGGAAATAATATTTATAACCGATTATAACATCGCTGTTTTTAACAGCTTCCAATACATCCGGGGTAATACTGCCGGAATCTCCGGGGCCTATCCCCGCTACGGTTATATTTCCTTTATTATTTTGCATATTTATTTTTCTTACTCATTATATCCATATATTTGTTTTCTTTTGCAAATTTAATATGAGTAATGAAAATATCCCTGATCTTAGAGTTTTCTCCCAATCCTTTCATATATAATTTCACATTATATCCTTCTTTTTCCAACTCTTCTTTCCACTCCCGAGCAATATCATTCTTAGCATGCTCGCCTGCTACAAACATCACAGGAGCAAGTAATACGCTCTTTACTTCCTGTTCTTTCAGCTTTGACACAACGTCCTCGAATGCAGGAAACCCTTCTATTGTCCCGACATGCCAGTTTTTCTTCCCGACAGATTTAAGCATATAATCCAGCATTGCATAAGAGGCGGTTGCAGGGGTATAGGTTCCGTGCCCGACCAATACTACGGCATCAATATTATCGGGCAGTTCGTTCTCCAGTGCGTCGATTACATTTCTATAATCATCGGGAGAATATAAAAGAGGATTTCCCGTCCTTATTTCTTTAAATTTATCCCTGTTTTCATTAATCTCGTATTTCAGCGATTCCATTTCGGCGCCGTCTATAATATGCGATGACTGTACGAGAATGTGAGTACAGCCCTGTTGCCGCAACTCATTCAATGCCTGTGACGGGGTTATTTTCTTAATCCCGTTTTCAGCCAGTTTTTTTATAATAATCCTCGATGAAAATGCCTCTGCTACAGGCACTCCCGGAAATTCATCCCGAATCCTTTTATTCAGCTCTTCTATCGTGGCATCTCTTGTATCTTTATGTGTAGTGCCAAAATGAACAAGCATAATTCCCAGCTTATCACCATTTCCCAATATCATAGGGGAATGTTTAAAGTTTTCTTTCTGAGCATTTAATGTCATACCCGCAAGTAGAATAATTGTTATCAGTAAAATACGCTTCATAAATTAACGGTTAAATTTTAATATAAGACTTAAATAAATTGATCTGCCCGGATTAAGAGTTGAATAATTGTTATTCCACGGTCTGTCATCTTTATAATCGAATATATTTTCAATCCCTATACCCGGTTCTATTATAAATGATGAGAAAGTAAACGAATGGCGCGTATTAATATCCCATATCTGATACCCCGGAGCATAGCTATAGGATTTTGAATAACGTTCGCCGTTTATTCTGCCGTTGAGGTTTACTGTTAAAGCATAGAAATTCCACGAATGTTTCCATTGCGCATTAAAGGTCGCCGCATTTCTGATACTTTTATCTATCGGCGTTTTCTGTGTTATATCTTTTGTATTTATCCATGAGTATGCGGCGTTAATCATAAGGTCTTTATAAACTTTTACCGCTACGGATGCATTGATTCCGTACACTCTTGCCTTGGCTATATTCTCTCTTTTTCTTACCTCTGCCGCTCCCCAGTTTTCAAGAGCCTCGTCACCCGATGCTATTACGACAAAATCTATCATATCCGTAATTCTGTTATAAAAACCGTTTGCCGAAAGAGTCAGCCATTTATTTGAAAATTCCCCTCCCAAAGAATAATAATTACTTTTTTCAGGTTTTAAATCCGGATTAGGCAGATTCAACCTGTCTGAGGTAGATGTTCCGGTAGCATATAATTCAAACAGAGTGGGAGTTCTGAATCCCGACGAATAAGTCGCCCTGAAATTGAATTTACCTGCTTTATACATTAACGATGCATTAGGAGTTGCATAATTTTTAAAATTCTGGTGATACATATACCGCAGTCCTGCTATCGCACTGAAATTTTTACTAAAGGTTATTTCATCCTGGGCAAACAGAGCCATCGTGTACGCTTTTTTATTATCTACTTTTTCCGTAGCACTGTTTAATGTGTTTAACAGGAACTCCCCGCCGGCTGATAATACATGGTTTCTACCTAAATAAAATATTCCTTTTAATGTGGCATTATGGTAACGTGTCCTTTTGCGTACCTCGCTGTCTCCTGCGGAAATATTATTTTTTTTGTCATCCTTAAAATAATCATACATAGATGTAAAATTATCCATAAAGTAATCCAGGGAGAGTATATTGCTGCCTCCCGGATTATATTTTAATCCACCTCCCAAAGTGTAGTTCCTGTGATGTATATCATACTTGTAAACATCATATGGTCTCTTTGTTTTATAATCATAAAAAGAACCGTCCGCATTGAGAGATAATCTCTTGCTTATATTATATCCGAAACTTTGCCCTATAGAGTTCTTTCTGTAACCTACGGATGCAATCTTTTTTGTTTCAATCAGTTCCCCTTTTTTGTTGATCTCATACGGACTTAACTGCCAACTTCCTGAGCTTTGATAGGTATAATGTGTATTTGTAGAAAATTTGGAATTATTGTAATTAACGCTTATTCCTTCACTTATTCTGTTTTTGCTTCTGTAGGTGGTATTACTCATAATATCTATACCCTTATAAGAATTATCGGTGATTATGTTCACAACGCCTCCTATTGCATTAGTCCCGTACAAAGCAGCGGAAGCTCCCGAAAGAATTTCTACACGTTTTATATTTGACAAACTTATTCTGGAATAAGGGTTGTCTCCGTCCATCCTTTTGCCGTTTAATAGAAACACAAAATATGTATCGGATAAACCGTTAAGGCTCAATGTTGTCCCCATACCGTTTGTCATTGATGAAAATGACGGTAATAATTTTTGCAACGCTTCGTCCAGAGTGGTGGTATTTGACGCAATTATATCTTTCTGATTTATAATTACGATAGGGACAGGAGTGTCTTTTAATTTTTTTAAAGTGCCTGTTGCTGTTACAACCACTTTATCTAGCTGTTCAGGATCATTATCTTTATAATTTCCGAAGGACATGTCCTGGGAAAAGATGCAGTTGAATACAAGTAAATTGAGAAATGTTAATAATACTATCTTCATACGTTTAAAAAATTTTATTTTATGTATTAAGAAAAGCGATAATAAATGTTTCGCTATTTCATAAACTATCCGAATGTATATGAAATACTTGCGGTAAAGTTTCTCGGCTTGCCCAAAGTAGTGGTTTTTATAAAATATTCTTTGTTAAGTACGTTATTCATAAGGAATGACAATCTTATCCTTCTCTTAATCGTATAGTAAACTCCGGCGTCCATTAGCCAAAGGGACGGGAAGTATAAGTTATCATTTACGTTCCTGTAAATTTTATCCCTGTAATTGGTACTTAAATGGAATGAAAGATTTTGCAATACTCCGCGTTGTATTGTGTAGTCCGCATAAGCAAACAGAGTAGTACGCGGTACTCCTGTCGCCCTGACGTTTGTTGTTTCTGTGAAATCGGGCCACTCCTCCATATTGACTTTCGATTTTTTCAGTCTGTAATCAGACCAGCCCGATCCGGCAACTATCTGAAGATTAGGCACGGGACGATAGATTATTTCTATATCGAACCCTTTAGATACCGCACGTCCCACCTGCGCCTGAACGGTTTTGTTTATAACAGCTCCGTTTTCTTCAACATCAACCGTTCCAAGTCGTTTAACAACATTATATTTCTGAATATAAAATACACTGGCGTTTATCTCTAATTTGTCATCCGGAGTTATATATTTGATTCCGAACTCGGCCTGATTCCCTTTTTCAGGCTTGAAAACTTCTCCTCCGTGTTCATCCGGATTAAATTTATTTCCATCCTTGTCCAGATAGATTACAGAGGGACTATATGTCGTTACAATCGGTTTGAAATAAGATGATGCAGAAACATATAAAGAGATTGCATTAACAGGATTATAAACTATGCCGGCTCGATATGTCACGGCAGATGTTTTTACTTTTTTCCAGTCCGTACGGTTCTCTTTTTCATAGTGCTGGCGTCCGTCCGTTATTTTTGCGGTTGCAGTTCTGTAATTATAGAAATCTATTCTCGCACCGGCCATTGCTTTCCAGTGTTTGCTGATGTTTAATACATCATATAAATAAATCCCGTTCGTCTCGTATCTACGGATGCTTGCCTCAGATACTTTACTGTCCCACCAGTTACGTACGGTATGCGGATTATTTAAAGGCAGCATCTGGTTAAGACCGGGGCCCCAGACATCGTCTTTTCCGTAACCGTTGTACTGGGTATAATCAAAGAAAGAATAATACCACCCCAAAGTATAGTTATTGGATACTTTGCCCAGGTTTACTGTTCCGGTAAATTCCAGACTATTTGTATATCCCCGGCTGTCGGGATTAAAACACAAAGGCGTACCCGATTGTAAGGAGTCTAACTCTACATAAGTTTTAACTCCCTTTGCATTCATATAATACCAGTCATAAACAGGTTTGGTACTTGTTCTGTAACTCATTTTTTCCACACAACTATAATCCAGATTACTGTGATTGAATGTAAACCTCTCTTTAATATTCATCCAGTTTGTAAGTTTATGGGTATATTGTAAAGATAAATCTATATTCCTTCTGCGCATTTTATTATTTGCCCAGTCGTTATATACCGTAGATAGATAATCTGCCATAGGATTTAAATCTCCGTTTTTTGCAAAAGGTTTATTATCCTTTACGGAATATATATTCCCCGGCATCAGAGGCGCGGAACCGATTTCCGTTCTGTATTTATCATCGTTAAAACCGACATTAGCTTCAAATACTCCGTTCTTTGTGATTTTTGATGATAATGCAAACATTCCGGAAAATCTCTCAGCCCCTACGTTTCTGTATCCGTCTCCGTTGGAATAATGAATATTCGCCCTGTAGTTTAATGTTTTGTACAGTTTTCCGCCGAACCCAATAGTCGCCTGTTTGGTATTCCAGCTACCGTATGTTATTTTAGCATCCGCGCTGAATATATTAGTAGGCTTTTTATATATGATATTAATCATACCTCCCATAACGGAGTGACCGCTTAAAACAGATGCAGGTCCTTTTATCACCTCTATTGTTTCCGCCGCCGACAAATCCCCGAATGGCGTACTGGTTAAAAGAGAGCGTTCGTCTCTTACCCCGTTTACGGCAACAACCGCATCCGACGTACCTCTTATGGAGAAACGCTGAAATGCTCCGAACTGATCTGTAACCGTTACGCCGGGCATAAATTTTATTGCCTCGTCCAGACTGGTTATATTTTTACGTTCCAGAGTCTTACTGCTTAATTGGGTTACGGTCATAGGTATATCCTTAATAGGAACGTTAAAATTAAATGTTTCTATTTTTTTCCTTTTTGAGGCGGTTACTTCAACACTATTTAAAGTATGAACCGTATCTGCTATGCCTTTATCCTGTGCAATAATCTCAAAAGACGTAAGTACGATGATTATTAAGAATGATGTAAATTTCTTCATTTTGTAAATGGTTTTTATTTTAGAGTCTGTTTATTTTTCTTATTATCCATTTAACCGAAAGGATGACTCCTGTAAAGGATAATATCGTTCCACCGATCATAAGTGTAAACATTAGAATATTCCATAGTATAGGTCTTTCCATAAGGAATTTAAAG
>CAYVED010000024.1:0-31731 GCA_964449975.1 uncultured Muribaculaceae bacterium
ATCTCTTCTGCGGCATCGGTCAGGGGGATAGGTGTAGCTGCATCCTATTCGGCTTCAAAACGGTTCCAGACCGTTTATATGGAAGGTCTTGCTCAACTTGCGGCGAAAAAGGGATTGAAAATTACGTTTACTTCCATTCTTCCGGGATTTATACGTACCGATTTTATAAAAGGCCGTAATTACCCTTTTACCATGTCTGCCGATTATGCCGTAAAACGTATAATAAAGGCGGTCGAAAAACGCCGTTCGCGTAAAATAATCGATTGGAAATGGGGAATAATAGTTTTTCTGTGGAAATTAATACCGGGCTTTGTGTGGCGTAAAATTAAAATATGATTGAAAAATTTTATATAATTTTGCAGCCTCTTAAAAATTAATATATGCAAAAAACCACATCCGTACGGAATGACATAGGAGAGATCCTTTCCGGTATTTATGAGACTTATAAAGATTACAAAGGGCACGGCAGCGTTGCCGGTTATATTCCGGCACTGGCTGATGTGGATCCCGATAAATATGCCGTATCGGTACGATTCGTTACGGGAGAAGAATACAATATAGGGGATTATGAAGAAAAGTTCAGTATTCAAAGTATATCAAAGGTATTTACCCTTGCCATGCTCGTTCCCAGAATGGGAGATAATATATGGAGGCATGTGGGAAAAGAGCCTTCCGGGAATTCGTTTAATTCGCTGGTGCAGTTAGAGTACGAAAGAGGAATTCCGCGTAATCCGTTTATTAATGCGGGGGCGCTGGCTATTACGGATAAGTTACTCAATTATAATCCTTATCTGAAAGATGAACTGCTCTCTTTCGTAAGGAGGCTGGCCGGAAGCGCCAATATAGATTATAATACGGAGGTGGCGGAATCGGAATATTTTACCGGAGAGCGGAATAAGGCTCTGGCCCATCTTATGAAAAGTTTTAATAATTTTGACAACAGCGTCAAGAGGGTTACAGATGTATATTGCCACCAGTGCAGTATAGGCATGACTACTCGGGATCTTGCCCGCGCGTTCCTCTTTCTTGCGAACGGAGGCGTTAATCCTCTTAACGGGGAAATGGTTCTCAATATCAGGGGCGCAAAAAGAATCAACGCCCTTATGCTTACCTGCGGATTATATAATGAATCCGGAGATTTTGCATACAGGGTGGGTATTCCCGGTAAAAGCGGCGTAGGAGGCGGAATAGCTGCGGTAATGCCCGGTAAACTCGCAATAGCCGTATGGAGTCCCGAACTGAATGAGAACGGGAACTCCTATAGAGGCATAGCCACTCTGGCCGATTTTACTACCGAGCTGGGCGAGAGTGTATTTTAATGTAATCTTATAACGGTCTTATTGTAAAACTAACTTGTTGCGGGGTATTTCCCGATACTTTATATTGTTCGTAAGGTTCGGCGCCCCAGGAATCGTCTCCGGCTACTCCGCGCATTTTTGAGTCTATACATATTTCGGTAAAATTTCGCGGTTTAATATCGTTTATATGTGTCTGCTTAGGCTTTATGTTGCGTGCGGCATCAATATCGTGTTTATCGTCGGGACGTTTGTTTTCCCATTGGTAAGGGGCGGTTGATTCTTCCGAATCGAAATCTTCCACGCTGTTGTGCAGGGCGTTGAATTCAAAAAACGGCATACCGCTTATTACCAGTCCTTTTCCTTTTCCGTTGCTTATTACCAGCCAGCGCGTACCGGTACGGTGGCCGTTTTCCTGCGGCCTTACATAAGGGTGGTACATACTCTTGGCATCGGTTTTATATATTCCCATGAAACTTCCGTTGTTGCGGTCGCAGTAATTTTCATCCGGACCTCTTCCGAAATACTCTATGTTGCCGTATTCCGCAGGCATTCTCCACCTTATTCCGAATCTCGGCATCTCTTTAAGCGTTCCGGCAGGCATATAGGCCTCTACATCCAGTTTGCCGTCGGGATGAAGAGTATATGTAACCGTGTTTCTGGTTTGCATTTCAGGCAGGTCGTATATAAGTTCCACCGATACGCTTTCTCCGTTGCGGGATACTTTATGTGCACAGATCAGCGGTTCTTTTCCGGCTTTTTTCCATGCCTGTAATTTTGACGGCATCCTGTTGCCGTAATCGTTGTCGGTAGGGCCTCTCCAATAGTTGGGACGAAGTCCCCACTTTTCGTTTATATACTCGGTACCTTTTATTTTATATGAGGTTACCGTTCCCGACAATATATCTACGGAGAAGGCTACCGTTTTGCCGGAGAGCGTTATGTTATTTTCCGCTTCCGATATTTTTAGTTCCCCCCCCTTTACAGGACGCGGGGCAGTGCCGGTTCCGCGGATGTCTCCGTATTGCGGTATTACCAGTTCGTACTGGTTTTCCGCTATGGATTCTTTATTGAGAATTGTTTCGAAGTTTATGAAATATTCGTAGCCCGGACGGAATTTTATATTTTTTACCGGAACGGATATATTTACCGTATCATCCGCCGGGACATTTATTTTTATCAGCCGTCTGCCCGTAAGTTCGATTTTTCCGGTTTTTGTCCCGTAATCGGCGGGATATGCCGTTATGGTATAGTTTACGGAATCCACGGCGGTAAAATAGAACCTGTTTATTACCGAGAATTTAAGATCGCTGTCATATTCCGGATTTATAATCATTTTATTGCTGTGGCTTGATTTATTTCCTGAAGGTATGATCTGTACGTTCTGGTGAACGTATCTTATTTCGTTCATTGCCGGATGAGGTTTCCTGTCCGGGCCTACTATTCCGTTGCACACGAAATTGCCGTCGCTCGGGGCGTTCTCTCCGAAATCTCCTCCGTATGCCCAGAACTCTTCTCCTTTTTTGTCCTTTATAAGTATTCCCTGGTCTATCCAGTCCCATATAAATCCGCCCTGAAGGTTGGCAGAGCGGTAGATTATATCCCACAGGTCTTTAAAATTTCCGGTACTGTTTCCCATTGCATGGGCGTATTCGCTCATAATGTAAGGACGGTCGGTATCGCTCTTGCTCCATTTCTCAAGAACGGCCGCTCCGGGATATTGTGGTACGAACAGATCGGTATTCCATTCCAGGAGCGCTCTTTCGTATTGTACAGGACGGGTGGTATCGACCTCTTTCATATAGAGATATGTACGGTAGAAATTATATCCGTTTCCGGCCTCGTTTCCAAGCGACCAGAATGTTACCGAAGGGTGATTTTTATTTCTCAGGTACATGTTTGCGGTGCGTTCCATATGGGCGTTCAGGAATGACGGATTGTTTGCCGGCGTACCTCCTTTTTTCAGGTTATATCCCATTCCGTGCGATTCTATATTGGCTTCGTCGCATACATAAATTCCGTACCGGTCGCAGAGATCGTAGAAAAAGTCCGGTTGCGGGTAGTGGCAACAACGTATTGCATTTATGTTGTTCTTTTTCATGAGGATAATATCCTGTTCGAGATCTTCTTTGCTGACGACGTGCCCGGTACGTTCATTATGCTCATGTATGTTTACCCCTTTTATTTTTATTGCTTTGCCGTTTACCAGTAACCGGTTGCCCTGTATCTCTATTTTGCGGAAGCCTATGCGGAAGTCGAATGTTTCCGTCTCTTTCCCGTTCCGGTTCAGGCTGAGAGAGGCGTTGTAAAGTACCGGTTTTTCCGCCGACCATAACCGTACGTCCGGCATATCTACAGACATCCGTATTTTTGCTGTTCCGTTTGCTGGAATGGATACGACGGTGTCGGCTTTCTTCCCGTTAACGGAAAAAGCGATTCCGGAATTAGAAGGGAAATTGTTTTTGTTCTCTATGACCACATTTATTTCTGCGGCCGCATTTTTGGCTGTAAGTCCGTCGGGACTTATATTATACAGAGGGGTGGTTACGGTGTAGTCGAAAATATGTATTTTGGGTTGTTTATAAAGGCATACGTCCCTTTCTATTCCGCTTATTCTCCAGAAGTCCTGGCATTCGAGATAGCTGCCGATACTCCAGCGGTATATTTTTAAAACTATAAGATTACGTCCCGGTTTCAGGTATTCCGTAATATCGTATTCCGCCGGATTCTTGGAATCTTCATTATATCCCGCTTTTTTGCCGTTTATATATACGTAACATCCGCTTTTGGCTCCGCCTATATTAAGAAATATTCTGTCTTCAAGCCAGTTCTGCGGTATATCCACGAACTTCCTGTATAATCCCACCGGATTGTTCTCCGGTAATGCAGGCAACTGAGGTTTGTAAGGTTGGAATTCATACGGATGATTTACGTATATTGCGGTTCCGTATCCGTTTACCTCCCAGTTTGCCGGAACATCGAAATCATCCCATTTTTCGTGGTTATAATTCTCGGCTTCGAAATTATCCGGAACAAGAGTTTCGTTTTCGAGCCATAAAAATTTCCAGACACCGTTAAGGGACATGGTATTTTCTTTTGAACGGGTATCATACAGATGCAACTGGGTGCGCCCCGGTAGCTTTCTGTATGAGGGGACTGTCTGGTCCTGCCATTCCGCTTTCTGCGCAAAGAGGCTTGCGCCTGCCGTACAGTTGCCTACAACCAATATTGTTATAAGCAATGTCTTAAAGTATAGGCTCCTGTTGATCATATCTGTAAAGTGTTTATATAAAATTTTTCTAAAATAGAATATTTTTTTTATCCCGGCAAATATTCATAGTATAAATATAAATTTTGTTTCCGGATAATTATTTTTATCTTGCAAAAGATGCAAAAATAGATTATAATATGGATTTCAGATTAAGGGTTTTTGTTGAAGTTGCCGAAAATTTAAGTTTTACCAAAGCTGCAAAAGAACTGTTCGTTTCTCAGCCGGCAATATCCAAACACATCAGCGAATTGGAACATTTTTATAAAGTTGAACTTTTTGAGCGCCAGGGGGGGAAGATAAGTCTTACCAATGAGGGGGGGATATTTCTCATTCATGCGAGGAATATTCTTGAAAGATACGACAAGCTGTCGGGCGAGATGGAGTTGCTTAGCGGGAAACTCAGCGGAGAAATAAAACTGGGAGCGAGCACCACTATTGCGCAGTATCTTATCGCACCTATGCTGGCCGATTTCATATCCAGGTTCCCATCTGTAAAAGTAACGCTTGTTACGGGAAATACCGGACAGATAGAGAGCGCCCTGGAAGAGCACCGTATAGATCTCGGACTGGTAGAAGGGAATAAAAGGAGGCCGAACCTGAAATATATCCGTTTTGCTAAAGACGAACTGGTATTGGTAACTTCTTCTCAAAATAATAAGTGTGCGGATAATGTATATATAAATGAGCGGCAGATTCCGGAGACGGGTGAATACGATAATTCTTGTGTACTGACACGGCTTCCGCTTGTATTAAGGGAGAACGGTTCGGGAACCCTGGAAGTAATAGAGCAGGCGTTGTCGCCATATAATATCAAGTTAAGCAACCTTAATATATTGTTGCAGATAGGAAGTACGGAGGGGATAAAACAGTTCCTTGAATCTTCCGGAAACAGTTATGCCGTTTTATCTATAATATCGGTGATAAGGGAGCTTAAAAACAATCAGCTTAAAATAATCGATCTGAACGGACTTGAAATATGCCGTGAGTTTTCGTTCGTTTACAGGCAGGGAGCGGCTAACGAAAGGACGGATAAGTTCATTGATTTTGCCGGATTATGGTATAAAGACAAACATTCATAACTTACGGTTATAACGGATAAAATATTTGTATAAACAGGCAGCCCCGATAAGACTTAGCTTTGCTTCCGGATATTTTATTTTGTTATAGCTTATGAAATCAATATATGTGCGCAAAGGGGGCTTTTTTTTATTACTCGCCCTGTCGTTCTTCGTTTCGCCCGCGGTTGCTTTGTTCGGCGGGATAATATTCGCTCTGCTGGCAGGCAATCCTTACGTAAGACTTACAAAGAGCGTTTCCAAATATTTATTGCAGGTTGCCGTGGTGGGCCTCGGATTCGGTATGAATCTCCATGCTTCGCTTGCCGCCGGCAGAGAGGGGATAGAGTTTACTGTTATATCGGTGATAGGGGTTATGTTTACCGGGTATTGTATCGGACGCTTTATGGGACTGTTCCCGAAACTCTCCTATCTTATTTCAGCCGGAACCGCCATTTGCGGGGGCAGCGCTATTGCAGCGGTATCCCCCGTTGTAAAAGCGGATGATAATGAGACGACCATGTCCCTGGCGGTAATATTCACGCTTAATGCCGTAGCCTTATTTATTTTTCCTACTATAGGAAGAATGCTGGATTTGTCGCAGCATCAGTTCGGATTATGGGCGGCAATAGCGATCCATGATACCAGTTCTGTGGTGGGAGCCGCATCTGTTTACGGAGAGGAGGCTTTACAGGTGGCGACAACCGTTAAGCTTACAAGAGCGTTGTGGATTATTCCGCTTTCCGTAGTCTCGCTGTTGATGTTCCGGGAAATGAATAAAAAGGCCGGAGGAGAAAAAGGTAAAATATCGGTTCCCTGGTTTATTTTTATTTTTATAATGGCAATGGTCGTGAATACATATATGGATATGCCTTCCGCATTGCTTTCCGCAATAAAGATCGCCTCTCATAAAGCATTATCGGTGACCTTGTATCTCATAGGATGCGGCTTGTCTCTTGCCGCGATAAAACAGGTCGGGGTGAGACCCGTGCTGCTGGGCATTGCGTTATGGGTTATGATTTCGCTCGTAACCCTGGCGGTGGTATTGTAACCGGATATGGCGGAAACCGCAGGCGAGATATGTATTTTCTTTTGGAAATGCGGGAAATATAATTATATTTGTAATTATAAAATTATTTTAATACTTGTAATTATGAACTCTTATCCGAAAATATCCTTAAAGCTATGGTTATCTGTGGCTTTTTTTTTCGTTGCAACGGTTTGCGACGCCCAGGTGGATAATCATAATCCGGATACGCTTGCCGTGCAAAGCGATACCGTAGTCCGGAATGATCTGAAGCGGCTTGAAAAAGAAGCAGCCGCATATATGAAACGGTTCAGATATAAAGAAGCTGCGGAGAGACTGAATGAATATACGGTGTTGTATCTCCGGAATAATCTTCCGGAAGGAGTGGGGAAAGGCAATTTTGCACCTCTTAAGAAAACGTTCCTTACAATGGTGCAATGTTATAAAAAACTCAATATGTTTAATGAGGCCATAGGAGTTTTAAATGGGATATATGCTGCGGATACCACCGATCTCCAGGTTATGGGCGAACTGGCGGATTGCTTTCTTCTGGCTGCAGATTATGTGGGGTGCGCCGGAATATATACCAAAATGCTGGAGCAGGATAGTACGAATACCTATTTCGAGTATCAGAGGGCGCTGGTAAATGTAAAAGGCGAATATTGGGATGATGCCTTAGAAGGATTTACTAATCTTTACAGAAGAGGGGACAGTACCAATAATGTAATATTAAGATTGCTGGGGGATTGTTATTTTAATACGGGGGACGGGGGCAACACTCTTCATTTTTACGATAGGGCAATACGGGCCAAACCTACCGATCAGCTTGCGGTAAGAAAAATATCTCTTTTATACCTTAATCTTCAGCAGGGCGGCCTGGCCCTAAAATATACGTCGGATTATATAGCCTTGGACAGTACGAATATAGAGGTGAACAGGCTTAACGGAATAGCCCGGTATGTTACACGGGATTTCCACGGCGCGGTTGATGTTCTGGGCAAACTTATCGAACGGGAAAACGACGATGCGTATTTTACCAATTATTATTACGGGTTGAGCCTGTCGGCATTGAGCCGGTTTAGTGAAGCTGTGGTTCCTCTAACTGTGGCCTATCAGTACGATACCACCAATATAGAGGTCATATACCGTCTTGGGGATGCCTGTTGCAGAGCCTTATCTATGGAAAGTAAAGGAATAAAATTGCTCAAGAGCGGACTTGAGTTTATGCGTCCTAAAAAGATGGATCTTTTCAGGTATCATGTATCTATTGCTCAAGGGTATGCCGGGTTACGTGATTATGATAATGCTATAAAGAGCATGAATCTTGCAAAAATAAACAATCCCAAATATACGGAGGCTTTCTATCATATCGCTACTTATTATTATTATAAGAAAAAGGAAAAAGAGAAGGCGGCTGAATATTACAGGCTGTATCTGAAATACGGGAAGAATAATACATTACGCAGTCTGGCAAAGCTGAAATTTAAAGATCTGCAGGAAGATCTTTTTATGGAAGGAATAGAGATAAAACCCCTTGAGGATTATGTACCTGAAAATAAAGCCAAAGATACTACGGTCGTAGTAACCGAAAAGAACGATGCCGTTGCAAAATAGCGCTTATTCCTTAAAATAGAACATATTATCTGTAAATGTGTTATATTTGACAAAAATATATATAAATAATATATGTATGGTAAAGAAGAGAGCGGTTGCAGGTAATCCCGTAACAGGGGTATTCCCTTTACTGAAATTAAATTGCGCCTCGTGCGCAGCAAGGGCGGAGAAGATAATAAACGGACTTGAAGGGGTAGAAAACGCCTCCGTTAATTTTGCCGCGGCGAATGTTATAGTTAATTATTATCCCGATATAATATCTGCCGGGAATATAAGGCTGGCGGTGATCGACGCCGGATACGATATGATAACGGACGGAGAGCGGGAGGCGGAAAAGGAGTTCAGAAAGGAGTATTCCGTATTGAAAAAACGTACTCTGTTTGCGTTGTTCTTTTCCGTTCCGGTAGTAATAACCGGTATGTTTTTTATGGATATGCCTTATGCCGGTTTTATAATGTGGATATTGTCTACGCCGGTAATTTTTCTGTCCGGAAGAGGCTTTTTCCTTAATGCATGGAGACAGTTGAAACGACTTGATCCCGGAATGGATACCCTTGTGGCGTTGAGCACTTCTATAGCCTATTTTTTCAGTGTTTTTAACTCTTTGTTTCCCGGTTTCTGGTTGCAGCGCGGTATAGAGCCGCATGTTTATTATGAGGCGGCAGCCGTTATAATCGCATTCATACTTCTGGGGCGTTTGCTGGAGGCCAAAGCTAAAACCAAAACATCGGAGGCTCTTAAAAAACTCATAGGATTGCAACCCGGAAGCGTTACTGTTATAGAAAAGGCGGGAGATAAGTACGGGGAAAAGGAGATTGTCAGGGATATACCTGTAGAGCAGGTAGGAATAGGCGATACCCTTCTGGTTAAACCGGGGGAGCGGATCGCAGCGGACGGAACGGTTACAGAGGGGGAGTCGTATGTGGATGAAAGCATGCTTAGCGGAGAACCGGTTCCGGTCTTTAAAATAAAGGGAGGAAAAGTATTTTCCGGAACTATAAATCATAACGGCAGTTTCAGGTTCATAGCTGAAAAGGTGGGCGGGGATACCATGCTGTCCCGTATAATAGAACTGGTGCGACAGGCGCAGGGAAGCAAGGCCCCGGTACAAAGGCTAGTAGACAGGATTGCCGGAATATTTGTTCCGGTAGTTGTGCTTATAGCTTTGCTTTCCGCCGTAATGTGGTTCATCCTGGGAGGTAAAGAGGGGATTACATACGGGCTGCTGTCTATGGTGACCGTGCTTATTATAGCATGTCCGTGCGCTTTGGGACTGGCTACTCCTACTGCAATTATGGTAGGGATAGGCCGGGGAGCGCAAAAGGGAATCCTTATAAAGGATGCCGTAAGTCTCGAGATCGCAACGAAAATAAACGCCGTGGTTCTGGATAAAACCGGAACGGTTACGGAAGGCAAGCCGGTAGTTACGGATATGTTCATAAACGGTAATATTTCCGGTAAGGAAATCGAAAGACTTTTTCCTTCCGTCATTTACAGTCTGGAAAAACAATCCTCCCATCCTTTGGCGGAGGCTGTATGCAACTTCTTCGATACCGGACAGGGTGTACTCCGGGTTACCGGTTTCAGAAATATAGCCGGGAAGGGAGCCGAGGGATATGTGGAAGGAAGAAAGTATTTTATAGGTTCCCTGAAATTAATGATAGATAATGACATAGAGCCTGATAAGGAGATGCTGGAAAAAGGAGGGATGTTGGAAAAGGAGGCCAGGACGGTGATATGGTTTGCCGGCGGTAAAGAGGTGATAGCATTACTGGCTGTGGCGGATAAGATAAAAGAGAATTCCGTACAGGCTGTGGATATAATGCAAAAAGCCGGGATAGAGGTGTATATGCTGACCGGAGATAACGAGAATACCGCCGGGCATATTGCCCGCATTGCCGGAATAAAACATTTCAGGGCATCTGTCCTGCCGGAGGAAAAAGCGGCTTTCGTAGCAGAGTTGCAGCGTAAGGGAAAAGTGGTGGCGATGGCCGGGGACGGTATAAACGATAGCGCGGCACTGGCCTGTGCGGATATAAGCATAGCTATGGGAAAAGGCAGCGATATTGCGATGGATGCGGCGCAGATGACGATAATCTCTTCCGATCTGATGAAAATACCGCAGGCCGTAAAATTATCTTCTCTTACGGTTAAGACAATACGCATGAACCTTTTCTGGGCTTTTATCTATAATATTACGGGGATTCCGCTTGCTGCCGGGGTACTTTATCCGTTCAACGGTTTTCTGCTTGATCCCATGATAGCGGGGGCGGCTATGGCCCTGAGCAGCGTAAGCGTGGTTTTGAACAGCCTGTTGTTGGGATATAAGGCGAGAAAGATATGATGCCGGGCTTCCCCGGCTCAAAGCGTGGATAATGGGGAGGGGTAAATATTACGGATTATTTTATGTTCGGCTCAACAAAATGGAGAGATAAGGGTTTTTATATATAATTACTAAACGGATATAAGATATGGAAAGAAATTTTAAACAAGCAATTATGCACAGGAGAACTTATTATAATATAACAGATGGTTCGCCTGTTTCCGACAAGGAGATTAAAAATATTATAGAATTTGCAGTAAAGCATGTTCCTTCTGCATTTAACTCTCAATCTACAAGGATTGTACTTTTACTGGGAAAGAATCATAAAAAACTGTGGGATATTACAAAAGAGGTTTTGAAAAAGATTGTTCCCGGGGACTCTTTCGCCTCTACCGAATCCAAGATAGATAATAGCTTCAGAAGCGGTTACGGTACGGTTCTTTTTTATGAAGACAGGGAGGTAGTTGAAAATTTACAGAAAGCGTTTCCGGCCTATAAGGAGAAATTTCCGGTATGGTCGGAACAGACCTCCGCAATGCATCAGTTCGCTATCTGGACAATGCTTGAAGATGTAGGATTCGGAGCCTCGTTACAGCATTATAACCCTTTAATAGATAAAGAGGTGGCTAAGGAGTGGAATATCAGTCATAAATGGGAGCTTATTGCGCAGATGCCTTTCGGTACTCCATTGCAGGAACCGGGGGAAAAGCAATATAATGATGTGGAAGAGAGGGTTTTGTGGTTTAAGTAATGCTTTGTGTTTTTAGCACTGTTCCCGATATTTTTTTCAATCTTGCAGCGGAGGAATATCTTTTAAAGAATTTCCGGGAAGATATATTCATGCTGTGGAGGAGCGAACCCTCCGTAGTGGTGGGGAAATATCAGAATGTACGGGCCGAGGTTAATCTTTCCTTCGCAAAGGAAAAAGGCATAAAGGTAGCCCGCCGTTTTTCCGGCGGAGGAGCGGTTTATCATGACAGTGGGAACTTTAATCTTACTTTTATAAGGAACGGGACCCTTGCGGTATCCGGGGTATTTACCGCGCAAATTGCAGCTTTTATTAAAAAGGCGGGAACAGATGCGTATCCCGATAAACGGGGAGGAGTCTATGTAAACGGATTGAAGGTGTCGGGAAGCGCCCAGGCGATATACCGGCAAAGGTTGTTGCATCATGCCACGTTGTTGTTTTCGTCCGATCTTAATATAATGGAAAAGGTTTTATCCGTTCCACCCGGTCAACCTGCTGTCTACGGAGCGGGGCCGGGTTATTTTGTAAAATCGGTAAAAAGCCCCGTCGCAAATTTATCTGAATATCTGCCGGCCGCTTTGTCTATAGAGGGATTGGCCGGCATGCTGGGGGATTATTTTACGGAGCCGCATGCGGAATGCCGCAGATATGAGTTTTCCGGAGCGGATACGGATGCCGTCATGCGTTTAAGGAACGAAAAATACGTTTCTACGGAGTGGGTTTTTAGATGAAAACAGAACTTTTATCCCTTTGTTTTGTTTTACGGATATAACTTATTTGTAAACGAAATAAATGTGATATTATGGCAACATTCGATATAAAAATGCCCAAGTTGGGCGAAAGTATTACCGAAGGGACTATCGTCTCGTGGGCGGTAGATAAAGGAGATAATGTAAAAGAGGAGAGCGTACTTTTTGAGGTAAGTACGGCAAAAGTAAGCGCGGAGATACCTTCGCCGGTTGCCGGTAAGGTGCTGGAGATATTTTTTAAAGTCGGGGATACGGTTCCGGTGGGAACCACGGTGGCCGTTATACAACTGGAGGGTACGGAGGAGGGGACGGAAGAATCCGGGAAGGCGCAGACGGTTGAAAAAAGCCCGGAGAGAGAAAGCGCTCCTTCGCCGGCGGATGCAGACGTAAAAAAAGAGGAAAGATGGTATTCTCCGGTAGTATTGCAACTGGCGCAACAGGCCCGTATATCCAAAGAGGAGATGGATGCTATTCCGGGTACGGGATATATGGGAAGGGTGAGCAAAAGGGATATTGAAAAGTATATCGGTGAAAAACAGGCCGGAGCCGGTACGGACATTGCATGCGGCACGATAAATCCCGAGGCGGAGCCTCGGTCGCAGGAAATTTATAGGGATACTAAAGCCGTTGCCGTTGCGGATGCTCCGGAAGGAGACAGGGTAATTGAAATGGACAGGGTACGCAGGATCATAGCAGATCGTATGGTATTATCCAAAAAGGTTTCGCCTCACGTCACGTCCGTAGTTGAAGCGGATGTTACCAAACTGGTAAAATGGCGCGAGCAGGTAAAAGATGCTTTCCTGAAACGGGAAGGGATAGTTCTTACGTTCATGCCGGCTATTACCGAAGCCGCTGCCAAAGCTCTTGCGGATTTTCCTATGGTTAATGCATCCGTCGAGGGGTATAATATAATTCTTAAAAAGAATATAAATATAGGAATCGCAGTCTCCCTCAATGACGGGAATCTTATTGTTCCTGTTGTAAAAGGGGCTGACAAACTAAATCTTAACGGATTGGCTGCTGCAATAGATTCACTTGCGGTAAAAGCCCGCGGGAATAAACTCTCCCCCGACGACATACAGGGCGGCACATTCACTATTAGCAATTTCGGCTCGTTCGGAACCCTTATAGGAATGCCTATTATAAATCAGCCGGAGGCGGCTATACTGGGAGTAGGGTATATCGAGAAAAAGCCTGCCGTTGTACGTACTCCGGAGGGGGACGGCATAGCTATACGCCATAAGATGTTCCTCTCTTTATCTTATGACCACCGGATAATCGACGGGGCGCTGGGAGGAATGTTCCTCAAACGCATTGCCGATTATCTTGAGAACTGGGATATGAAATGAGACTGAAATTTTTAAATGTATGAATATATGAAACATAAGAAATACGATATAAAAAACACGGATAAGGAGATATTACAGAAATGGTTTTATCTTATGACGCTCGGCAGGGCCATAGACGAAAAGGCTCCGGCATACCTTTTACAATCGCTGGGATGGTCGTTCCATGCTCCCTATGCCGGGCATGACGGAATACAACTGGCGATAGGACAGGTTTTCAGAAGGGGCGAGGACTTCCTTTTCCCTTATTACAGGGATATGCTTACGGTACTTTCGGCAGGACTTACTGCCGAGGAAATATTGCTGAACGGCATATCCAAAGCCACAGATCTTACGGGCGCGGGCAGGCACATGTCGAATCACTTCTCCAAGATAGAATGGCATATAGAAAACGTGTCGTCAGCCACCGGCACTCAGGATTTACATGCTGCCGGAGTCGGAAGGGCAATGGTATATTATAACCATAAAGGGGTTGTCATTACATCGCACGGGGAGTCTACGGTATCGGAAGGGTTTGTTTATGAGGCTATAAACGGGGCCAGTACGGAGAAGTTGCCGGTAATATTCGTCATACAGGACAACGGATACGGTATTTCCGTACCTAAGGATAAACAGACCGCCAACCGGAAGGTCGCCGATAATTTTTCGGGATTCAGAAACCTTAAAATAATACATTGTAACGGAAAAGATGTATTCGATTCCATGAACGCTATGGAACAGGCGCGCGAATATGCGCTTAACCGCATTCCGGTAATCGTCCAGGCAAACTGTATACGTATAGGTTCCCACTCCAATTCGGATAAGCATACGTTATACAGGGACGAGAACGAGCTTAATTATACCAAGGCGGCGGATCCCCTTTACAAATTCCGCCGGATGCTGTTGCGCTACGGCCGTTTTACCGAAGAAGAACTTGTGCAGCTTGAGCAGAAAGCTAAAAAAGATCTTGCTGCTGCCAACCGCAAAGTTCTCTCCGCACCCGATCCTGATCCGGCGACCGTTGCTGAATTCGTCCTTCCGGAACCTTATATCCCTGCGAAATATCCGTCGGGATATCATAATGAAACGGGAGAAAAAGAGACCCTTGTAGCTGCAATAAATAAGACTTTGAAGGCGGAGTTCCGGCATAATCCCGATACTTTTCTCTGGGGACAGGATGTCGCCAATAAGGATAAAGGAGGAGTGTTCAATGTTACCAAGGGAATGCAGCAGGAATTCGGGGAGGCCAGGGTGTTCAACGCCCCTATTGCTGAAGATTATATTGTCGGGACGGCAGACGGCATGTGCCGGTTCGATCCTAAAATACATGTAGTGATAGAGGGTGCGGAGTTTGCCGATTATTTCTGGCCTGCGATGGAGCAATATGTGGAATGTACTCATGAATATTGGAGAAGTTACGGGAAATTCGCACCGAATATAACCCTCAGACTTGCTTCCGGAGGTTATATAGGCGGAGGTTTATACCATTCCCAGACAATAGAAGGGGCTTTGACGACTCTTCCGGGAGCCAGGATCGTTTATCCTTCGTTCGCCGACGATGCGGCGGGACTGTTACGTACCAGCATAAGATCGAAGGGATTTACGCTGTTCCTTGAACCTAAAGCTTTATATAATGCTTCGGAGGCATCCGCATTTGTTCCCGATGATTTTGAAGTGCCTTTCGGAAAAGCCCGTATCCGCCGCAGCGGTAAAGACCTTACTATAGTTACCTACGGCAATACTACGCATTTCTGTCTTAGTGCGGCTGAAAAAATACGGAAAGAGCATAACCTCGATATAGAGGTGATAGATATTCGTTCGCTTATACCGCTGGATAAAGAGGCTATATTCGAATCGGTAAAGAAGACGGGCAAGGTGCTTGTAGTGCATGAAGATAAAGTATTTTCCGGATTCGGCGCAGAGATAGCAAGTATTATCGGGACGGAGATGTTCCGTTATCTTGACGCTCCGGTGCGAAGAGTAGGCTCCGTTTTTACTCCCGTAGGCTTTCATCCGGTATTGGAAAAGGCTATCCTGCCGGGAGAGGAGGGTATATATATGGCGGCGAAAGATTTACTGGAATATTAAGAAACTGAAAAATTTTTAATATATGAATAAAGTAGGATTGTTTTACGGATCGGCTACCGCCAAGACGGCAGCTGTTTCCAAGAAGATAAAAGAGGCGTTTACCGGTGTTAATATAGATATTATTCCGGTTGAGAGCGCAGGTAAAGAGGAGTTTGAATCTTATGATAAGATTATCGCCGGAACATCTACATGGTTCGACGGCGAGCTTCCCACTTACTGGGATGAGGTTATGCCGGAACTGGATGCCATAGATATGAAAGGAAAGAAAGTTGCCGTGTTCGGCCTGGGCGACCAGATGAAATATCCCGATAATTTTGTAGACGGGATAGGCATTCTGGCTCTGGAATTCGAAAGACGGGGTGCGAAACTGGTGGGATTTACTCCGGTTGACGGCTATGATTTTACCCGTTCTGCGGCAGTGAGGGGAGGGGAGTTCATGGGACTGGCTCTCGATATTGAGAACCAGGGGAATAAAACCGATGAGCGTATAATAGAGTGGATCAGGCAGTTGAGAAAGGAGTTTTAATGTTCTTACATTATTTTAAAATAGCCGCAATCAAAAAAAGCCTCTTGTCCGTTTGCTCTGCGGCATCGGGGCAGGAGGCTTTTTATTTACCGGGAGTATAATTATTAAAATCCGGACAAATAATCTTTTGCTGGATTAATAATTTATTATACTCTCCAGCCGGGGTTCTCCTTTAAATGGTGCGTAGATTTCAACTAATGCGAATCCGAATACCGGATTTAAGGTAATTGTTTTCGTCATGCAGAAAAAGCGCATTTTTTCTCCGTTTACCAACTGTTTGGCAACTACTATAGGTATATATTCGACACCTTTTATTGTCATGCAGGCATCAAATATTTCCTTATCTTTTTCGGTAACGGTTTCGTATTCGCCCCAGCCTCCGAGAACAGTGTCCCTGCTGCCTTCAGGTGCAACCATATAAGGGAATACGTCTTCATAGAGTATTTCCTTAACGTCGCGGAAATAAGCGAACTGTATTTCAGCAGCTCCGGGACTCAAGAACTGGAAAGAGAAACTTTGAACCGACATTTCTCCCGGCCTATCGGATTCTTCAGTCGTTTCGCCTATAAAAGCAATACCTCCGCTAAGTCGTACCAAGGCGTAACGGTAACCCGTACCTGCATGAAAGGTACGTTTGATAGTGATAATATCACCGATTTTAAAAGCTTTTCTGATCATAATAAAGATTTTAATGGCATTAATTTTTAAATAAAAGAATTGCAGACGTATTCTGCCGCTCAAGAGATACCTTTCCGGTGAATTTCTTCCGAAAAGTTAAAAACTGTTTTTAATTTATTAATCTCATTCTTTATCAGTTCTTTTTCCTCTTTTCATACGTTTTAATTTTTTTTAAGGCATCCGCCTCAAATTCGGTTCATCTGCTTACCTTGTTAAATATGGCCCTGCTATTCGCCTTAGTAAGCAGCTTGAAATAGCTGAAAAATATCCTTGAAATAAATTCGGTAACGAACCAAAACAGTTTCTGAGAACTTATTCTGAATTTTTCCCAAAATAATAACGTATGGCGAAATTTTATTTCGTTATTAAATAAATCCGGATTATGTGATTTATTGCTTCCCGAAGAACTCAATATTGTATTTGAAAAATACCTCCGGTGTGAGGATACGGCAGGCTCAGGAGATTTCTTTATTTCGGCGTTTATATAAAATCTTGTACATAATATTGATACGCATTATAAGAACTGATGCTATGATAAATGTATAGAATATATTAACAGGCGAACAGTTTTACATTACATCCTTAATATCGCTTATGTCTACCAATTTATTAACAATGGCATATATCGTCAATCCTGCCGGACTATGTATTTGCAGCTTATTGGTTATATTGCGCCTGTGGGTCATAACAGTATGCGCCGAGAGACACAGCTTGTCTGCTATTTGCTTATTACTCAATCCTTTTGCTATACATATCACTATTTCACGTTCGCGGGCGCTCAGTTCCAGTTTATATTCGGTTACGGTGTCGGTGTTGATAAGATTAACCAGTTTTTCCCCGATAGTTCCGGCAGTATCGTAAATCGATATGACTTCATCATAGGATTTTAATGCGGTATTGTCGGAAATATTCTGTTTAAGAGCTACTGTTTTCATCTTTGCGCGTCCCGTACTGTTTTTGATTTGCTGTAATGAAAAAAGTCCCAGGTAAGAGGGGTTTATAATTAATATATCGGGATTATGCCGGCATATCTGTCTCTCCAGCGAGTTAAGGTCTGTAATTTCCGCAATGTTTATATTAATCGTATTCAGTTTTTTCAAAACGGAGATAATACCGCTGCGTATAATTAAAGAGGGTTCTGCGATGACAATGTGTATTCTACGTCCCATCCGTTTTATTTTTTTTGAAGTTCGAGTTGCCTGATTAAGGGAATAAAAAGATTATCTTCAATATAGGTATGCGAAAGCAGGTCTCTGGCGCATGAGAATATATCGAATAGTACGTTGTTCAATTCATTGCTGCTTCTGACAGGACAGTACTTGATAATAATGTTTTTAAGTTCGCTCAAACGGCTCTCTATATTGTCGTGTTTGCGGCTGAAAATTTCAATACGGTACTTCCCGTCCGGTTTGTTATTAAGAATCGAATCCACATAAGGAAACACTATACGCTCTTCGTATGACATGTGTTTGCGTACTTCCGTTACATACTTATCATAATACCGGGTAACAAGGGCCGACATGTCGTCAACGTAACAACACAGCGCTTCAATTAATTTGCTGCGTATGGCCGGCAGACGGAAATCCAGAAAATAAGAGTGCGAGTTTTTCAGATAATTAACCAGAGACTCCGCCGATAAGGTTTCATAGTTGCCGGTGTCTTCCCTTTCCTCATTTATCAGAAGGTTTACGACAGCCAGGAATGTTTCGGTGTGAACGTTGTTTTTATTACACACACTGGCGATAGTCTGGTCGCCGAATCCCAAAGATATACCGAAACGGCTCATAACTAGCAACATGGAGTGATTATCACAAATCAGGTCGCTCATAAGGTCCGTTTCTTTATATTTCCCGATAAAATACATATTTGCTTTCTTTAAATTATTTATATAAAAACTTTCTCCGGTTCTCTCCCATAAATATTTATTTACTCCGGTACGTAAATAATTTCTCCGTTTTCTAATTGATAGGCGGTTCCTACACGTTTACCACGTGAATTATTATCTTTTTGTTTATCATCTGCCGGGGTGTATTTTTCAATTTTATCTCCCTTCTTTGTAATAATCTCCATCTGTCTGGTTCCGGGATTCTTTACCATAGTAAAATCTTCCTGGGAAAACATTTCCGTCATGTCGAAACGGGTCACTAAAGCTACCATCAAAGCTAAGGCAAATACCATTGCGACATCAAAAAGATTGGTCAGAACCGATAGCGGATCATAGTCGTCCGCCGGATTAATAAGGCGTCGTTTGCGTGCCATTTTGTTTTTGTTTTAACGATTCTACAACATATTCGAGTATATTCATATCATCGGCTGTCCAGCGTTGTTTTACTTGTAAAGTGATGAAGCCGACAGCTCCTATGATAAGACCTATAACCGTAGTAGCGAATGCTACCTGCATATTATTTGCCATGGATTTTACATCTCCCGTCGCAAGACCGACCAGTGCGGGGCCCATAGGTATAAGCGTTCCCATCAGTCCGAGTATAGGGCCTATTTTGATGAGCAGTTTCGATTTCCCCAGCTCTTTATCTGCCTGTATTTCATAATCGCCGATAATTTTGTCCATCATTATACCGTTGGAGCTGTTGGAGTTGATCCTTTTTAGGGCGGCAAGAATAGCCGGCCGGCTGTTCGAAAAGGCTGATATTCCTCCGAGCAACTCTTCTACGGGTTTGCCGTCGATTTCCCTGTTCAGTTTAACATTTATTTTGGTACGACCTATATAATGCCCGTAAAATCCTCCGATCATGATAATCGACCTGAGGAAAAAGAAGAGCAGAAAAATCACTACGGGAATTAATAACCCGGTGGAGAGCCAGTATAAGATATTTGTAATTTGTTCCATTCTTAGTGTTTTGTTAATATTTTTTTAATGTCTGTTTGTTGCATCCATATTCCTGTTGCGATCAGGACGATAACGGTTAAGGCCATAACTGCCAATGCTTTCCATTCTATATCCGTTTGAGCGTAGGAGATGTTGTAGTCCGCAACCGAGGAACTTATCAAAAGTCCGAAAACAAGAATGCAAAGATTAAACAGCAACTTGATTTCAAGTTTCAGGCTTTCATTCCTGATTGCAAGACGCATAAGAGAAGAAACGCTTAATATTCCGGTAAAAAGGATAGCGGCAAACAGTACGGCTGTTCCCGCAAAGTCATGTCCTGCCCTGAATTTGAAAAACAACAGTTCAAAATACCCTATTGCACAGAAGAAAAGTACGCCGGGCATGATTTTTAAAATAAAAGCTTTTTTACGGCGTTTGGCTTCGGGTCTGAAATAGTTGTCCAGCAGATAAATAGAAATGAAGATTCCGGCAATCGCTTCTGTTGTCGATATTAATGCCATATTTTGTACGATAAGCCGGTTCTCCAGCATCCGGGAGATAATTGTTACGGGTTGTGTAATTACTGCGGGATAAATAATCAAAGCGGTTATTGCCGCGGCGGCGGCATATCCTGTCAGAACCGGAAACCGGTTGGATAGTGCCGCCTTCAGGCAATACTTGGCAGATGCTATTACGAATATTAACTGA
Organism: uncultured Muribaculaceae bacterium; assembly: GCA_964449975.1. Classification (GTDB taxonomy): domain Bacteria; phylum Bacteroidota; class Bacteroidia; order Bacteroidales; family UBA932; genus Egerieousia. The sequence goes on from CAYVED010000024.1 coordinate 20,235, forward strand.
ACATAAATTTCCATATCGTTTATCTCGTTCTTTTGCGGTAAATAATCCATGCGAAAATTCCTGCAATCAATGCCGCAAGGATATACAACAATGTATAATTATTATTTTGGTTGCGGTCCGCCGGGGCTTCTCCGGTTGTCCGCTCTGTATGCTCGTCTTGTTCTTTTTTCAGGACTACGCTTTTTCCGCTATCTTCTCCGGATAGTTTCACCTGCCGGGCTGCATCTATGGCGGCTTCGTATGCGGCCGCTTCCGCTTTGCCGGCATGGGCTGCTATATATTCCCGCAATTTGGCATTGTCGCATATAAATCCGCTGCATCCCGCATCATGTTCGGCCACCATACGGGCGTGTAGTTCTGCCGTCCTCCGGATTTGTTCGCCGGAAGCTTTCCACATACCCTTACGGGCGGATTCGAGCATAACAGCCGTCATCTCCTGGAGCGCATAGGGATTCTTTTCCGTAAATATTTTTTCAATACCTAATGCGTATGAATCGCTAACATATATATCGTGGTATTTATTCCATATATGCTGGTCAATAGCCGACGGTTTCATGGCGTTCCATCCGAATGTGTTCCGCATGGTTTCGGCAAAATAAGCCATGGAGCTTGCTTCGCCCTTGAGTTTCTGTCCTATAAATTTAGGATTGAATATGGTGGAGTTCGTCTCTACGCCTATAGCTTCTTTAAGTCCCTGAACCTTTGCCCGGTTACTGTTTCTGAAATCATTAAAATAGGCAGTGGGGTCATTTCCGGTAACATGCTGTACGGCTGCCGAAAGGCCGCCCATAAACTCGTAGACATGGTCGAGGCTGAGCGGTCCCCATGTATTGCCTGACCTGGGTTGTACCACTGCCGATGTATTTAGTAATGCGGCTTCGAATACGCCTTCTTTTATCTCGCCCCAATCTTGCGAGCCGTTCGCCGAATACATGGCCCCCATATTTTTAATATACCGGGATGCGATCTGACCGGCCGACTCCCAGGTGTCGCCTTTCTCTACCATACCCATTATTCCGGTTCCGTAATTACCGCCCGCACCTCCGAAAATTCTCTCTTTAGAGTAACGGCGGGCATCTTGCGGAGAGAACCCTTTTTCCAGCAGATAACGTTCGGCATCCTCAAATCCTTTTCTGACGTAGTTATTATTGCTTTTATCTTCTGCAGCCATTGTTACGGCGCGGTTAATAAGCTCCAGGCGCGATGCGGCAATATCCCTGAGTTGTCCTGATGTCTGAACTACTACGTCTATACGCGGTCTGCCAAGTTTTTCGGCCGGAACCAGTTTCAGTGACCGGATGTATCCGAATCCGTCTCGCAGCGGTTCTATCCCAAGCATCCAGAGGATTTGCGCAATCGTTGCTCCTTCGCTGGAAATAAAATCCGTAGACCATAAGGTAAAGCTTACCTTTTGAGGATATTCCCCTTTTGTTTTCAATTCTTCGGCAAGCAGGTTGTCGGCAAGCCGGCGCCCTACTTGCCATGCCTGGGCGGAAGGTGCGGTTTCGGGATTAATAGAGTAGAAATTGCGGCCTGTTGGTAAAGCCTGGGGGTTTACTATGGGATCTCCTGCGGAACTTGGGGCTACATATCCTCCGTTCAAGGAGTTAAGCAGCGCTTTTTGTTCCGTCGAAGTACTGTTTATAAGCTGCTGTTTGATGAGCGGAATTGCGGCAATAGACTCTTTTAATTTTTTCAAGGCAGAGATAAGTTCCTGTGTTTTATTTGTTTCTCCTTCCTTGGTATCCTGGACGGGACGGGCTTGTGCCATTCTTTCCATCATCGACTCAGGGACGGTTTCTTTCTTTTGCTTTCCGGAAGTTATATCACTCTCTATGATATTTCCGTGGGTATCCAGGAACGGTTGCGTTTGCTTTCCGGATTTGCTATTTATAGTTTTATCCATCATTTCCTGCATTTTCATCCTGTTGTTACGTTCGTTTTCTTCAGTCCGCCGTAATAACTTTACATCTGACTGAGATACGGCTTCACGGAATAATTTCTCCGTATTTTCTCCCCTTAGGGCTTTACTTATGATAGCTTCGCATATATCATTATAGTGGTGGGTCATAAACGAAACCAGATCGAGTTTTTCCTCCTTTATCTTTCCGTGCGCCGCATCAATCCGCGCCAAAGAATAACGGAGATTGTCTATTGCCATAAGGCGGGTTGTGTTGATCGCGTTTTCATTGCTGTACGGCTCGCCCAGAGTGTACAGGCCGTCTGTAACTTTTGCAGCGTTAATCTCTTCTACGTAATGATGTATACGTTCTATATCCGTATCCGAAAGAGTCTTTGTAGAATCTATTTCCAGTGCGGAAAATATATTCTGTTCGCGGGCTGCCAGGGTGATACTTTCGCGGTATGCCCGTTTTACGTCATTCTCTTCAAGCGTCTCCATTTTATGTATCAGCCCCTGGAGTTTGCTGAGGCCGTCATAAAGTTCTCCCTGCATAAACGGAGCCGTAAGATGTGAAACCAAAGTGGCGTAACTGCGGCGTTTGGCAATAATGCCTTCGCCTATATTATTGATAGTGTAGATATAGAAGTGGGGCATGTCGGCGATCAGGGCATCGCTCCAGTCATAATCGGAAAGGGCGATCTGCTTGCCGGGAATGAACTCCAGGCTGCCGTGCGTTCCGAAATGTATCAGCGCATCCGCCTTAAAACTTTTTCTGCTCCACATATATGATGCTACGTAAGGATATGACGGAGCTCCTTCCGTTCCGTGGATGATTTTATCTATATCTTCTCCTTCGGAAGGCAGGGGTTGTGGCAGAATGGCGATATTGCCGAAATTAATACGGGCAACGGCAATGTATTTTTTACCATCTTTTTCATATCCCATGTATTTTCCCGGAGCTTCGCCGTATTTCAGCTTCATATCATCAATCAGTTTTTGAGGCAGGCTCTCCTGTGTCCATACGTCAAAAGTGTCTATATCTACGAGTGCCGGATCGCCGTTTCTGATAAATTCATCGTACGCACCCAGTGCGTAGGCTCCGAGTACTGCTCCCTGCTTCTGGATCATTTGTTCAAGCTGTGCGGCGGACGAGGGTAGACCTTTTACGTTGTATCCGTTGTCCGCCAATAATTTAAGCGTATTGTAAAGCGACTGTACGCCTTCTATATCGGCCGCCGAAACCGAACCTTTGCCTGTGCCTTTATAGTAATATACGGCTATCTTTTTTTCTGAATTGGGTTTCGTCCTGAGAGCAGCGAATTTATTTACCAGGCTGCAGAATTTTTCCGTATGTCCGGGTATCGCATCGAATAACCGCATTCCGTTACGTTCGAATTGTGCGGCCACGGCAAACGGTGCTATCGCCCCGTCGAGTTCCGGCATTACCACACTCATAGAGGCCATACCGCCCGCTGCCATTCCCTGTTTGCCGGCAAGCCACGTATCATACAATTCGCTGACGGTTACCGGTGCGAGTATCGGTACGTTAAGTCTTTTTAGCATTTGAGTGCCGCTTCCGGCTCCTCCCATTATCAACCGGCCGTGAGGCCGGTTGATAATAAGATCGGGACGTACGGCTTCTATCATGCCGAGCTTTTTCATTCCAAAAGAATTGATTGGATAAACGTTCAGTCCTTTTTCTTCCAGCGAATTTATAATAGCTGCAATATGCTCTTCATTGGAGTTCTGCATATTGATATTACCCGAAAGCAGTGCTATGCGCGGAGCACCCTTGCGGTAACGTCCCGATCTTTCATAAAAATTCTGATAAGATACGAAATCGGCGAAAAAGTTATCATCCCCCAGATGAAAATAATAGTCATCCGGGATAATTAACGGTTCGGAATATGTTTTGTTGAACAGCACTTTTTTATCTATTCGTGCCCTGATATAGTTGAACAGGCTTCTGTAATTCCCCACGGAGCCGTTTTCGATTAAAGTTGCAGCATATTCAAGTTCGCGGCCTTTAAGGGAGTTGATTCCGGCGTTGCCGCTCTCAGTAGATAATACAGGGACTCCTTCCGATATGGCTTTTTCTATAGCGTCCAAATGAGTTTTGTTCATGCTGCTGCCATGCACCCTTACCAGTACCATATCATAATTGTCTATTTTGTCCGCTTCGTCCAGACTTACACTCTCAATTCTTATAAACGGATTATTGTTCGATCTGATGAATTTTTCGACGGTAAAATCAGGGAAATTCAATGTCGCTATTTTTGTTGTAGAGACATAATGCCAATATAACCATGCAATTATTAAAAACAGTAAAATAACTGTTCCGAGTAACGCATATTTTTTTTTGTACATATTTTTGTAATGGGTTATTTTATAAATAAATATTACCAAAGTGGAGGCTGCACATTGCAGCCTCTCTACTTCGGTTTTTAAATTATATCCGCTCGATCTATGGCTTACTTAATTTCTGCGGAATAAAATTTAACGTGTCCCGAGACTTTCTTCTCGTTCTGATATTGGGTGAATTGTAATTTATAATATTGTTTACCGTCGGCTGTGCGGAAAATATATACCGGAGCTTGAAGATATACCGGTGGCATAACCAGACTGCCGTCATCATTGGTTTTGAACAGAATTACGGTGGCTTTCGATTTAACCGTGGTTGTAGTTCCTCCCATACCTTCCGATGTGATTGCTTTATCCGCCTCGAAAGTTATTCCCTTAGGCAATGAGGTTACGGAAAGGAAATTTGTTTGCGGAGGAAAAATATATACCCCTCCCTGTGATGAAACCGAAGTCGCCGCTCCGCTGTTTGTACGAACGTTATATCTGTTTATCGCCAGATCCCAGTCTTTGCGTGCAGCCCACTTCTTATTATCTGCTTCCGATTCCTCGCCGCTTCCTACTATCTTGTTCTGGGATAAAGAAAAGTAATGCCAGGAGGTTCTGGACGTAGCGTCTATATATGCTTCATTGGTTTTGAGCGGAGTTTCAGTTCCGTTCTTGCTTTTTGAGCATGAAACCAACGCAAGAAGAAAAACAGAAAGAGTTAAAAATACAGTTCTCATTTTATTTTGATTTTTTAATTAATAAATTACCGATTATTTAAAAGCGTATCTGATTCCTACAAGGTATTGGCGTCCCGGATTTATAAAGGAAGCTTCCTTGAAATTGAACAGGTTATCGCATTTGAGAGTTATTCTCAGCGTATGTTTATTCAGTCTGAACGGTTTCTCCAGAACGATTTTCCATATCTGGTAAGGTTTTGATTCTGTCATGGAGGTAGTTTGATTTCCTTTGTTGTCGGTGACCACTTCCTGATACAGTTTAGGGGAATTCATTCTGCCAGCGACCTGGAGTGCAAAGGGCGAACGAAAGATTTTTCCGTTCCATGTGACCGAAAGTACCCCGCTGTGTTTTACGTTGCTGCTTAATTGTAATCCGGTTGAGTTGTTGCGTGCGTCGCAATAACTGTAACTGCCCTTGAGTACCAGTTCCCGGAGCAGCACATAGGAGAGGTTTACGTCTGCCCCTTTAAGAGTAGCGCTGCTTACATTCTCGTAATATTTCTCTTTGCCGCCGTTTTGGTTAATAACGTCGTATTGAGTGATTTTATTATTAATATTGTTGTAATATAAGGATACCGAAGCATTAAAGTTTTTCTCGGTATATTCAGCCGATAACGAAGAGTAGACGCCTTTCTCGGCTTTCAGGTTGGGATTACCGTAGACCCAGAACATACCCTGATGATCGAAATCATAGTAAAGTTCTTTTATGCTCGGAGCTCGGAATGCCGTTCCTATTCCCGCTCTGAATGAGAATCCTGCAATACGGTACATAAGCGATACCTTAGGTGTGAAAGCTGATTTGAACTGCGTATTGTATGTATATCTGGCTCCGGCTATTATATCTAATCCGGTAGTGACTTTATATTGCAGTTGTCCGAAAATATTATAGTCGTCGAGAGACTTGGTTGTCGGGACGCTTCCCAATGTTTTGGTTGCGTAATTTTCTTCATGATTATATTCTACGCCTCCTACGGCTTCCCATTTTTCCGCCCATGAATAAGTGTCTATAATGCGTGACGAGAGATAACTTGCCGTGCTGTTGGTCTTGGTGTCGTTCCCTAGTTTTTCCAGAACGTCCGTATCGAAATATTTGTCATAATTAATACTTATTCTCAGTTTGTTACGGTTGTCGGCCGATGTATATCCCCCGTTCAGACCGGCGGAAATCGTATGGGTAAGCGGATGTGAAGAATTCATGCTTCCTGCCGGATTGAATGTTTCGTGGCGGAAATAGCGGGCGGTAACATTAATATCGGACCTTTCGGTAGGTTTGTAACCGAACTTGAGACCCCCTCCCCAATCTTCGTATCTTGCGGCATAAGCTCCGCCGTTACCTCCGAATCCGTCCGAAGAATTTCGGAAAGCATTAATGCGTGTTTTTATTTTATTCAGACTGGCTCCGGCATCGGCCTTTATTTTCCATGTGTTATGGCTTTCCGCAATTACATTTGCGCCGGCCTCGAAACGATGTACAGGCTCTTTTGTGATGATATTTATTACCGCACCTACTGCATTCGATCCGTACAGGGCAGAAGCCGCCCCGTTTATCATCTCTATGCGTTTTATACTGTTGATGTCGATCTGATCCAGGTTTACGTTGCCTCCTGCACCCTCCGATACCATTCTTTCTCCGTCTACAAGAAACAGTATATAACGGCTGTTAAGTCCTTTGATACGCATGTTGTTACCCATAGCATTCGGAGAAATGAGAATTCCGGGTATGTTATCCTGGAGAGCTTCGATAGCTGATACTGCGCCTGCTTTCTGAATTTCATGATCTCTTACGAGAGTTGTGAGCACCGGAGTTTCCGACAGTCTCTTTTCCGTCCGGGTTCCCGTTACAACCACTTCCCCGATATTCAGAACTGATTGTGTAAGACTTAGATTAATTATTGTATCTTGCCTGATAATCAGGCGTATGGTTTGTAGCGGATATGTAGAATAGTACATAGTACTTAACGTTACTTCACCTTTGGGAACTCCTTTTATTATAAATCTGCCGTTATGGTCGGTTTGTGCGCCTTGTTTGCCGGTAGTAATATATACACCGGGCAGAGGTTCTTTGGTAGTACTATCGGTTACTACTCCGGAAATGCTGTATTTTATACTTTGGGCATGGATTCCTGTAGCGGATAATAACAGTAACAGACAAAATAGGCTTCTAAAATTCATCGTAATGTTGTTTGATTTTTCGTCTGCAAAATTACGGTGTAATAAAAGGAGAGGCAATTCCTAATTTTAGGTATAATTAAATCGGTCACTACCCGAAACTATGTATATATGGAGGTATTATGGGGAAAACAAATAAGAGGCCGACCCTGATTCCGGGGCCAGCCTCTTGTTCATTAGAGATACTATCCTTATTAATTATTAATACCTTCCCTTGTTAAATCCTCCTCTGTTGCCGCCATAGCCTCCGCGATTACCGCCGCGATTGAAACCTCCGCCACGATTACCCCTGTCCTCTTTCGGACGGGCGATATTGACAACTATAGTTTTTCCTTCGAAATCCGTTTCGTTAAGTGCATCGATGGCTTTCTGCCCCGCTTCGTCGTCGGGCATCTCTACGAAGCCGAATCCGCGCGAGCGTCCGGTTTCGCGTTCTGTGATAATATTTGCCGAAGATACTTCTCCGTACTGAGCAAATAACTGCTCTAAACTCTCGTTGCTCGTGCGAAAATTAAGGTTTGAAATGTAAATGTTCATTTGTTTTGTTTTTACGTGATTAATTTATTCGATTTATTTGACAAACTCTATTTTCACAGCATTCATACCCCTTTGCCCGCGCTCAAGCTCAAACGTCACTTTGTCGCCCTCGGCAATAGTAGCGGGGGCGGAAGTGATATGAAAAAAATATTTTTCGACACTATTCAAATCCTTTACAAAGCCGTATCCTTTCGAGGTATTGAAGTATTCGATACGTCCGGTTAACGGAACATCTTCTACATCCTCCTTTTTTGTAACGGAAATGGCTATTTGCGAAGCATCTATCTCCTCTTTAGGTTTGTCCTGCGGAGTGGAGTGGAGAACGCCGTTTTCGTCCACATACGCAATCATATCTTCGAATGAGCTTTTTCCGCCGCTCTGGCGCTGTTCTTTACGTTTTTGTTTATCTTTGCGTTTTTGCTCCTTGAGCTTCTCGCGATCTCTTTTACCTGTTGTTATTCTTTTTGCCATTTATGAGGGGATTAAGACCGTATTCAGTTTTTTACCAGTAAGTCGTTGAATGTTTCGCACCATCGGGTGTTCATCCTGTGTGCAGAACGTGAATGCCACTCCGCTGTTTCCGGCGCGTCCCGTGCGACCGATGCGGTGAACGTATGTTTCCGCAACATCGGGAAGATCGTAGTTGATAACCACGCCGAGATTATGAATATCTATACCGCGTGCTGCAATATCGGTAGCTACGATTATCCGCGTCTTTCCCGATTTGAAGTTATTTAATGCATTCTGTCTTGCATTCTGAGACTTATTTCCATGAATAGCTTCACAACCTATTTTTCTTTTGTTGAGTGTCCGGGCGATTTTGTCCGCTCCGTGTTTGGTGCGCGAGAATATCAATACCGATTTGTCGCTTTGTTCATCTAAAACATCCACCAAGAGGTCGATCTTCTGTGTCTTCTCAACAAAATATACGTGCTGTCCTATGGTGTCTACAACCGAAGCTACGGGAGCGACTTCTACTTTTACCGGTTTATACAGTATGGTTTTCGACAGGTTTGCTATCTCCTGCGGCATTGTTGCGGAAAAAAAGAGAGTTTGTTTACGTTTGGGCAACATCGGCAGCAGACGTTTAATATCATGCACGAATCCCATATCTAGCATACGGTCTGCTTCATCGAGAACAAAATGGCGGATATGATCGAGCTTAATGTATTTTTGTGCGATCAGGTCAAGCAATCGTCCGGGCGTTGCGACAAGTATATCTACGCCTTTCTTCAGTTTATCTACCTGCGGACGTTGATTAACGCCTCCGAAGATAACCGTATGGCGCAGGCTTGTATATTGTGCGTAATCTCTGAAACACTCGTCGATCTGTATAGCCAGTTCCCTTGTCGGCGTCAGGATCAATGCCTTTATCTCTCTTTTCCGGTCTTTTTGCGGTTGTTGATCGAGTTTTTGTATGATCGGTATTGCAAAAGCGGCGGTTTTTCCCGTACCCGTCTGCGCTATACCCAGTAAGTCGCCTCCGCCGAGGGCAACCGGTATTGCCTGCTCCTGTATAGGAGTAGGCGTTTGATAGTTTTTATTAGCAAGAGCTTTCAATATCGGCTCCGAAATATTTAATTCTTTAAATGTCATAATTATTTTTTTACCGCATTTTCGAATGCGGTATTGTTAGTTAAAAAATCGTAAAAAAACCGGCACGGAATTTCCGTACAAAATTCATTACGTGATAAATACTCGACGACAAGTGTTATATGCCGCCTGTTGTTATTCTTTTCTGTGCGATTGCGAACTCTGTTTTAAGTTTTTCAACAACCTCTTTTACGCTGCTTATTTTATCAGCCAGATAAGCGTTCGCTCCTGCGAAAGCGTAACCCCGGTCCATATTTCCTTTTGCTGCATTATAAAGAGCTTTCATAATACAATAAGGGCTTTTCGCATAGTTGCACGTTTTTATACAATGGAACGGGCAACTTTTGGGTTTTTCGTTTCCGAGATTTACACTGCGGATAAACGCTCCGTTAAAAGCGCGTCCCGGCATACCGACAGGACTCTGTATAATCATCGTATCCTGTTTTGATGCGTTTACATAAACCTGTTTGAATGCAGGCGATGCATCGCACTCGTCGGTGGGTACGAAAATGCTTCCCATCTGTACGCCTTTTGCTCCTAATTTCATAAAGCGCATAACGTCCTCTCCGGTAGAAATTCCTCCGGCGGCTATTACCGGTATGAATTTCTTGTCGTTATATTGCTCCGCAACTGTAACGATTTCGGGTATCAGCCGTTCCAGCGAGTTGCTTTCTTCTTCAATATCTTCTCTTCTGAATCCGAGATGTCCGCCTGCTTTAGGTCCTTCGACTACTATAGCATCGGGCAGGTAATTGTAGTTTGTCTGCCATTTTTCGCAGATTACTTTAGCCGCTCGCGCCGACGACACAATCGGCACGAGCAGAGTTTTGCTGTCGGAAGTAAGATAGGATGGCAGATTCAACGGAAGTCCTGCGCCGGAAAATATAATATCGGCTTTTTCAGCTATAGCCGTGCGTACCATATCGGCGAAATTCGACAGGGCAACCATTATATTTACGCCTATTATTCCTTTGGTTTTTTCGCGGGCTTTACGAAGTTCTTCTTTCAGTCCCCAGATGTTGTTTTTAAGGTAGTCTCCCGGGGTATGTTTATAAAACAGCCCGACTCCGGCGCAGGAAATAACGCCGATTCCTCCTTCGTTGGCAACAGCCGAAGCCAGTCTCGAAAGCGATATACCTACCCCCATACCTCCCTGAACGATAGGGAGCCGGATCTCTTTGTTTCCAATAAAAAACGATTTCATCATAATTTTATAAGTGTGTCACGACATCGTGCTTCCACTTCTCCGCGACCTGTTTATCCAAACAAGAAAGTTGATCTTGAGGTCGATTTTGACGATGAAAAGATCCGCTAAACGGCGGCGGAGCAAAGCATTGCTAAGAAAGATTCAATAAAAACCCGATTGTTCGAGGCCGCAAAGGTATGAATAATATTGTTATTTCTATCATAAATTTGTATATTTCGCGCAGAAGGGCTTTTTTCATCATTATATAGCACTCGGAGAGAGGGTTAAATTAGTTGGAGAATCTTTAATAAATCCCTCCTGCGGATTCGGTTTTAATGTTTTGCTATTTCGCAAATCGGGCATGCCGGTGTATAGGATAAATACGGATCTGTCTTATCCGAAGCGGTGTCAAATTCCTCAATGCGTTTATCTATATATTCCGGATGTATGTCTATCTTACCGATGATTTCGCCTTTCCTGACACGATCTCCTGTAGATGACAGAATACTGGTGTAAGATGATTTTAGTGGATTATAGGGTTGTCTTAAATAAAAAAACAGCCCTGAATTTATTACTTAGAGCTGTTTTTATTACTTTGGACTTCATTATCCAGTGTCTTTGCGGTGCGGACGGGACTAAGATCATAACCCTCATAAAACATTATAAAATAGCAAACAGCAATATATCAGCGATTTATGTATGGATATTTTTCATAAAATATCTCTAAATATCCTTTGCTATATCAAAAAATGGGTGTAATTTTGGGTGTAGAATTTTAAGGATAGAAAACGATGAATATCAAGAGAAACATCATCTTTGCATTGGAAAGTAGAAAAAAGAACGGCAAGCCCATTGTTGAAAATGTACCAATTCGTATGCGTGTTGTTTACAATAATCAGCGAGTAGATTTTACTACTGGTTATCGTATTGATGTATCAAAATGGGATGCTGAAAAACAACGAGTAAAAAATGGCTGAATTCTAAGTCTCGTGCAAATTTAAACCAGAGAAAATCGTGATAAAATGT
>CAYVED010000025.1:0-30653 GCA_964449975.1 uncultured Muribaculaceae bacterium
ATTATATTAATCAAATACATAATGTATCTTTTAATCACAATTAATTATCTTGTTATACTTATTAGGATCGACTATTTCATTCCAAAGTTATAAAAATAATCTTATTATGCAATAACTTTGAAAAGTCATTATCAAGAACTGGATGTAGAATTAGAAGAAGTAAAAGAAAACAGGAAAGAGAGTTGTTAGCAATCTAAAAGCAAAAGATATATTAGGATTTCATCTACATAACAATAGCTATAAAAAATGTAATACAGCATATAGGTCTCATGAAACTTTAAACCCTTATGACATTCTGTCACACTCTGTCATATTCAAATATATATACCGATCACGCTCTTTTTTCTTAACTTTGCAAGAACTAATCAAAAACAACTAAAAACACTATTATGATTATAAAGAAAGCGCTATTTATGACCGCGGCCGTACTATTATCGGCCGGAGTTTATGCCCAGAACATAAACGAAACTCAACTCAAAGAGATCAAAGGCAGTTTTGTCAAAGACGTGAACACTACCGCCATCCAGAATCTCCTTACCAACGATAAGGATATTAAAAGCAAAACCCTGAACAGGGATCTTCAGGGCAAAATAGACCATTATTTCAAATACAGGGTGGACGTAAGCGGGATCACCAACCAGTACAGTTCCGGAAGATGCTGGATGTTCACCTCAATGAACCAGTTGCGGCCGGATATTATGAAGAAATACAATCTTCCGGAGTTCGATTTTTCACATAATTATAATTATTTCTGGGATATTTTCGAAAAATCCAACCTTTTTCTGGAAAATATTATAGCTACTGCAGGAAAAGATATGGACGACAGGGAAGTAGTATCATTTTTCCGCTCCCCGGCAGGAGATGGCGGAGTATGGAACCTGTTCTATAACGTGGCTGAAAAATACGGAGTGGTTCCAAAAAGCGTAATGCCGGAAACCGAACACTCCAACAATACCGGAGCCATGATGGGAATCATAAAGGAACGTTTGAGAAAAGGCGGATACAATATCAGGCAGATGTATGCGGCAGGGAAAAAAGAGGCCGATATACAGAAAGAAAAAATAAACATATTAAAAGATGTATACAGGGTACTGGCGCTCTGCCTCGGAGAGCCGCCTACGGAATTTACATGGAGGTACAAAACAAAAGGCGGAGAGATTAAAACATTAACGACCACCCCGCTGGAGTTTTATAAAGGAATAATTCCTGCAAACTATAATCCCGATACCTATATAATGATAATGAATGATCCTACCAGGGAGTATTACAAAGTTTACGAAATTAAAAACTACCGTAACACCATAGAAGGTATCAACTGGAAATACCTTAACCTTCCTAACGACGAGATAAAACGCGCCGCCCTCGCTTCTATAAAAAATAACGAGGCTATGTACGGTTCGTGCGACGTAGGTAAACAGCATAACGGGAAAGAGGGAATATCCGATCCCGATATGTATAATTACGAAGCATTACTTGGAATAGACCTCAAAATGGATAAAAAAGCCCGCATCTTAACACGTCAGAGCGGCTCGTCGCATGCAATGCTGATTATGGCCTGCGATACCGATGAAAATGACAAACCGGTAAAATGGCAATTCGAAAACAGTTGGGGAGCATCGTCGGGACATAAAGGTTATCTCACTTTCACCGACAAATGGTTCGACGAATATATGTTCCGTATAGTGATAAACAAGAAATATTTAAGCCATAAAGCACAGAAAGCAGCAACGGAAAAACCGGTAATGCTTCCTGTATGGGATTATATGTTCTGAGAAAATAACAACAAACGGACGTTTTACAAAACTCCGTGATATAATGAAGGCGGCAAAGGAGAAATATAAATAAATTCCTTTGCCGTTTTTATTATAATGCAGCTTTACGTAAATTTTCATATTTGCGGCAACTTCGTATAAACGACAACGGATTATCCCTATAAATAAGCATATCTTATCATAAAAATCCCAACTAATGGGGATTGTGACGAATATATCCTTTGGAGAACTTTGCGGTCACAAATTCAAAATACTTTAATTATGCAAAAAATAGGAATATTTTACGGTTCGTCAACCGGAAATACAGAAAGTGCAGCAAAAAAAATTCAAAAAGAATTAGGAGAAGCCAATGCACAGCTTTTCGATGCCTCCACTGCCACAGGCAAGGATCTGGATCAATTTACCAATGTTATATTCGGAACCTCAACCTGGGGAATAGGTGATTTACAAGACGATTTCGACAAGTTTATTCCGCAGATAAAAACTGCCGGTCTCAACGGGAAAACAATAGCCCTGTTCGGATGCGGCGACCAGGAAAGCTACTCTGATACTTTCGTTGACGGTATGGGAGCGGTGTGGGAAATTATCAGTCTTAAAGGTTGTAAAATCATAGGACAGACCTCCACGGAAGGATATACTTACTATTTTTCCCGTGCCGAAGTGGACGGAGAACTCGTAGGTCTGGCGCTTGATGAAGACAATCAGGGCAATCTGACCGATACGCGTATAAAGGAATGGGTGGAAAGAATAAAACCTCTTTTTCAATGATTATTTATTTTCTTATTTATAAAAATAATTATATATGAATAAATTAATAAAACAATTATCAGGGATTTTTATTCTCATTCTGCTTTTATCCGGATGCGAGAAAAAGCCGGTTTACCCAGAAAAGCAAGTAAACCCCGGACTTCAACGGGCGCTCACGGAACTGGGATACAGTTTCAACGGCAATAATTTGTTAATTAACGACAAAGTTATAAACACCACTTCCTTAAATTTTTCGGGCAAAAACCTTTCAGGCTTCGAAGGATTAGAACTGTTCCCCGCCCTTAAAGAACTTATATTCGACAACAACAATCTCGATAAACTGGGAGAAAAAGAGTTAGGCGGTCTTGTTAAAGGGAATACCTCTCTTACTACCCTCAGTTTCCGGAATTGTAATATCAACCGATTAGACATAACCCCTCTGGCGCGTATAGAGAACCTGTATCTCGACGGTAGAAACAACTTTACTGAAATCAAAGGATTATCCGCAGCCACCCACGGTATGCTGAAATCGCTTCACCTGCCCTCTTCCGTAAAATGGAATTATAAAGAAGTGCTTGATTTTTATAATAAAATACAGGACAAAAAAATAATCAAAATCGAAACAGACGGCAAACTGGTCGATTATACTTCATTTCGCTCTGTCCCCGATGAGACTTTCCGTAATTTCTTAAAAAATAAATTTCCCGAAGTATTTACTAAGGACGGCAAGATTGACTTGAATAAAAAACCGGATATTACGGACGAAAACAAAAAAGAAAAAACCGTCTGGAAAACAGGTATCATAGATCCAAATTTTTTCGACGCTTCGGGCATTAAAAATATGGAAGGACTTCAGTTCTTCAAAAACAGGGCTATAACCGCATGGCATATTTACAATGCCGAATTTGAATCCATAGATATGTCGAATGATGATATGATAGAGTCGTTCCGTATAGGAAGTAACAGAAAAAACGAGTTTGATCTGGAAGTAACGGTAAATCCGAACATAAGAAAACTCTATATTTCTAATTGTAAAAATCTTACCGATTTAACATTCGAAGGAAATATAAGCGAAATAAACCTGGACGGAAATATCGCACTGGAAAACCTCTCTTTCGGACAATCGCTTAAAAAACTGGACTTATCTTCTTGTAATAATATCAAACGCATCTTCGCAATGAAACCAATTACCTCCGACGGAAGTAAGCCGGCAGAATTAACCGGGATAGTATTCCCTGTTTCGGCATCCTGGAAAGGGGCGAGAATGCTCGATTTATCAAATACGCTTATTTCCGATATTGATTTTTCAAAATTGAAAGCGGACGATTTCTTCGGAGTTTCAATTATATTGGAAAAATGTCCTAACATGAAGAAACTGAAAATAGCCTTGAAATTAGGAGTTTTTACATCTTTCAAAACAGGGTATTTTGAGGAAATAGATTTGCGCGGATCAACTATCTGGAATGTCGCCGAACAAAAGTGGGTTCCGGGCGAAAACATAAAGTCGCTTTACAGCGATAATCCTAATCTAAAAAATCTCAATGGAAAACCTTATTCCCCGGAAGAAGCATATCCCGCCCATGTGAAGACCTTTGAAGCGAATGTATCGAGTTTCCTGCAATGGACTTATTTTTACTTCGATGACAAAGGAGAGCTAAAGATCCGGGATGTAGATACTTATCCTTCTATCAATCCGAATACTACCGGCAAGGATGCGGAATGGAAAAAACGGAACGACTGGGATTTTGCAATCCACTATTATGATATCCGCACTAACGGAGGAGAATCGGGTAATGCCAACGGAGGACTTTTCGACACCAAACAAGCTTTATTCGAAAAACTTACGTTAAAAGAAGCTGCCGCTTTTGCGTATGAAAAAGATATGAAAGGAAATATGAATATGATTTTATCGCTGGAGTCGATGCCGCCTCCACGTGCTTCGGTTTCGATGAGCAAACTTCCGATATTCAAGAAAATAGGTATGCCTCCGACGTTCAATCCGACAGAGACGATTTTTGCTCTCCGGAAAGCAAATGGAAAATATGTCTTGCTGAAATTCACAGATTTTTACGACAAATCAAAAAATGCCGGGCATATAACAATAAAATATACAAACTTAGAGTCTTTTTAAAAATATTTCGAATGAATTTTGAGGTTATTTTGGATTCGAAATAAAAAATATCGCTAATATGAATCGGAATTAAAGCCGGACAATTTTTAATCTGTATTAAGAAGCGCCCGGCCTTAGTTCCGGTTTTTATAATTACATTCTGATATTCCGGCCTGGGTATAGAACACAATCCGTAAAACCAGCTTGCTACTTGCTATCACGGATTTCCTTATAATTCTGTATATTTTCAGTAGTTTTTACGGATGCCGGGAAAACGAAACGTTACTTTTCAACCCGATTTAGTCAATACGTATCTACAATGGCATTCAAGAGAAACATATATAGCTGAATAACTATATCAGACACTTGAATACGCTTTTAAGAAATATACGGAGAAATTTAATAAATAAGTTTTTAATTATCTCTGCGAAGGAGCAGGCGGGGTTTTAATCATAGGATTAGGGTTCTTATAGCCGCTGTGTACTTGTCCGAGTGCGGCATTATTAAGCATCCTTAGCAGTCCTCCCATAAATTTCACGAGAGGATTCCGGCTCTTTGACATTTTACCTATAAACTCCGGTTCTTTGCTATATTCCATAGAAGCAGCCGTAGCAGCCTGCAGACCGGCCTTTATACTCGCCACAAGTTCATACATTTCCCTGGTTTCCACCCATCCTTCGCCGACATGTCCAATAGCGATAAATTTCGAATAATATCCGTCAAGACCTTTAGAAAAATAGTCTGCCCTTATAATATTCTTTTTCAGCTCTTCCTGCGACATATACTGGTACTTGTTTTTTTTCTTACCCCTTCCTTCCCTTTCCGGTACAGGTAGTCTGTCGGGAAAAAGCATCGAGGAATTCACTCCGTTTTTAATATTACGGGAAGCGGCATAATCCAAAGTCTGCCGGGGAGATTTTTCCAGGGAAAGCTCCAGCTGCTTTTTATTAAAAAGCTGTTTCTGAAAAGCAGTATCCACTACTATAGGAATACCGTCACGCATAATTACGATCTTGTTGGGAGGCAGGGAATCTATACTGAGATTATTTACAAGGTTGCCGAAATTTAAAGACCTGCTTGAAGCAAGCATCTTCGTATTCCGGATAAACTGAATTATAGTGTCGCGCAAACCCGCCGATATAATATTCGCATCAACTCCCTTCTCCACAAGCTCCATAAGCTCCCGCTCCAGTTCGCGGATCTGTCGGAAGAGAGTATCCCGTTCAAAATCAAGAGTGTCATCCTTTTCTGTCTGAGAAAATGCAGTGCCGCAAAAAAACAGCGATAAAGCTAATATAAACATTAACTTTATCGCCATACCATGATTTATTTTTTGTGAACTACAATGCTCCATGCGTTAAGGCAAGACAAAAGTAGTGCCAAAATTGCAAAACTCATAACAGTGCATATTAAGCACTTTTACATCCAGAACCTCCGTTCCCGCGGACACAGGAACGGAAATTACGCTCAGAGGATTTATAAAACGGGTCTTTCCTCCAAAAGAAAGCACGTACGGAATATCGCACTTATTCTTTATATTATAAAAATCCTTTTTCCCCGACGAATATATTTTTTTAAATTCCAGCGTGGAACGTACAAATTTTTCAAGAAGCTCACTGCGGCCGGCAAGATTGCCGTTAAAATATCCCAAAGTCATTCTCCCTTCCAGCGCTTTCCTTACCGCTTTTTGTTTTGCGGCATCTGCCGCATCTCCTTCGAGAGCAGATGCGGCGGCATACTCCTTACCGTTCACGAACATCAATGTCATAGGCCTGAATCTGGGGGCAAGCCTGTTATCTTCGATGAGATCATAGGATTCCGCAACAGGCTCATGCGCATCCGATGCAGCTATGACCGTAAGGTTCATATCTTTGCTCCATGAAAGCACACGGGGATAATATTCATGGTTGTTTACCACCTCTATTCCCTTTATCATCCCGCTCCCGATAATATCCCTCTGGAACGGCGTAATAACGCATGTATCCACAGCCCAGCCGGGATGATTAAAAATAATAAAGGCCCCCTGATTAAAGGCTTCCTCCAAGGAAGCTCTTGCATCTTCGATCTTTATTTTGTTGGCGTCTTTTATGAACAAAGCATTGAAATGTCCTATAACTCCCTGTTTACGTGTTATCTCAGTCCCTTTTATAAGAGTAATTCCCAATTCTCTGGCTCTGGGCAGCGCAATATCATAAGAGAGATTAAGATCTTCCGGAAGATACTGTTTATAAGGTCTGTACTCTATATGATCAGTAATTGCCATCACATCCAGACCGTCCGACCATGCCTCGTCTACTCTGTAGGAAGGCCATACCAGGCCGTCGGAAAACATCGTGTGTATATGAAAATCCCCTTTCAGTACAATGTAATCTTCTATATCGGGTATGATAATCTCACGTCTTTGAAGATCTTTATTATCAGGAGAATAGATTTTATTTACATTCCCGCTGTTCTGCGCAGGCGCCGCTGCCGGAAGTAATAATGCCAATCCGGAAAGTAATAAACAGAATAATCTCATAAATCAAAGTATTTAATATTAATTACGTTATATACGGATACCGCCTATATCCATTCTTATCCTACGGGCGGCAGGCAGCAGGTTATTGCTCCGGGTTCCGATATTTTTTACAAAGCCCAGTCCCAGCCCTTTATATGTCAATAGCAGATAACCGGGCGGCTTACCCTCGAAAACAAGCGGCTCTTTAGCCAGGAATTTAAGGGCATCGTCTTTTTCCAGTTCCACAGACAATATCCCTCCCGGCAACGTTTTGCAGGCATCCTGCAAATATCCTCCCGGAACTCCGGTAATATCCGAGGAAAGAGCCAGATCGGCATGAGGAATGAAATCCTTCCCTTTTACCGTCGCTATCGCCGTTCCCGACAACAAACATCTCAGACGTTCCCCGAAAAACAAAATATCATCCGCCAGCATATCGGGATACCCTTTTACAAGCTCTCCCCATACCTTCTGAACATATCCCTCCTGTAAAAACGGACAGCGCGGCGCGGCTCCCTGCCCCCTGGTTACCCCGGTCTTTGCCCCTTTCCTGCCGACGGAATACCTTCCCGCGCTCTTTCCACGGCCGAAAACAGATGCACGCCTCCAGAAATCAGAATCTCTTTCTAAAGGTTTTCTAAGCAGGGCTACAAACTGTCCCTCTCCTTCAACAAGTCCGGGAACAAACTGCGCTCCTCCCTCCGGTGTAGATATTATACCGCTTCCCGCCGGCAGTTCAAGTTCCACTATCCGGGCGCCAAATACATCTCTGAGGTACTTTATATTATCGTCATTCTCAAAATGATTATATGTACAGGTAGAATAAACCAGAAACCCGCCGGGTTTAAGGGCAGGCCATATATCGGCCAGAATGCGCTTTTGCCGTTCGCTGCACAATTTCACATTGGAGAGGCTCCATTCCTCCACCGCCCCGCAGTCCTTTCCGAACAATCCTTCCCCGGAACACGGCACATCCGCCACAATAATATGAAAACACCCTTCCAGCCCTGTAAAATCCTTAGGGTCATTATTGGAGACCATAATATTAGAGGCGCCCCACCGTGCAACATTATCCGCCAGTACAACCGCCCTGCTCCTTATAACCTCGTTAGCCACCAGCAGAGAAGTATCGTTTATAAGGGATGCAAGGTGCGTGGTTTTCCCGCCGGGCGCAGCGCATAAATCCAGTGCGGTTATCTTATTATCGAAAAAAGACCCGGCGGCCTCTTTTGAATACTCCCGCTCCACCGCCCCTTTTATAAATTCCATATACATACTGGAAGCCTCCTGAACATAATATGCTCCGGCATGAAACAAAGGGTCAAGCGTAAATTGCGGACGCTCTTTAAGATAAAATCCGCTTCCGCACCATTTTACCCCGCCGGCGATATTATCACCGAAAAGATCCCCGGCAAGTTCTTCCGCAAAAGTATCCGTAATATTTCCTCCACAGGAAACCTTACGATTATCTACGGAAGTATCATTCATATTTCCGGCGCATTGCAACCTCGCCAGTTTTTTAAGATTAAGTCTTATACTAGGAACCCCGCGCCCCTTTTCTATTCTGGCGAAAAGAGTATGTGCGACTTCCGCGCCGAGACTCTCTGCAGCCAGCCAGGCGAACCCGACGGGAAGTATCGGTTTATTTTCCGGTAGAATACTCATTTTTATCTGAGCCGTAAAATATCAACTGTAATTAATATTATTTTTAAAATTATCGGGATTAAAATCCGTAATATCCGCTTTACCGCTGAAAGCCAAAGCCAGTTGATCCGTAAGCTGATCCACGACTTCCTGTAGTTTCCCCCCTATCATCGCCTTTATCATAAAACTCAACTCCGCGTTTATCTCCATGTGGAATTCCGTCCTGCGTACATCTACCGCATTAAAAAAAACCGATATTGTAAACGGAAAGGGTGAATTACCGTATTGCTCGAATATAATTGATGAAAAAGGATTCCTCTGCGCAACCCGAATTCCCATTCTGAACCCTTTTATATCCCCTTCGATAGTATCCTCGGTAGCGGTTATCCCCTCTTTTTTATCGGGCGGAACCGCCGTAAGGAAATTCCTCAGATCGGCGAATCCCGAATATAACAAGTGGGCCGGCTGATCTACCGTAATGATCTTGCCTTTTACCTCTGTATTTGCCATAACCCTATAGAATTAAACGTCCCAGGTCTCAGGGTTTATTCTCCACTCTTTCAGCACGTCAAGATCTTCCGGTTTAATATAATTCTCAGCAACGGCCTCCTCTAGCAACGCTTCATAGTGGCTTAGGGTATAAAGCTCCACATTGGCATATTCAAAAGCGCGCCTGGCCTTTATAAAGTTATATGTAAAAATGGCGACCATACCCAATACCACCGCTCCATCTTTTTGCAACGCATCTACAGCGGAGAGACTGCTTCCGCCCGTCGATATGAGATCCTCCACCACGACAACCCTGGCGCCTTTAGGCAGATCCCCCTCTATCTGCGCCCCTGTTCCGTGATCTTTGGGTTTTGGTCTTACATAAACAAAAGGTTTCCCCATCAACTCGGCCACAAGTATTCCGTATGCAATGGCTCCGGTAGCTACGCCGGCTATAACATCCACATCTTTAAAATGTTGTATAATAGTATCCGCAAAAGCCTCATAAATTACTTTCCTGGCCGCAGGATATGATAAAATCTTTCTGTTATCGCAATAAATAGGGGATTTCCAACCGGAAGCCCATGTAAAAGGCTTCTCGACATTCAATTTAACGGCTTTTATATCCAAAAGCTGTTTTGCTACTATTTTTTCTAGTTCCATAATTATTTCGTATATTGATGCAAATATAATGATAAAAACCGAAAGATAGAGAAACCGGCTAAAGAATGTTGCAGGATAGGGTTTCGCCACAATAGTAACAAAACAGTGACTAACAGTATATCCGATAAAGAGTTTTTAATCCATCCCCGAACCGGATTGAAGCCTGGACAAAAAATCCCGTAAATATGACAAATGCAATCCCTCGTTACGTCATATATAATACACATTAGAAAACATATATCCGCAATTAACGGAAAGTGGAAAGAAACAGATACAAAAAACTTGAAACCAGACATTGATTATGAGCCGGTTTATCTTTATATTTGAATATCATAAAAAACGGATTTCAACGGTATATAAATGAAAAAGTGTATAGCACGTCTGTTGCGAAAAAATAGTATTAATTTAAAACATGCAATTATGGAAAAGAAATCGAAAGTATCCGCTAAAAAGACGGACAAAATTAAAGCCGGCAAAGAGTATTTGAATAAACCCGATCCGGATTCTACTCCCGTTAGCGGGGCAGACATCCCTTTTGGAGAACACAAACCTTCTGTCAACGTAGGTTCCGGCAGCAGCGGGGATATTATTGACTGCGGTAATGAGCCGAGATTCCCCCTGGATCCCAGGTTTAAATCGCAAAAACCGGAAAAATATGACCAGAAAATAAAAATATCCAAGATCGTTAAAAAATAGCACGCTTATTAGAAGTCGGTAATGCTGCCGGATTGTGAAGCTCCATGTATGAGAAATACCTTTTCCGAATTCTTATTTTATTTTTACCTGACAGAGATGCCTCTCCACGTTATTTCGACCGGGAGAGGTATCCTTTTTATTAGCGGAAAATTTCATATAAAAATAATTATTATATATAAATAATAGAAAATATATATCTTTGCCGGCGCAACGGTTCCTGCCGTACATCTGTACCTGGGGATTAAAAGGGAATGTCGTGAGAATCGGCAACAGTTCCCGCTGCTGTAAGTTCCATGAGATAAAACCGTATCTTAATAAAATCTCATAATGTCCGGACACTCTTCGCCACTGGTTTAACCCCGGGAAGGCGCTCCGTACTGGAATAAGTCAGAAGACCTGCCTTGCATATACCGGATTTTACAGTCTGCGGGTTATGGACTAAAATCGACAAACGAGCGGCTTTTCTTATTGTTACCGGATAAATAATCATCGCGCAGTTTGCTGTAAAATCCTATTGTTGAATATTATAACACAGGATTTACGCAAAATGAGATTTACCCTTATTATATCTCTGTTCGTTTTACTACTCTGGCCCGACTGTGCTTTATACGCACAGCGTAAAGATACCGTCTCCGCATCCGGCTCTCCGCAAAAATTAAACGAGATAACCATTGTGGCGGAACGGTTGCAAAAAGAGGTAATACCGGTACAGGTTTTAGAGGGGGAAACATTAAAGAAATTAAGCGCACACTCTGTTGCAGATGCAGTACGCTATTTTTCCGGTGTACAGATTAAAGATTACGGCGGGATAGGCGGTCTGAAAACCGTAAATATCCGCAGCATGGGAAGCCATCATGTGGGTGTGTTTTATGACGGCATAGAGTTGGGAAACGCCCAGAACGGAGTAATTGATCTGGGAAAATTCTCTCTTGACAATATGGAGGCTATTTCATTGTACAACGGTCAGAAAAGCGCCATTTTCCAACCCGCCAAAGACTATGCATCAGCCAGTTCCATATATATGATAACACGCTCACCCGTTTTCGGCGGCAAAAAACGGAATAATTTTAATTTTTCCGTAAAAGGGGGCTCTTTCGGTACTATAAATCCGTCGGGATTATGGGAACACCGTTTCAACGACAAAATAAGCGCTTCCCTGAACGCAGAATTTATGTATACAACAGGAAAATATAAATTCAGTTATGCTAAAAAAGGCGGCTACGATACCACTGAAGTGAGAAAAAACGGCGATGTAAGGGCTTTAAGAATAGAAGGGGGGCTTTTCGGAATTATAAATAAAGGGGAGTGGAGGGCAAAATTTTATTTCTACAACTCCGAAAGAGGTTATCCGGGAGCTTCCGTAAGAGAAGAACCGGGACGGTTCAGGCATCAGGACAGACAATGGGACAATAATTTCTTTGCTCAAGGCTCTTTCAGAAAGAATTTCAACGGCGTTTACAGCCTGCTTCTTAACACAAAATACGCATACGATTACCTGCATTATCTTTCCGACCCGCGCAAAGATGAGAGCACCATGTATGTAAATAATCATTATAAACAACAGGAGACTTATTTTTCGGCGGCGCATTTCTTCCCGGTATTCGAATGGTGGAGCCTCTCCGCCGCGACGGATTTCCAGTTCAATACGTTAGATGCAGACCTTGTAGATTTCGTATATCCCAACCGGTATTCCCTGCTTACTTCCGCTGCAACATCCCTGAATTTCAGAGGACTTAAATTACAGGCCAGCCTGCTGCATACTTATGTGAACGATAAGACACGTATAAAAGGAGCGCAGGCCGGAGATAAAAGCAAGTTCACTCCCTCTGTTATAGCCTCATGGCAGCCTTTCGGCGCAATAAACCTTAACCTCCGGGCTTTCTACAAACGGGTATTCCGCATGCCCACACTCAACGACCTGTACTATACATTTATCGGGAATAAAAACCTTAATCCGGAATATACCACCCAATATAACATAGGTACGACATATTCCGTAAATCTTGGAAAAAGCATTTTACGCCGCATGGAATTACAGGTAGACGCATATTATAATCAGGTGGAAGATAAAATAATCGCAATGCCTACCTCAAACCAGTTCAGGTGGACTATGCTTAACCTGGGATATGTAGAGATACGGGGCATAGACGCGGCACTGCAACTGGAGTGGGGAACAGGCAAGGTAAACCTTAATACCCGGTTGAATTACACCTATCAGAAAGCGCAGGATTTCACCGATAAAAGCAACAAGTGGTACGGAGGACAGATTCCTTATATTCCCCTTCACAGCGGATCGGTAATCGTAGGCGGTTATTACAAAACATGGGACTGGAATTATAGTTTCATTTATACCGGCGAGAGATACGAGGCGGTTGCAAATATTCCCGAAAACTATGCGCAGCCCTGGTACACGCACGATATGTCGGTATCCAAATGTTTCGACATAAAACACACGGCATTTAAAGTCACCGCCGAAATAAATAATATTTTCAACCAGCAATATGAAGTGGTACAATGTTATCCGATGCCTGGAACAAATTTTAAAATCAAACTAAATATCAGGTTATGAAAAATTCTAAATTAATATGGGTCTTACTGCTGTTGCTTGTCTGCTCCTGCCGTAAGGACGAATTTAAAGATAATATTATTCCTTCTACCTGGACAAAAGTAACCGAAGGCGTTAAAAACACAGATATAAAAGGTTTCTTCCTGCTTAACGAAGGGAATATGGGAAACAATAAGGCTTCTCTCGATTATTTCGATTACGAGACGGGTTATTATATGAAAAATATCTTTGCAGAACGGAATCCGGGTGTGGTAAAAGAGCTGGGCGACGTAGGCAACGATATTCAGATATACGGAGATAAACTTTATGCCGTTATAAACTGCTCGCATTTTATTGAGGTGATGGATATAAATACGGCAAAGCACATTACCGTAATTTCCGTCCCCAACTGCCGCTACATAGTATTCAAGGATGGTTATGCTTACGTAAGTTCTTATGCCGGCCCAGTACAGGTGGATCCCAACGCACGGTTAGGATATGTAGCCAAGATAGATACCGTAACCATGAAGGTAGTTGCCGAATGTACGGTAGGGTATCAGCCGGAAGAGATGGTTATCATAGATAACAAACTGTACGTAGCCAATTCGGGCGGTTACCGCGTCCCTAATTACGATAACACAGTATCCGTAATAGACCTCGAAACCTTTACCGAAACAAAAAAGATAGAGGTAGCCATTAATCTGCACCGTATGGAAAAAGACAATTACGGCAATATCTATATTTCATCCCGCGGAGATTATTACGGTACTCCGTCCAAAACGCTGATCCTGGATCCGAAAACAGACAAGATAAGCGATATACTCAATCCGTTGCCATGCAGCAATATGACTTTGTACAGCGATTTTCTCTATCTGTACAGTACCGAGTGGAATTATAATACCAGCAGCAATACCATTACTTACGCCAAAGTAGATACACGCACACAGAAAGTAGTTACCAAAAATTTCATCACCGACGGAACGGATAAAAAGATTACGATCCCTTACGGTATAGCGGTTAATCCCGACAATGGAGAGTTCTTCGTCACAGATGCAAAAAACTACGTAATTCCCGGTACGCTGTATTGTTTCAATCCGGATGGAACTAAAAAATGGGAGGTGGAAACGGGAGATATTCCTGCGCACATTGTTTTCACCCGCAAACGATTAAAAGATAACAGAACTAATCATTAATAAAAAACGTTATGAATAAAAAAAATCAAATCACTCTGTTTTTCACGGCTGTACTTATTACAGGTGTATTATTCTCATCATGTAAAAAAGATGAATATATACCGCACCCTCCGGAAGCGGTGACAATAGAAGAGGCAAGCGGCCTTGCTTCTGTCGCGCAGGAAGATACACTTTACTTTTCTGCAAAGATAACAAGCGCTCTTGAAACGAAACTTCTCTGGATGGTCGACGGCAAAGAGGCCGGAAATGGCGACATATTAAAATTCACCTCGGAAATCTTAGGGAAACATACTGTCCAGCTTACCGTTACAAATCCCGACGGATCAAAGAGCGCGAGCGCGGATGTAGAAGTTTACGGAAAATACCGCCACGGAACATTCGTTCTCAGCGAAGGCAATATGTCCAATGAAAACGGCATCCTGACTTTCATAAGCGAGAGAGGGGTAATAACCGACAGCGCATATCATAAAGCCAATAAATCATTTCTGGGGAATGTCTCTCAGGATATGTTCATAGCCGACGGAAAAATATATGTAATATCCCAGAACGGAAATCGTCTGGGCGGAGACGGGATGTTGGTAATAGCCAACTCCGAGACATTGAAAAAAGAGGCGGCATATAATGCGGAAATATCGGAAACTCTTTCATGGCCTACCCACGTAGCCGTTATCGGACAGGATATATATATCAGGGATAACCGCGGGATACATCTTTTCAACGCCTCCGCCAAAACCGTCACTCCGGTAGAAGGTACAGACGGAGCCAGGAAAAACCGTATGGCTGTAGCGGAAAATAAACTATTTGTACCGGGAGCCAATGTTATATTCGTAATTGAAAAAGGAAAGCTCGTTCACACAATACAGATGCCCGGACAGGTATCGGGAGTAATAAAGGCATCCGACGGCAATATATATGCTTCATGTACTTCCAAACCTTCGAAGATAATAAAGATAAAAGCATCGGATTACTCATTTATACAGACCAATGATATTACAGATGTCCAGGTAGGTGCAGGCTGGGGTGCAACTCCGGGAATAAGCGCAAAAGGAGATACCCTCTATTTTAGCAACGCCACTACAAAAATATACCGTCATATATTTTCAAAAAATCAGACCGCCTTTATGGTAGATGTAAAAACAGGTATTGAAAACGCCAATATAGTTTATAATAACCTTGCCGTACATCCTGTAACAGGAAGGGTATATTTCAATACGATCAAAGCGTATCCGGAATATCTTAAAAATAATATATCCGTATGGAAAGACGGAGGTTCTTCCCTTACGCTGGAAAATAACTATCAAAACCACACGCATTTCCCTGCGGGAATATTCTTTACCGAAAATTTTAACAGAAAATAACCAAGAAAATTTTTTAATATCTGAACTATATGAGATCGAAAAATATATCATGCCTTTTATTTGCAGCGGCAATTTGTATGCTTTTTTCCGCCTGTAAAAAAGATAATCCAGGCAAACCGGAAATAGAGATACCTGCGGAAGCGACGGTATCCCTGGAAACTTCTGTGTACAAAGCAATGTATCTCGACACCAAACTGGAACTCGGGACTTCAGCAACATATAAGTGGAGTATTGAAGAGACTCCGTCGGGATTATATTCCATTACCCGTACCGACTCGCTGAAAGCATATTTCCTTACAATGGAGGCTGGTACATACAAAATGAAACTCAATGCTTCCGAAAACGGAAAGAGTTATATCCGCAATATTGTACTTACGGTTAAACAGGAGGATAAGACATTCTCCCCTTATATATCCAAAGTGTATGATTTTATGCCGGCCGTAGGACAATTTACGAATAAATTGCCTCAATATGAAGAGGGAAATACTAAAGAAGATATAGTTAAGAAAGTAGAAAAAACCCTGTCGGGGAAAAAGAATCCGGGACTGATCTCACTGGGAGGATTCGGTGGATATGTTACATTCGGATTCGACCACACGGTTGTAAATGTGAAAGGTAAACGGGATATAAGAATTATGGCCAATGCTTTTTATGCGGCAGCAAACCCTAATCCCAATGCTCCAAAAGGAGGAAGTTGCGAGCCGGGCATAATTATGGTTGCTTATGACGCCAACAAGAACGGGGTTCCCGACAAAGACGAGTGGTATGAAATAGCCGGAAGCGAATATAAAAAAGAGACGACTATTAAAAACTACGAGATTACCTATTATCGTCCGGAATCGGAAAACGGGCCTGCCGATAAATATATACGGTGGGAAGATAATCAGGGTAATTCAGGTTACAAATCGAAAAATAATTTCCATAAACAATGTTATTATCCCAACTGGATTAAAGAGGACAAGATAACTTTCAGGGGTACGCTGCTGCCTAATAATGCCATAGACGAAAGCGGGAACGGAACTTATTGGGTATTATATGCATACGGATTCGGATATGCAGATAATGCCCCGAATGGAGATGCAGATTCGGCTTTTGATATAAGCTGGGCCGTAAATTCCAAAGGCGACAAGGTGGAACTGCCCGGTGTGGACTTCGTAAAAGTTTACACAGGTATAAACCAGGAAGCCGGCTGGCTGGGAGAAGTATCTACCGAAGTAGGCGGCGCATACGACCTGCATATGGAAAAAGAAGAGATCCAGAGCGAACCTGCCATACCCTAACTGCCGCAACTTCCGGATAATCAAAGGATTGCAAAAATGAACACCATAGTGTTGAAAATGATAATCCTATGTACTCCAGGCTGTTGGAAAGGTTGAGGTTGTTTAACCCTTTTTTCCCGTTCCTTCCGCGGTATGAACCGCAGATGAGGCGGGAGAACAGGGGTTATTTTTTGCCGTTCCTGCATAAAATATTACCTTTGCCGCGACTTACTAAAACATTATGTACAATATATACTTCGATAAAAGAATTCTTAACGTTTGTCCCGAACAGGCAAGTTACCAATACGATCCAAATGCGGTAATATACCATTACAAAGAGAGTTCCCGATTAAGCACCCTTCCGGATTTCCTCGATAAATCGCCGGAAATAAAATTACTGTGCGTACCGGTAGCTCCCGACAAAATAGATACCGCTTTCCGGCAGATCTGTTCGGAATTTCACCATATAAATGCCGGCGGAGGACTGGTTATCAATGAAAAAGGGGAATATCTGCTTATATTCCGTAACGGGGTCTGGGATCTGCCTAAGGGAAAACAGGAGCCTAACGAGGATATAAGGGAAGCAGCTTTACGAGAAGTAGAAGAAGAGTGCGGCATCATTGCGCCGGATATGAAAGAACTGATATGTATAACCCACCACTGTTACCACCTTAAAGGAAACTTCATGCTAAAACACACCTACTGGTACAGAATGGCATATACAAACGGATGCGCTCCCAAACCGCAAAAGGAAGAAAATATCCAGAAATGCGTATGGGTAAAGGTAGAAGATCTTCCGCAATATCTCTCCAACACCTACCCATCCATTCTGGAAGTCTTCGGCAATATAAAACCATAACCATGCAAATATCAGCAAGACCGGACGTATGGCATGAATCAGTTCATAAAATATTATCACCTTCATCCGGGCGATTTCACCATTCTGGAACATATACCGTAAAGCACAATCCCTCAAAAGCTATTTTAGATTTAAATCCCGTAAATACATACAATATCTTTAAGCATATATATTCTGCAATAAAAATTCTCAGAACGATCGTAGCCGCTTCGCTCTCGCATTAACTTATTTTAATGCCCGGTTCATATTTGATTTAGATTAATTATAAAGATAAGGAAAATAGTTTTATCCGGGAAAAAGAGGCTTTAACCTCTTTTTTTATAATTTTATCCTACGGAATAAAGTTCCGCGGCCGTACCGTACGGATTATTTTATTTTATCTCTTTTTCCGTTTTTTATTCTCTTTGGCCGGAGAGTGTGTTTCAGGAGATTTGAAAAGATTCTCGCGGCTGAGCAGATGATCCAGATTAGCCAGACCGTAAACCACGACTGCGGTCACTACCGCCGCATGTTCCTGATATTCCGGGATACTCTTATTATACGTATCCCGCTCCGTATGCCATATTTCGCCGTAGCTGAAATTATATCCCTTAGGATCTCCGGTAGAAAAACTTATAGTAGGAACTCCGTTCATCATAAAGTAAGCATGATCCGAGCCTCCCGGATTAACCGGAACCGGAGGCGCGGGAGCCGTCCTCTTTTTAACCTCGAACGGGAAATCTTTATTGATATAATTTACCGGTGCGCACACTGTCACGAAATCATCATACATGGCTTCCGGAACCGTAACGCTTAACGGAACCGTAGGGCCTCCGTCCCTGTTAAAGTAATTGGATATATTAGGCAGCATATTCCCGGCATTCTCTACAAAATATTTCGAACCCCACAGCCCGAACTCTTCGCCTGCCCAGAGGCAGAACATGATGCTTCTTTTCGGTCTCCCCCCTGCCATTGCTATGAGCCTGGCAGCCTCCATATTGGGAGTTACGCCGGAGCCGCAATCTACACCGCCCGTAGCAACATCAAAAGCATCCAGATGGCCCCCTGTAAGCACATACTCATCGGGATATTCGCTTCCCCTTATCACCCCTATTATATTATGATATTTTACCGGCCCCATTTTAAAATGATTCCTTATATCGAATTCAAGCTGGAAATACTCCCTCCTGTCTACCATCCTGGCAATAACGGCATACTGATCCTCGTCCAGCTTTATATCCGGGACGGCAGGAAGAGTCTCGAAGGTCATTTTCTCAATATTATTCTTATCATGAAGCGCCGTAAGAGGAACGGGAGCCGATTGTATGATTCCCAGGATTCCGGCTTCGCGCATCTCTTTATAAAATAATGCCGGCATCTCCTTTAAAGGAAGGAGTTCTTTCGGCTTTTTTGTTTTATCTCCCCTTATACTCCTGTTATAAGATCTTATTTCATTATTTTGCATCTCTGTGGCATCATTTTCAGCTATTACAACAGCTCTGAGGCTATCTCCGAAAGCGGAATAGTCTATAGGCCACCCGCTGCTTCTGCCTCCTATCAATACCCAGGCGCCTTTAAGTTGTCCGGTCATCCTCTCGAATTCGGATCTGGTCTTAGGCTCCCGCAATACATGTCCGCGCTGAACTCCTTTGGTTCCCGACGTATATGAGGGAGTTACGAAATGAAGCGGCATTCCGTTCCCCCCTATCATTTTACCGAACCACGGACCTCTGTTAAAGCCTACCGGAAGCTCTCCGCATTCCTGCCTTATCACGTCCAGTCCCCATTTTCTGAACATATATTCGCACCAGTCAGCAGCATTGGAATAGGCGTCGGAACCCAGAAGACGCCCACCGAAACGATTAGAGAGTACATCCAGATGATCCATTGCCCTGTTATCGGAAATTCCTGTTTCTATGATTTTTTTTACGACAGGATCATTTACCTGTGCCGGAAGAAGAGTAATGCCGCCAAGAGAAACCAGTCCCAAAGACAGCACTGCGATTTTGAAGTAATTTTTCATGTTTTACAGGTTATTAAATTGTTATCATTACGATCGGTAAATATAGTTAAAAATATTATTTAGCTCTCTTTAAATACAGGTGTACGGTAACTCCTGCCCCTACTATCAATAAAATTATCTCAACATGCAGGTTGTCTTTAACAAGTACGAAACTTATCGCAAGGGTAGTCCATAAAATGACCAGCGTCCTTATAAGTATTTTAGCAGGAATACCTTTCTTTGAAAAATAGGACGATACGTACGGAGAGAGATACCTGTTCCTTAAAATCATCTTCACTCCGCTCCTCGACGAGCGCATATAAAGATATATCGCCGCCAACAGAAAAGGCGTGGTAGGCAATATCGGGATAAAAATACCTATCACACCCATACACACACACACGGAAGCCAGTATTATATATAATTTTTTAATCATTTTTATTATCTTTGCAAAGATACATTTAAACTTAAATAACTTTAAAACTTTATGACAGCTCTTTCTTTCCTTTTAACATCCGGGTTCGCGGATATTGTTTCAAAAATCACGGAGGCATTATGGGGATGGCCCACAATTATACTGTTGCTCGGCACACATCTTTTTCTTACGGTAAGGTTGAGATTCCCCCAGATCAAGATATTCAAATCCATAAAACTTTCAGTTTCCAGGGATTCTGACTCCACAGGAGACGTAAGCCAGTTCGGAGCTTTGGCAACTTCCCTGGCGGCGACCATAGGAACAGGCAACATCATAGGCGTGGCGACAGCCGTTTCGCTGGGAGGCCCAGGAGCGGTATTCTGGTGTTGGGTTACCGGAATACTGGGGATAGCCACAAAATACGGAGAAGGATTGCTCGCCATAAAATACAGGGTGAGAACATCTGACGGAACAATGCTGGGCGGACCTATGTACGCTCTCGAAAGGGGGCTTAAAATGAAGTGGATGGCCGTACTGTTCTGCATTTTTACGGCAATAGCCGCCCTGGGTATCGGCAATACGGTACAATCAAACGCCATATCCATGCTGCTTGCAGAACCGGGCTTGTTCGGAAGCGGATTCGAAGGCGTTCCCACTTATTTATCGGGACTGGTGCTGGCGGTAATGGTTATGCTGGTAATCGTATTCGGGGTAAAAGGTATAGCAAGGGTTTGCGGGACACTTGTACCGTTCATGGCTATCTTTTACGTATCCGGATGTATATTCATATTAATATTCAATCACGAATTTATATGGGCGGCCGTAAAACTGATAGTTTCCTCGGCTTTTTCTCCGCAGGCGGCAGGCGGAGGATTTATAGGAGCCACCATAATGACCGCCGCACGTTTCGGCATAGCTAGAGGGTTGTTTTCCAATGAAAGCGGCTTAGGATCGGCTCCTATCGTAGCAGCCGCGGCGCAGACACGGAACCCGGTAAGGCAGGCTATGGTCTCTTCCACGGCAACTTTCTGGGACACGGTAGTAATATGTGCGCTTACCGGTATCGTACTTGTAAGCAGCATCCTGGCACATCCCGATATAGATTATTCCAACGGGGCCAAGCTCACCCGATACGCTTTCGATAAAATTCCTTATATAGGATCGGCCATACTTACGGTAGGGCTTGTAACCTTCGCCTTTTCGACAATCCTGGGCTGGAGTTATTATGCGGAAAAGGCGATAGAATATCTTGCGGGAAAGAAAACTATATATGTGTACAGGGCTATCTGGATAGTTCTGATATTCGTTGGCGCTGTAGTGGACCTCTCGCTCGTATGGACGATTGCGGACGGAACGAACGCACTGATGGCTATCCCTAACCTCATATCACTGCTGTTGCTGAGCGGGGTAATCGTAGCCGAGACCCGTAAATATTTATGGAGCGGCAACCTGGATGCCTATTCGGACGACGAAATTCCCACTATCAGAAAATAGAATCCCGAACCGCAGGGAAAAGCATATCAGGAACCGAACAGCGCGGAGAAATTGGTAGCAAATAGTTTTACGGCTATTGCAAGAAGGATTATCCCGAAAAATTTGCGCAGTACGTAAATAAGTCCTTTGCCGAATATTTTCTCTATCACATCCAGTTTGGCAAGAACAAAATAGACAAAGATCATATTAAGCACCACAGCCACTATTATGTTCTCGACACGGAACTCCGCCCGCATTGCCAGAAGGGTTGTGAGCGTTCCCGCCCCTGCTATCAACGGGAAAATAATAGGCACTACGGTAGCGCTGCCGCCGGGCCCGTCATTTTTCATAAGCTCGATCCCCATTATCATCTCTATTGCAAGTACGAATATTATTATGGCCCCGGCTACCGCAAACGATTCTATGTCCACGCCGAAAAGGGAGAGCAGTCCGTCCCCGACAAAAAGGAACAGTATCAATATCACCAGCGAACCCAATACGGCCGGGAGAGGGCGTATATTATTTCCTTTCTGTTTAAGGTCTATCATAATAGGTATCGCACCCGTTATATCGATAATGGCAAACAGCACCATAAATGCACTTATTATCTCTTTGAAACTAAAATTCAGCAACATAAATTATTCTCCTTTTTAACTTTTTTTTGCAAAATTATAATTTATAATTAATTTTATGCCCATAAAACTAACCTGTTAAAAGTTCAAACCATGAAAGAGCTTATTGAAAAAATCAAAACTGAGATTGAAGCATTCTCAAAAGATGCTGATGCACAACTTACTAAGGGTAATAAAGCTGCAGGTACACGCGCCAGAAAATCTGCACTTGAACTAAGTAAATTAATGAAAGAGTTCAGGAAAGTCTCCATAGAGGCAACAAAAAACAACTAGCAGGCATCTAAAAAGCTGAAATTAACCCCAAAAGTCTTTTGTAAAACTTTTGGGGTTAATTACATATTCTCCGGAAGTATGATACCTATCTTCATATCTTCATCCCATAACCAATATTTGCCATCCCGTTTTTTAATTATAACCGGAACCAGAGATATTATCCTCTGATCTTTCAATGTTTTATAATTCATATCTATGTTCACGCGCATACCTTCTCCCGGCAACGGAAAAACCGAAAACAGCATATTAACATAATGTTCCTGTCCGTCTGTCTGTAATCTGAGTACTTTGCGCATCCGGTTAAGCGCTATCTGGTATTCAGATTCATTATATGCAAATATATTATTGCCATCCAAATATACGCCTATATTGACTTGCCCTGCAAAATATTCCACGCTAATTTTATTTTCAGGGTTCTCATTCCGGTCACAGGAAAAAATAAACGGAAAGACAAATATAATAATATACAACCCTATTTTTATTTTGTTACTGCTCATCTTATTAATATACCCTCGTTTTTTTTATTATAATCTCTTCGGAACCGTCCGCAGCATATCTTATTACCACCTTAAAAGTAAAATCCCCTGCGGATTCGAATTTATAAAAATCACCGTTTTTCAACTCTCCGTTAAGATACCATTTTATAGTCTCGTATTGTTCGGTAAGATTAAGAATCCTCATATCTGCAATCTCCCCCACCTTATATGCTCCTTTAATTGAAATATAAGGCATTGACGAAGTTACTGCTATGGTAGAACAATAAAACCTGACTTCCCTGCCGTAAAGATTTCCTTTTTCGAAAACAACTGAAACCTCGTACTCCGTATCGGGAAGCACATTAGTCATATAACAATAATCAGATGCAGTAAATACTTCACCTGCCGCTACCGTTTCAGGGCTGTTTCCGGAAGGCTTCCATCTTATTCTCCATTTGCCTCCCGACAGATCCGTTCCCGGCGGAATATCCCACATTACACGGCAATCATATTGATAAGGAATAACCTTATATGAACCGGGAGCGGGAAGAGACGCTTCGTAAACCTGTCCTTCAACCGCATTAAATTCCAAGCACCCTTTTTTATACGATATTCCAGATATATTGACTTTAAGGGGTTGTCCGTTCCAGTCCAGAAATTGAGTATTACCATAAGAAGAAAGAGAAGTACTCGAAGATACGCCGGGGAAAAACAGATGTCCCAGTTCAATATCTTTAGAATATGAAGAAGGGAATACGGCAGCACACTGATGCTGCGAAAAGGCATTTATATTATTATAATTCCACCGCATATAAGAAGGTATCCCTCCGTACACCAGCCGGGACTTATCCACATGATAGACAACCATTCCTTCCCCTCCTATATATCTGTCCCATTTATTCCGGTTACGGCATTCTATAAGGAAATATTCATCCTTATTCTCAGAATCTATCCTGAAAAATTCTCCTCCGACATGAACAGGAGTTGTAGAATATGTTCCTCCCGGCAAAGGAATAGCAGACTCATATCCAAGTAATTCCCGCTCTATTGCTGTAAAATAAGGCGGAGTGTGTCCGTAATTAAGATAATTCCCTCCGTCCATAATGGAGAGAGA
Source organism: uncultured Muribaculaceae bacterium (assembly GCA_964449975.1). Lineage (GTDB taxonomy): Bacteria > Bacteroidota > Bacteroidia > Bacteroidales > UBA932 > Egerieousia. The sequence goes on from CAYVED010000025.1 coordinate 24,197, forward strand.
CTCCCATAACCCCACACCCTTACCCTCATTCTCCCCGTTGGTATCATACATATCGGGAAGTCCCAGGGAGTGGGCGAACTCGTGGCAAAAAGTCCCTATCCCCGCCATTTCGCCTTTCAATATTCCTACGGCCGATAATTCGGAAGAACAACTGAACGCCATAATCTCTTTGCCGTTATAAGACATATTTTTTACGGTATGGTACTGCGGCCATATATCGTCAGGAATTCCGGTCTCCGCCTGGGACATCCCTGCATATATAATAGACACATCCCTCACTTTACCTTCTCCGAACCAATCGTATTTTGAAAAATCCACGCCGTTTGCCGCAGCCGCATTACAGACATCGGAAAACAACTCCTCCATTCTGGAATCTACCTTCCCCCCTTCGTCCGCGCCATAATATGATTTGCTCTTAGCCAGCGTTATAACCACGGGCGCTACATCGAACACAAAAATACATTTTCCGTTAAAATTATCATTCAGATACTCGGCGGCGCTCCCGGTAGCGCCGTTTACTGAATACCCGGTCTCATTCAACCGGGAATTAAAAGCCTGAACAGGCCCGGCAACCGTAAATTTTACATCTGCAAATTCAACCAGCAATACCGGAGTCTCTATCCTCGACGGGACACCCGGCGCACCGTACATCTTTTTTATGACAGAAAATCCGGATTTCACCAGTTCATCAGCATCTCTTTTCATAAGAATATTTTTCTCCCTTATATTTTTCATAACGCCTGGCGGAATGTATGAACTCCGTAGTCCCGATAATTTCAACTCTCCGCTGCTATAATCGGCATAATACAGGAAACCGTCGGAACCCAGCTCCACAAGAAACCCCGCCATATCTTTTTTATACGTAAAAAACTCGTCCCCGTATATCCGTACGGAAACGGAAGAACCGTCGGGACGAAAGAATTTCACAGGCGAGGAAACTGCCTTAACCGCATATAAAGAGGTAACGGCCACGGAAAATATAAGATTGAAACAAAATATTTTATATATGATATTCCTCATTATAATTGTTAAAAATACTAATATAAATATTTTTATTACAAACAAACATATATATCATATATATTTACATACGTTTAAAAATTTTCAGAGCGGCAGGAGCCGCCTCGCTCTCGCATAAACTTCTTTTAATCATTGCCTTGAGCGAATTCATGATTAAAAAAGTTAATGCCCGGTTCATATTTTTTATATGACACTCTTTTTATAGCGGATTTTTGTTATCTTTGAAAAATTTTTCCTTCTTAAACTACTTTAAATAAAACATTAATAACCTGGCTTTTATTTAAAAATCACACTTAACGGCAATGAAAAATAGTTACATGAGATACTTTTTTTTGCCTCTTGTGGCAATATTTACACAAAATATAATATCAGCGCAGAATAATACTGCAGAACATATAGAAAAATGGGGAAAACTGGATTACTGGCGCGTAAGGAAAATAAAAGAATCGGGGATAATAGGAGGCCACTGGAAATTATTATATGAAATAGCGGCAGGGGACACTATCAAAGGACCGGTTCCTTATGTAAATCCGCCGGAAAGCGTATGGTCTACATCCAATGTCCTCGCCATAGTCAAAGGTATAACAAAGACAAGCTGTACTGTTTTTCCCGAAAAAAGGAACAACGGATATTGCGCGAGGATGGAGACAAGACTGGAAAAAGTACGCGTACTGGGAATTATAGATATGCAGGTACTTGCGGCCGGAACCTTATTTTTGGGAAATATGCTGGAGCCTATAACCGGAACAAAAAATCCGCAATCCAAACTCAATGCCGGGATCCGCTTCTCCGGCAAACCGGTAGCCGTCTCATTCGATTATAAAGTTACCGTAGGACATAACAGGATAAAATCATCTGGGTTCGGAGGAAAAAAAGAACTCGGGGACGCGGATTATGCAGAGTGTGTAATAATGCTGCAAAAAAGATGGGAAGATAAAAACGGCAATGTTTTTGCAAAAAGGATAGGCACCGGATATTACAGATTTACGCAAAGCACCCCAACCTGGACAAATGACTTTAAAGTTAATATACATTACGGAAACATTACGAACGATAGTTGTTACAAACCTTATATGCAGCTTATTCCGGAAGAACTGTCTAACTATATGGTAAATTCCGGAGGAAAATCGGTACCTATAAGGGAGATTGAATGGGGAACGGCGGATGAACAACCTACCCATCTCATAATAAGGTTCTCGTCTTCCCACGGAGAAGCTTATGTGGGAGATATACAAAACCGGTTATGGGTAGATAATGTAAAAATAATTTATTAAATGAAAAAAGCATTTATAATAATAATTTTTTTCTTTACCCTGGTAGCGAATGCGCAATATCTTATTGCACAGGACTCGACCGAAGTCATATTAGTGGCCGATACCATGAAAAAACAAAATTTATGGCGCAAAATATATCACTATTTCGCAGATGCAAATAAAGAAAACAATAACAAATTCGACGTGAGTTTTATAGGCGGCCCGCATTACTCTTCCGATACAAAATTAGGATTGGGTATAGTGGCCGCCGGCCTTTACAGTACCGACAGAAAAGATTCCCTTACTCCCGTATCCAATGTTTCCCTGTTCGGGGATGTTACCACTACTGGATTTTATCTTATAGGTATAAGGGGAAACAATATATTCAGACATGATAATTGGAGGATAGACTACAATCTCTATTTCTACTCTTTTCCCAGCGCATTCTGGGGACTGGGCTACTCGGCCGGGAACAATAATGATAATGCAAGCAGCTATTCCAGGAAGCAGGCAAGCGTAAAAGCGGAATTCCTGTTTAAAATAGCGCCTCAATTATACATAGGGCCTGCTTTGGGATTCGATTTTACACAGGGAAGCAAACTTACCAACCCCGAACTCATAGCCGGATTCTCGCCTATCGACCGGTCATATAATTACGGAGCGGTAATAACATACGATTCCAGGGACTTCATACCTAATGCATACAAAGGATTTTATTTTAAAATACAGCAACGGAATTACACGGACTTTAAAAGCAAACCGTTTTTCAAAACAAATATAGCGGCGAATTACTATCAACGGGCCTGGAAAGGAGCCGTATTCGCATTCGATATGTTTACGGAGTTCAGTTACGGCACCGTCCCGTGGACAATGATGGCTCCGATAGGAGGATCATACAGGATGAGAGGATATTACGAAGGGCGTTACCGCGACAACAATATGGTGACATTCCAGGTTGAATACAGGCAGAAGATATATAACAGGCACGGTATTGCGATGTGGGGCGGATTCGGAAACATCTGGGGCAAAGAGGCATTTTCACTGAGGCACACACTTCCCAACTACGGTATAGGATACAGGTGGGAATTTAAAAACAGAGTTAATGTAAGATTGGATTACGGGTTCGGGAAATCCGGACAAAACAGTTTTTTATTTAGTATAAACGAAGCATTCTAAAATAATTATGACGTTTTTCAGGAATCTGTACAGGCAGAAAACAATTTATATAATATTTGTATTCATCCTGATGATTACAAACATAATATTGCTTTTTACGGAGCACATGGGCATTTTCGCAAAAATAGCGTTTATATCCATACCGTTAGGAGTACAAATGCTTTTGCTGGCCCTGGTAAAAAAACCGGGTAGAATCTTTCTTTACCTACTGCTTCCAAAATGCATAATAGATGCGTTTCAGCTCGTGCTCATAAAATTATTCGGCGGCTCCATAATAGCCGTGGATATGTTCCTTAACCTGGCAAATACAAGCGCAACCGAATCCGGAGAATTATTATCCAACCTTACGCCGGTAATATTACTCCTGCTGGCAATATATATTCCGGCAATATTTCTGGCGATAAAATCTATAAGGCAGAAAGATGTTATAGAAAGCGCTTTCCGCCGCAAGTGTATTAAAATATCTTTAATACTTATCATTGCCGGGGTCTCCTCCGTCTTCGCGGCCAAATGCGAAAAAAAAGGGTTCAGCGCCGAATATGACCTCTACCCGTACAATGTACTGTACAACCTGGACTTCGCCGTAAAAAAATATTACCGTATAATGAACTATCCGGAAACATCGCGTGGCTTTACATACGGGGCGGAAAGGGACAGTTCGGCGGTATCCTCTCCGGGACGGAAAAAGGAGATATACGTGCTGATACTTGGAGAGACGGCCAGAGCGATAAACTGGCACAGTTACGGATATGAAAGAAATACTACTCCAAATACCGATACCATATCCAATATCATAAGATACAGGGATGTACTTACCCAGTCGAATACCACGCATAAAATAGTTCCTATGGTATTCTCCCCTGCGGATGCGGAGAACTTCAATATTATATACAGAAGCAAAAGCATTATTACGGCCTTTAAAGAAGCCGGATTCAAAACAATATTCCTCTCCAACCAGAGCTACAACAAATCATTCGCCTACTACCATTTCAACGAAGCGGATATAAAAATATCCATAAAAAAAGAATCGTCGCATACGTTCGATCACAATTTGTTGCCGTTCATGGAAAAGGCGATAGAACAATATCCGTCGGAAGATCTGTTCATAATAGTACATTTGTACGGCTCCCATTTCAATTACCACGAAAGATATGCTCCGGAATTCAGAAAATTCGTACCGGATAAGGCGGAAGTAATATCCTGTAAATATAAAAAGGAACTGATCAATTCCTATGACAACTCCATTCTCTCTACGGACGATCTCATAGCGCGTATCGTCCGCCGGATAAACGATGAAAATTGTCCCGGAGCAATACTCTATCTGTCAGATCACGGAGAAGATATGCTGGACGATAAGAGAAAACGTTTCCTGCACGCATCGCCCGTACCTACATATTACCAGTTGCACATACCGTATATAGTATGGATGTCGGACGAATATATAAAACAATACCCGGAAAAATTCAGACAGGTAAAGATACATTCCGATCACCCAATATCGAATAACACGGTATTCCACTCCATGCTGGATCTTGCCTCAATACGCACGAAATATCTGGATACGGCACTTGCCATAAGTTCTCCCGCCCTGAAAACAGTACCAAGGGAATATCTCGACGACCATGACGAATGTATAAGGATAGACCATATCCACTTTACAAAATATGATTACGAACAATTTGAAAAAAGAAAAATAGAACTTCACTGACAATGAACAATACATCAGATTATCACTTTACCATACTTGTTCCGTTTTACAATGAACAGGAAAATATACAAAACCTCAGAGAAAAGCTGGCGGAGTTTATAGAGCAATCCCCCGTACCGGCATGCGTAATGTTCATAAATGACGGATCAAAAGATAACGGATTGCAGTTAGTGGAGAAAGTATGTAGAGAAGAAAAAGATTTCTATTATATTTCTCTGGCTGTAAATACGGGACTTAGCGGCGCCCTCAAAGCCGGATTCGACAACTGTTATTCCACCCTTACCGGCTATATAGATGCCGATCTGCAAACCTCTCCTATGGATTTTAACCTGCTGCTCCCCTATACCGAAGAATATCCTCTGGTAACCGGGATACGCGCCAACCGAAAAGATTCCTTTTTCAAAAAGATACAATCCAGGATAGCTAACGGTTTCAGAAGGCGTATGACCGGAGACGATGCGGTGGATACGGGTTGCCCTCTTAAAATAATCCGTACCGTATATGCGAAAAAGATACCTATGTTCAAAGGGATGCACCGTTTCTTTCCGGCATTGATAATGCTCCAGTATGGAGGAAAGGTAATGCAGGTTCCGGTAAGACATTTTCCGCGTACCGCCGGGGTTTCAAAATTCAATCTGGGCAACAGGCTTATATCTCCATTTAAAGATTGTTTTGCATACAGATGGATGAAGAAAAGATATATAAACTACATCATAGACAATACAAATTTATAAACAGGTATATCGGGATAAAAAACTACCGGATTAATGGAAAAATATCTTATACTGATTTTAGGATTTACGGCACAACTGCTTTTTTCGGCCAGAATACTAATACAATGGATAATGTCGGAAAAAGCTAAAAAAGTAGTATCGCCGAACATATTCTGGATATTAAGTATAATAGCATCGTATATGCTTTTTATATACGGATGGCTCAGGGATGATTTCGCAATAATGCTGGGACAGGTAATATCTTATTATATATACATCTGGAATCTGCACGAAAAAAAGATATGGAAAAAAATATTCCTGCCTGTAAGGATATTGCTGCAATTTACCCCTGCGGCAGGAATACTTTATATACTTTGGGACTGGGAGCTTTTTATATCGCAGGTTTTTATGAACAGTGAAATACCAATTACGATTATCGTTTACGGTTCCCTGGGACAGATAATATTCACACTGCGTTTTATATATCAATATTTTTACTCCCGAAGACACAACGAATCCCTGCTCCCGAAAGGATTACCAGGTTCCTTATATAGGATAAAAATCCGAAGGATTGTCCCAGTATAATT
>CAYVED010000026.1:0-29949 GCA_964449975.1 uncultured Muribaculaceae bacterium
TAATAGTTAATGAGTGTGTATAATAATTTAAAAAGGAGGTTGTATGTTACCGTCAAAAAAAACTCAAAATTGGCTTCCGGGTATTTTCAATGATTTTATGGGGAGCGACTGGATTGAAAAAATAAATTCCGCATCGCCTATCAATATCATCGAGACAGATAGCGATTATAGAGTTGAAATCGCCGCTCCGGGGCTTACAAAAGATGATTTTACCGTTAAAGTTACCAGCGATAATCTTATGATCGTGGTGGTTAAACAAAAACAGCAATCGGAGGAAAAAGATAAAAAGGGACGTTATTTGAGGAGAGAGTTTTCTTATTCGCAGTTCCAGCAGAATCTTATCCTGCCGGAGAACATAGATAAAGATAAAATAAAGGCTAAAGTTAATAACGGTATCCTGGATATTGAGATACCTAAAAAGACTCCGGATAAAGTGGAACCGGCCGTTAAACAGATAGAAGTAAAATAGATATTTAGAGAAGCATTGTTAAAGGGGTTGAACAAGCCCTATTTCAACGAATTCATCCCCGCTACAATTATCTGTAACAGGGATGAATTTTATTTTTTGATTAATATCCGCCCCGAAATTTTTCATCCGTAAAATATAATTGAAAAATTTTTAACGTATAAAAAGTTTTTCAGCCTGTCTGATTATTTCACCGACAGGATCATCCTGGTTGAGAATGATATGCGGTTCCATATTTACGTAGTTGTACTCTTTTTTAAAACGTTTTTCTCCTCCGCCGGTAATATTGAGCATTATTATTTCGTCTTTATCAACTTTTCCGGCCGTAACGGCCTTTTCCAGACTTACGACTGCTACTCCTGCAGCGGAATAAATATCTATGCCTTCGCACTCTTCGAATAATGCGCACGCGGCTTTAAGCTCCTGGTTGGTTACTATCTCAATATCTCCGTCCGAGGCTTTAAGTGCGTCGTACAATCCTCCCGGTACCGAATAAGGAGGTTTTCTGTTTGAAAGCACTTTCGCCGTTATTTCAAGGGCTTTTCCCCTGGCATGTGCCTCGTCGAACGGTAATAAGCTCCTGCTTCCGTGTTTCCATGCATCGTACATAGGAGTAAAAGGGATATTCTGGGAAGGTATGAGCCTCATAATGTGGGAACCGAATCTGCCGTCTCCGACAAGGCGAAGATTAGCCTCGTATGCGGCTATAGTACCCGTTCCGCTTCCTATGGCCTGAAAATAACTGTCGGGAATACGCCCTATATATTGTGTGGCGGAAAGTACTGTCGTTCCCATGCCGTCTCTTCTGGCTATGTTTTTGGCTCCTCCTTCCTCTATAAACAGTGAAGATTGACATATTTTTGCAGCAAGCGCTATAGCATCGAAATAATCGGTTTTAGGCGGAGAGCATATTATTCTCACGCATTCGTCCAGTTCCTTTTTGAACCATAGTGCATTCAGGTTTTCGTAAGGAATTACTATAAGGATAGGTATTTTGTTATCGGAGCATACCTGTGCGAAAGCGCGTGCGGTATTTCCGGCCGAAGCTACCACCAATATTTTATCATTGCTCCTGGAAAGCCTTGCACATACGGAATATGCTTCGGTTTCTTTAAAGGAGCAGGTGTACATTTCCCCCCCTCTTTCCGGCCAATATCCGGAGAAAGTGATATATAAATTATTGAGACCTAGTTTTTTTGCCAATCCTTCGCTTTTGTATGTTACAGGTGCGGATGATTTTTCAAGCATCCGGTTTACGGGAAGCCAGTCTGCGAATTTATATATTCCGTAGGATGCGTCTTTGAATTCTATTTGTTTTTTAGAATAAACCGCTCTTATAAGGGCCGGATTATTGTCCTGAGGGTCGGAAAGAAGCCATCCTGAATCTTCGAATTGACGTTTGGTTGCGCAGTTTTCAAGTTTATATAAGGTAGGTTCTATACTCATCGTACTGTTGTTTGTTTTATTCATGATTATTACGGGATACAAAAGTAAACTATTTTACTATTTTTTGCAACTCTTATATTTGTAACGGGTTATGACCTTATCATATTTTCGTTTACTATCTGGGCTATATCTTTTACCGGGATAGGGGAATAGTCGGAGAAGGTCTTAAGACACAGCGGACATGCCGTTACTATTTTATCCGGATTACCGGCAGTAAGGGCGTTGAGCGAACCTCGGGTTATTTTTACCCTGTCTTCGTAGGAAAGGGTAAGACTTCCCAGGCTGCCGCCGCAGCAAATGCTCTCCTGCCTCTCTTTTTCCGCTTTTTTCAGCGTACCTATTCTTTCCAGTATGTTGCGGGGCTCTTGATATATTTTGGCTCCTCTGCCGAGTTCGCAAGGATCATGATAAACGAATGTCTGGGACGTTTTTCCCGGGTTTATTTTTCCGGCGGCAATTAAAGCGTTGATATATTGGGTATGATGCATTATTCCGATGCTGTTAAGGTTATATTCCTCTATGGCTATTTTATAACATATCGGGCATGAAAATACAACCGTTTGACATCCGCTTTGCATGACGTTTTCCCTGTTCTTCGCAATAACCTCTTTTGCAGCATTAATCTTTCCTGCAAGCAACAGCGGCCTGCCGCAGCATACTCCCCCGTCTTTATCGGCGAAGTAATAATCTTCTCCTGCTGCTTCGAAAATTTCCGTCATGGCTTTTATCACCGACGGCGTACGATGCGTCATACAACCTGCAAAATAGAGTATTTTCCCGTTTACGGATGCAATATCTTCTGTTTCTTCGGAAACCGGAGCTGTATGGCCTTCAGTGGAGAGGTATCCGTAATCGTATTTAAGATGATTCGTCACAGTAGCTCTCTGGGCGGTTTTTATTCCGCAGGAATCTATTCCCACCGGACAAAGCGCCACGCATTTTCCGCACATAAGGCATTTTTCGGATATTGCATTTATTTTTTTAGTATTATGACGGCGCAGCGAGCGTATGAAATAGACCGTAGAATATTTCAGGTTCTTTTTCTTTAGATTCATAGGACAGGCATCCAGGCATAATCCGCAACTGGAACAGGAATAGATTTCGGCCTCTGCGAAGCCTTTTCGCGGCCGGGTTACTTTAAGTCCCGCATTCCTTAATATTATCAACAGGGCTTCGGTGGGTATGTGCATATATCTGCTGAAAGGCAATACCAGTAAAAAAAGTCCCAGGGCTATCGAATAGGCCCACCATGTCGGCAGTACATTCATATCGTTCCCCAGAAAACTGGCAAAAAGCCAGTGCATGGGCTTTGTAAGGAAACTGCCCCCGCTTATTCCTGCGGTGAAACTCTCAGCCAGCAATCTCAAAGGAAATATAGACCAAAGGCAGATAAGGGCTATCCTGTCGGCAAGGCTCGGTTTAGTAGTCCTTCTCATGCCGAGTGCGGTGGAACGGATGCGTTTATACATAGCCAGTCCTACACCGCTAAGTACTATAAGCAGGAAAAAGTCCATCAGGAAAAAAAAGAAAGCACCCCTTAACGTGACATCTCCTTCCTGTTTTACGAAATATCTGAAGAATACCGGATAATAGAGCACGCCGTTCCTCTGCGGCACGTAGAGAGCCACTTCTATATGTCCTATAACTATAAGCATGAACCAGCCGAAAGCTATGCTGGCGTGCATATATCCCAGCAATGCTTTTCTCTTGAATATTTTTACATGTATGAGGCAGTCGCATATAATGTCCCTTATATTTCTGTATATTACAGTTGGAGTTATCAGGGAGATAAGCAGTTTTTTCCTGTCGCTGCCGGGAATATGTTTGAAAAGGCGTATAAGCCCTATAAAAAGATATATGAGGATAAATATCATTCCTATCATGAACGGTAGCACAAAATCGTCATAGCCGCCTAAAATTCTCTCTTTCATTTGTTTTCGTAGATTTTACAAATTGATATTATAAGATGTCTGGTATTTATGGCGCGCGGGCAGACCATAAGGCATTTTCCGCAGAGCATGCACCCTTTAAGCAGATCCAGGGACTCTTTTTCCTGTCCGTTTCGTAAAGAAAGTATTGCGCTCCGCAGACTTGTACGGACAAACTTTCCGGATGTACAGGTTGCGGTACAGGAGCCGCATCCTATACATTTTAAAACATCGGGCTCCAGTTCGGTCAGAAGCGTAAATTTAGAGGAATCCATTCTGTCCAGATTTATTCTGGAACTGGGATTGAGCGTATATCCGAATTTCGACATATTCTTTACCTGAGTTTTAAATAGTTGCTTATTGAGAGAGCGGCAGCCCTGGCTTCGTGCAGAGCTTCCGGTATAGTTTTAGGCCCTGTACACGCTCCGGCATAAAATATTCCGGGCAGGCTGCTCTCCTGTAATCTGTAAATGGAATCCTTACATGAAAAGAATCCGTCCCCGTCAATCTCCATAGAGAGCATATTTCCCACTTTGATTCCCTCTTCGTTGTTGCACATGCCGGCCATTAATACCAACAGATCCAAACTTACCTGTACGGGCTTCCCCGATAAGGTATCTTCCGCTTTCACAACCACCTGCCGGTCTATGTTTTCTGATACTTCCGAAACCCTCCCTCTTATAAACTGCACACCGTAATCTTTTTGAGCTTTAAGATACATATCTTCGTATTTGCGGCCGAACATCCTAAGATCCATGTAAAAGCAGTAAATATCAGCCTGCGGAAACTGCTCTTTTATTTCGCATGCCTGTTTTACCGCAGTAGCGCAGCAAACTTTAGAACAATGCCTGTTCCCCGCTTTTTCATCCCGTGACCCTACGCAATGTACGAATCCTATCTTTTTAGGTTCCTTTATTATACGGCTGTCGTTACCCGTCTTAAAATAGCTTTCAAGGTCGGCATTGGTAATTACGTGATTGTAAATCCCGTATCCGTATTCCTCTTTTTTTTCCGCTCTGAACAATTCGAACCCGGATGCTATAAGTACCGCTTCTGCCAGAACCGTAATTCCGTTAGAAAGGATTACATTATAGGATTTGTCAAGACGATTTATGGAATCGACTTCGGTATTGAGGAAGTATTTTACTCCGTTAGAATTTGTTATCAACTCATTAAGAACCTTTTTTGCCTGGATTCCTTCAGGGAAAAGCCTGTCCCATTTCGCAAGGTGTCCTCCGAGGGTTCCGGATTTTTCAACCAATATTATATTATAACCCATTTTGTGGAGCTGCGATCCCGCCTCAAGGCCGCATGCTCCTCCGCCGATTATTATAATGTTGTTGTTCATATTTTTTATTTCTTAATTTATAGTATAGGTTTCAATAATTACAAACATTTGCAGGTAGGCAGTTCCGGCCTGCCCAGATCTTTATTGTCAAGTCCCTTGTATTTTGCAGCCGGATCATAAGGAATACCTATTTTATCTAGCAGCACTTCCGTTCCTACCTGGTGCATTTGCAATCCCAGATCCCAGGGATCATATCCCATTACGAGGCCTGCAATCTCTTCATAGGTAAATACCGGTATTCCGTGACCGTTTTCTCCGTAAGTTTTTCCTTCCATCTCCGATATTACGTATTGCCATCTGTCCAGAAAATAGGGACATCCCGGACAGTTGGTTATTATCATATCCGGCTTAAATGGCTCCATGCTTTCGAATTTTTTATGGGTATTTGAAAGGGAGTAGCCCCTGTTACTCTGTATTAGATACTGCCTGAATCCGAATCCGCAACAGTGCCTCCTTTCCGGATAATCTATAACCTCTCCCCCCCAGGCTTCTATCATGCCGGTAAGTACATAAGGATATTCCGCGCCTCCTACGCTTTTGGATGGAAACATCTTATTGTAGTGGCATCCTATATGTTCGACTACCCGCAGAGGTTCTCCGGTCTTTCTGTTGATAAGTTTATATTTCGCTTTTTCCGCTATAAGATTCCTGAATTTATATATAATATCGCTGGCGTGCGCCAGATATTTCGGTTTGCTGAATTCCAACTTACACGAGTCCCACAAATACTGTTTTATTTTGGCTTCAAGTTCCGGAAACTCGTGCCATGTTTCAAGGGTCTCGGTATATAGTCCGAACGAGGTTATACATGAGCATACATAGTTTTTATATCCGTATTTATGCATAAGGGCGAACTGCCGGGCTATTATAGTCATTACCGTCTCCTGTGGAATGGCGTCGGAATGGTATGCGATTCCTCCGCAGGTGGTATGGTGTTCGGTTTCGAAAAAATCTTTTTTAAGTTTATTACGGCATATATCCAGAAATGTTTTCTCGCTTGCCGGAAAGAAACTCTGCCTGATGCAGCTTCTTACATAAAAATAATGGTTATCCGGAATCTCTTTCTGATAATCGGACCATATTTTCCTTTTTCCTTCGTATATCATGATGCTTTCTATTATCTGTTTAAGTGGTCTTTTTCGGTCTGGGTGAAAACTTTATTGAAATATTCGTCTGGAGTCAGCCCCATACTGGCGGCTTTTTCCTGGGAACATTTATTTACTTTTTCTATTCTTCCGGTCGCTCCCGTTACATCGAATATCCTTTTGAGTTCGTCCAGGTCTGCCTGCGGAATTTTTCTTAACGCGCCGGTTCCGTCTCCGTCGAGATTGGCGCCCATCCTGGCATAAGAGTCGTTCATGTTCTGCTCCATCCATTCCCATACAGGCCCGGACTCTGGATGCATGGCGGCCTTGAATGTTCGCGGATAGACGCAGTATCCGTAGTTCAATACATTGCCTGCAAGTACGTTAGTCAACACGTACTGTTGCCTTCCTTTTTCCGACTCGGTGAAGTATCCCAGTTCGATAGAGAGGTTTCTGAGCGCCATTATTACCAGTCCGGGGGCATTACTGCGCGGACAGCGTGTTACACAGGACATACATTCGCCGCAATACCATATAGTTTCGCTTTTGAGCAGTTCTTCTATGGCGCAGTCGTCTTTCGATTGTACTATGTCTATTACCTGTCTGGGGTCATATTTGTAAAACTCTGCCGCCGGGCATATTGCAGTACATGTACCGCAGTTGATGCACGCTTTCAACCCCTCTTTTACCCGGTAATCTTCGGTTAATTTATCATATAGTTTTCCCATTGCTTTTGGTTTATTTAATTATCTCCGGTTTGTTCCAGATTTATCAACTCCGTCTCCTTGTTCATATTTTCCGCCATTTTGGAAAGCACTTTTATAAAGACGTACAGCTCATGCGTAGGAATATCTTTTGTGATAAGATTTACCGCCTGCATCGCTATGCCGGTCACCTCATCCTTTATCTCTACGGCATAAGGGGTAAGCTCTATAAGGTTCTGTCTTCTGTCCTGGGTATCAGCAATCCTTTTTACGAACCCTTTTTTCTCCAGTCCGTCTATAAGTTTTACAACCGAATTTTTGTCTTTCAGTATCGTATCGGCTATTTTCTGCTGAGATAGAATACCTTCGTCCCAGAGCGTGTCCATTACGAGAAATTGTTCCGGGGTTATATTATGTCCGTGTTTAAGAAAAATAGTTGCAATGTATTGCTTGAACTTGTTGTGCACGATATTCAGGAAAACTCCCACCTGTTTATTCAGTATCATATTATATAGTATAAGCTTTTACTATTGCAAAAATAGATTATTTTATCATAGAAACAAAAATTAATTAAAAATGTCTATTTTTACCGGAAAAATAATAAAATGCAGGAGATTGTTGTAATAGCGGTACTGTTTATCATTATGATAGTTATAATGGTAGTACTGCTCATTTCGCTTAATAAAAGCATAAGAGAGGAGATTTCGGGGAGTATAAGCCGGTTCGGAGAATCTTTTGAAAAAAGTACGGGGATGATCGGCGATCTTCAGAAAGAGAGGCTCGAACAGATGGAAAAGAGCCAGGGCGAACGTTTGTCTCAAATGGATAAGACCCAGAACGAGAGGTTATTACAAATGGAGAAAACACAGCGGGAAAAACTGGAACAGTTAGATAAGACCCAAAATACAATGGTGCAGAGGACGGATGAAAAACTGGAACATATAAGGACGACGGTTGAAGAGAAACTGGATAAAACTTTGTCGGAGAGGCTTGGAAAAAGTTTCGAAACGGTGGGGCGGCAGCTGAGCGAAGTACAACAGGGGCTTGGGGAAATGAAAAATCTTGCCAAAGATGTCGGAGGATTGAAGAAAGTGCTCGGTAATGTGAAAATGCGGGGAGGGCTGGGAGAGGTGCAACTTCAGATGTTGCTGGAGAGTATTCTGGCTCCCGATCAGTTTTCGTCAAATGTCGCGACCAGGCGGGGAAGCAGAGAGGTAGTGGAATTTGCGGTAAAACTTCCCGGAACGGGGGATGAGGCCGTATGGCTCCCGATAGATGCCAAATTTCCCAAAGATATATATGAGAAATTGCAGGATGCTTACGATACGGCCGAACCGGTTGCGGTTGAAACGGCCCAGAAAGAATTTGAAGCGTCGATAAAACTGAACGCCAGGGAGATCAGTTCAAAATACGTAGATCCGCCCTATACAACCAATTTCGCTATAATGTTCCTTCCATTTGAAGGCATCTACGCGGAAGTGGTACGCCGGGCCGAATTGCTCGATCATTTGCAGCGTAAATATAATGTTATAGTTACCGGGCCTACAACCCTGGCTGCTATTTTGAATAGTTTGCAGATGGGATTCCGGACTCTGGCCATACAGAAGCGCAGCAATGAAGTATGGGAGACCCTGGGAGCCGTAAAGACCGAGTTTGAGAATTTCGGCGGAATACTGGAAAAGGCCAGGGGGAAGATACAGGGCGGCCTCACCGACATGGATACCCTTGTCGGGACACGCACCAGGGCCATACAGCGGAAACTCCGGTCGGTAGAGATGCTGGATCAGGAAGAGACCCGGAAGGTGTTGGAATAGCATTTCGGAATCAGGTTTTTCTATAATATTATCACGCCTTTGCCGTCTTTGCCGCTTATATGTATTACGGGAGCTTTCTCCAGTTTTATACGTCTTATATATTTTCCTTCGTACACGGCCGGCATATCGTCAAGTATTTCCTCTTTGAATAATCCTTCATTCATATACGGGTTTACGGTGAGGTAGCCCACGCCTAATGAGGTTATATTCTGGAAAAAATGAGTTCCCTGGCTAGGTTCTACCGGAAAATCTTTTATTCCCACTTCTACGATAACCCTGGCGTTGGATATGTTGTTCCATGTAATAGGTACGCCGAGCCATTTATTGCTCGATCCCCATCTGCCCGGGCCTATAAGTATGTAATCTTTTTCATCTTTTTTCATATCCGTATTAACCTTATCCATTTCCTGCGCAATCTCTTCCGTTTTGAGTTTATTAAAAGCTCCGCTTTTGATATAAACTATTTCTGTAAGTCCTTCTATAGTTCCGGGGCCGATAGCGTTTTCCGAGTATATTAATGCGCCGGATATATCCATATCTTTCCAGTTCACCTCTTTTTTATTATCATTATATATATTTATGGGTCTTACCTGTAATACGTTGAAAATAATATCGCTCCCGCGCGGAACGTCCATATTCACCGCAAATTCTATCTCTACCGGGCAGCGGAATTCTTCCTGGCAGATCGTAAGCAGACTGGAAATTATCTGCGAAAACGGCATTTTATCGAATTGCAATATATTCGCGAACGTTATTATTTTACGGTTTTTCTCTTCAAAAGTATTATGTACGATCCTGTCATTATACATATCCCACGCAGAGGCAACATAGTTTATATTCCTGAATCTCGAAGCCTCTTTAATCGTGAATTTCTTAATATTTACGGCATCGTCTATGGAGGTCTTGAACTGTTCGGGAGCAAGGTCGAGAGCATACATATACTCTTGAGTATCTCTAAGCGCCATCTTTGTTGTAGAGAGCTGTAACACGTTTTTAGGATATTTGGGAGAGAACTTGAGGCCCTGGCCTCCGTCTACTATAAGTTTACCGAGGCCGAAAGCTATATTCACTATTCCGTCCTCCGGTTTCTCCGCACCTATCGGATAAAAATTTATAGACCTTGCGACCCCGGAGAACGTAGGAAAATAATAACCGCTATCCTGCGTACCGCATATATCCTGTATAAGCACCGCCATTTTTTCTTCGCCCAGAAGATTTGCCGTAGTATGGATATAAGCCCTGCTGGCGGCAAAAAATACGGATGCATAAACGCTTTTTATAGCTTTTTCCAATAGTCTGAGCATCTGGTCTTTATTTTCCGTTACAGGTATCATATATGTTGAATAGATGCCCGCAAAAGGCTGGAAATTGGAGTCTTCAAGTTTTGAGCTGGAACGTACCGCCAGCGGCCTGGTGACTTTTTCCAGATAAGCCCTGAGATGGATACTGAGTTTCTCCGGTAATCTGGAACTTACAAATTCCGATAATATCTCTTCATCCGTAATCTTTGCATTGATTACGTATTGCAGTCCGTTCTGCTTTATGAACTGGTCGAAATAATCGGTAGCCACAACTATACTTCTGGGAATCATTATTCTCGTACCCTTGTATTTGGCAAGCATATTATATTTCTGAAGCAATGTATTCACGAAAGCGAGTCCCCTGGCTTTTCCGCCCAGAGAGCCGTCGCCCAGTTTTGCATACCATATATATTTATTATAACCGGCGGGGGAGAATTTGGCAACTATTCCCTGCCCCATAATTATCCTGTATTCTTTTATTTTTTCTATTATCACGTCGCGCATCTGTATATACGAACCGAAATCCTCTCTCCGTATCTCCTTTATTTCTGCTGCAAGTGAGAATAACCCTCTGGAATACAACCATTTTGAAAGCCTGTTCCGGGATGTGTGGTATAAAAAGACATCCTCCGGTATCTCTACCAGCACAGCCTGCATTCCCATAAGGTTCTTGGCCCTTCCCAGTATTTCATGCGTGTTCAGATCCCTGAATACAAAATCTCCGAATACGAACTCCTCAGCGATATATTCCGATAATTCCATAAGCAGGGTAAGAGAGTATTTTACTATGAATCCGCAACCTATTTCTTTGGCCTTTTCGCGCATGGATTCCTGGCTGGACTGCAATAAAATAGGCATGTGCGGATTGGCTTCCCTTATCAGTTTCGCCAATTGCAGGCCGGCTTCCCTGTTTTCATCGTCGGGATTATCGTTCTTATGCATTACGAAGCCTATATCCGATATTATTCCAAGAAGGTTTTTATGATATTTATTATAAAGGTAAATGGCGTCTTCATAATTTGTAGCAAGCAATATCTTGGGCCTGGCCCTTTTGCTCAGTTTCTGCTGCTGTTCGTTAAGCGTATCTTTCAGGAACTCGGCGCTTTGTTGCAATACCAGTTTGTATATGGTAGGCAAATAGGTGGAGTAATACCTTATAGAGTCTTCTACCAGTATTATGGATTGTACTCCGGCGTCCAGAATATCCTTATCCGCATTCATTCTGTCCTCTATCAGCTTTATAATGGCGAGGATGAGATCGGAGTTCCCGTGCCAACTGAAAATATAATCTACGGATTCCCTTTCGTGAGGTTCTATCTTCCTGAATACGTCTTTGGAAAAATTGGTCAGCAGGATAATAGGAATATGGATACCCTTTTTTCTCAATATTTCGGAGAGATTGAAAATATCCATATCATTGTTGTTGAACATGCTTATTATCAAATCGAAAGAACTGCTGTTCCTGATAAGTATTTCCGCATCGGCAGACGTGGTAACCCATTTGAAGGAGGGCGGATTGCTAAGATTAAGATCTATGTATTCTTTATATATCTGCGCCTCTATTTGTCCGTCCTCTTCGAGCGTATATGCGTCGTAACTGCTGCATATCATAAGAATCCTTTTTATTCTTTTCTCCATGAGGATATTATAATCGGTCCTCTGTACTAACGGGAATTTATTTTTGTCTATTGATTCCATATGCTTTTGTATATTGTTTTTACCGGGATTATCAGTGCAAATTAAGAATTTTTAAGTAATTTTGCAACAATTTAATACTATTCTTTATATGACTTCCGGAATTCCTACCGAACTTGGAACAGAAAAAATTTCAAAGCTTTTAAGGCAATATGCTATTCCGGCCATTATAGCCATGACGGCTTCCTCCCTCTATAATATGGTGGACAGCATATTTATTGGGCACGGGGTAGGTACTTATGCTATTGCAGGTCTTGCACTTACATTCCCGCTTATGAATCTTGGGGCGGCTTTCGGTTCTCTGGTAGGAGTGGGAGGAGCTACCCTTATTTCCGTTTTGCTGGGACAGAAAAATTATGATGTGGCGCAGAAGGTTCTGGGTAACGTGGTGGTGCTGAATTTAATTATCGGGATAATTTATATGTCTGCGGTACTTATTTTCCTCGATCCGGTACTTTATTTTTTCGGGGCGAGCGAAGTTACCCTGCAATATGCCCGGGAGTATATGGAGATAATCCTGTTAGGGAATATAATAACGCACATGTATTTCAGCCTCAATGCGGTGCAGAGATCTGCCGGCTTTC
Organism: uncultured Muribaculaceae bacterium; assembly: GCA_964449975.1. GTDB lineage: Bacteria > Bacteroidota > Bacteroidia > Bacteroidales > UBA932 > Egerieousia. The sequence continues at coordinate 12,372 of CAYVED010000026.1, forward strand.
CTAAAAAGGCTATGATGGCTACGATACTTACCGTTATTATGAATACCGCGATGGATCCTTTGTTCATTTACTGGTTAGGGTGGGGGATAAGGGGGGCCGCAATAGCTACGGTACTTGCTCAGTTCATCTCTTTATGCTGGATAGTAATGCTTTTTATGAACAGGGAACAGATAATCCATTTTGAAAAAGGTATTTTCAGGCTTAAAACAAGGATAGTGAAGGATACGCTTGCAATAGGCATGTCGCCTTTCCTGATGAATCTTGCCGCATGTCTTATAGTCATAATAATAAACCAGAGTCTCAAATATCACGGCGGGGATATTGCCATAGCCGCGTACGGAATAATAAACAGGATAGGGTTCGTTTTCGTAATGATAATTATGGGACTTAACCAGGGGATGCAGCCTATAGCGGGATATAACTACGGGGCGAAGAATTTCGACAGATTACGTAAAGTCCTCTTTATCACTATAGGATGGGCTACTCTCGTATCTATGATAGGATTCATTGCCGGAGAGTTTTTCCCAGGAACTCTTGCGGGGATTTTCACTTCCGATCTGCAACTGATAGAGCATACCGTATCGGGCATGAAGATAATTTTTATTTTTTTCCCGATAGTGGGTTTCCAGATGGTAACCTCGAATTTCTTCCAGAGTCTGGGCATGGCGAAAATATCCATATTCCTCTCCCTTACCAGACAGTTGATATTTCTTTTACCGCTTTTATTTATATTACCCGATATATATATGGTGAACGGGGTGTGGGCAAGTATGCCCGTATCGGATCTGCTTGCAAGCATCGTCTGCACATTCATGCTTGTTTACCAAATGAAAAAATTTAAAAAACATGAAACGAACTGAAAATTTTTTAATGTATGAAATCTAAGTTTTATATTAATATCGGCAGGGAGCTGGGCGCCGGCGGACTTGAAATAGGCAAGAAGGTAGCAGAAAAGTTCGGGATACCTTTTTATGATAAAGAGCTTATAAATCTTGCTTCCCGTCAAAGCGGAATATGCAAGGAATTTTTTGAAAAAGCGGATGAAAGATATTCCCAGAAATTTTCAAGCGGTTTTTTCGGACTTAACTTTTCATCCATCTTTTCGGACGTGGCATCTACTTCTCCCGTAGACAGTTCCGAACTTTTCAGGGTACAGAGCGATGTAATAAGAACCGTAGCATCGCAAGGCTCCGCCGTCTTTATAGGCCGTTGCGCCGATTATATCCTGCGGGAAGAGAAAAATTGCCTGAACGTATTCATCACAGCATCCGTTCCCGACAAAATATCCCGCCTTCGTAAAAGTAAAAAGATTAAAGGCGTTGAAACACTGGATGATAAACAGATGGAAGAACTTCTTGAAAAAGGAGATAAAAAACGTTCCGGCTATTATAATTATTTCTCATACAAGCAGTGGGGCGCCGCTTCATCATATAACCTTTGCCTGGATTCCTCCTATATGGGAATAGATAAATGCGTGGATATAATAGCGGGAATCGCCTCTGAGCGCTGGATTATATAGCTTCCCGCAACCGCGTATTTTTCAGCACGCTTATCATCTCTTCAACCGACAGGCAATATGTAATTAACGCGGTTTCCTCTTCCCGGAGGAATCCGTGTTTTACCATATTCTCTATCTGCTCTCTCAGCGGATTATAATACCCTTCGGTATTTAATATGAAAACAGGCTTAAAGTGGAATTCCAATTGTCTGTGCACCGTATATTCGAAAAGCTCGTCGAGCGTACCGAAACTGCCTGGCAAGATAATACAGCAATCGCTGTTTTCCTCCATTACCCTTTTCCTTTCGCTCATATCTTTTACTATTATCATATCGGTAAGACCTTTATGCTTTATTTCAAGTCTTTTTTCCCGCGATTCCTTTTTACCTTTGAAATTATCGGGAAATACTCCCGTAACCTTACCCCCGGCCAGAATCGCAGCATCCGCCAATTCTTTCATCGTTCCTACGGAAGCCCCGCCGTAAATGATATTATATCCGTTGGCGGCAAGTTCTTTTCCCAGACTTTTTGCGGTTAAAGCGAATATAGCGCTGTTGCCGATTTTCGATCCCAGATATATAGCTACGTTTTTTATCATTATTTATATCCTTTTGCTTTGAACTCTTTTTTCAGCATTATTAAATCGTTATCCGCTTTTATTTTACAGATAATGGCCTTTACGAGGGTATCCAGGTTTTTCCCTTTGGAATAATCGGCCGGACATACATAATTTACCCTCTCCTGATTTATCAGTTTTCTGGCTATGTCGCGTTTTTTTGCATTGTTCGGTTCATATACGGCAACGGCGGTTCCTCCGAGTTGCTTTATCAGTTTCATGCACGGCACATCGGTCTCTCCGTCTCCTAAATAGATCATATTCGGGAAAGACACCCTTTTCTGTTCCTCCGGAACCGATTCGTTGATCTTTACCGAATCCCTTATACTGTCTATACCTTTATTTATTTTGAACAGGAATTGGGTTTTATTGGTATAATTTACCGCTGCGGCAGGCCAGACAGCATTGCCGGCTTCATCATAATAGTACGAACAGGCAAAAATTGTTTTAAATTCCCCGGCAATCCTCGTTCCCTCTATAATCTCTTTCATTCCCGACGAATTTATATAATGCTCCACAATAACTCCCTGTTCCGTTCCGAACTCGGTTATACGTTTAAACCAGGCATCCACTCCCCTGAAAAGTTTTACCGATTTCCCGAATCTCTGAAAACTCTCTTTACGAAGGGATATTCCCATTTCTTTTGCTTTCTGCAACATGAGCAGCATATAAATCAAGACATTATCGGAATCCTGCTTTTCGGCCATAAACGCCGTTTCCGCCCAGAACTCATCTTTATCTTTTCCGATAGCCTCTATAAACGAATACTCCTGCATATTTCCGGGAGATAGCGTCCCGTCGAAATCATAGATCAGCGCCACTATAGGCAGATTCTTTTTCCCCATTTTTTTTCTTCCTGTTTTAGAACATATTAAGATATTCCTGAACTTTACCGAAAAAGATACTCAAGTGATAACCGTCGCACAGTCCGTGATGACAACAAACGGCAACCGGCATTATCATTTTTCCGTTCCTCTCAACGGCTTTTCCTACATTGATAAGAGGTTTATCCGAACCGTTTTTATGGTGTTGAGTAAAAGTCATGGAAGTATAATAGAGATCGGGCATGGCGCTCAGAAGCACCTGGTCGGTAAAATGACGGTTCGATTTTATATTTTTCTCTGCCGCATAAGGATCGCTGTCATTTTCCGGAATGGCATTTATTGCCGTTTCGTACGCTTTCCGGAATTTTCCGAACGTTTTATAATAAGGGATGTTCACAGAGTGGAATTTCCCGTTATCCCCTATACGTATGGGGGTGATGACCGATATTTTTTTATATAGAACCACAACCTCTTCATTATCCGTATATTCAATTCTGTAACATAATTCCGGAACTTCATTTACCGCCCGTAAAATGGCGTAAAGATACTTTACGAAAAATGAGGAGCCGTCCGCTTTCGAATTACGGTATGATGAACTGCAATCCACTTCCGAAGTTATAGAATATTGCGGATTAAGGAATCCTTTGAAAAAATCGTAGTTGCTGCGCCTTTCCCACGTATTGAGATTTATTATTATCCTAGTATTCGTATCCATAACAAGACTGTTTAAATTAATATTTATAATTGGGAGAACAAAGTGTTTTCCCAATAGTCTTTATCCGATATTTCATGGTTGCGGGGTGTCCGCTCGGAATAATCCGGCAACTGTGTCGCCAGTTCCATAAACGAAGAATTTACCTGCAGCCCTATCTCTTTAGGGGATATTATTCTTATATATGGCTGGTACTCTATAACAAGATTGAAAAATTCCTTATTGGGAATAATATCTATTGTAAAAATATAATCCCCGTTCTCCTGCTTCTCTATTATTTTCTGGCTGGGATGCAGCGGATTTGCATTTATATAGAGCGCCAGCTTGTTTTTTACAAGGAATTTTATTACCCTTACTTCTCCCGACAATTTAGTTACGCCTATTATATTTCTGAAATACTCTTCCGGATTGAATTTAAGTTCCTCCGGGAACGGAAGGATAGAGTAGGAGAAATCCCTTATCCTGTCCAGCGGCAGTTTATATACCCCTTTCAATCCGTCTTTATATCCCATTGCATACCACCGTCCTTTATATTCTTTCATATAAAACGGATAAAATATTATAGGCATGATATTATTCGAACGGGAGGAATAATAGCCTATACACAGAACCTTTTTGTTTATTATGGCATCATGTATCGTTTCGAAATATTCAAGTCCCAGCGGACTCCTTTTCCCCTCGTAAGAGAGTACCGGATTCCGTTTATCTACTTTGGCCTCTATCTCCTCCCTCAATATATTTATAACGTTTTTCAGATTGTTAAGCTCCCTGAAAGTACTGTAATGGCGGAGAGTATCCGTAATTTCGGCAAGATTATCCAGACTCTCTTTTCTGAGTTTGGCCTTTTCTATAGAATAATCGGGATGCTTATATTTATAATATTTATGCTCATATACTACTATAGGCGCGTTATATCCTTTCCTGGAATCTCTCATAAATTGCAGATCCAGTTGTATTGTCCTTTGGGAGACGCCTTTTTTCACTCCGCGTTTTTTTCCGGTTTTTTCCCGGATGGCTGTCGAACAAGCCGCAACAATATCTTCAAGCGTATATTTTTTGTTAATATCACGCAGACAGGAATCGATTATCCTGTGTCTTAAAAAAGCCGCCGAATTACTTGTCATAAATATTTGTATAAGTAACTACAAATATACATTATTTAAGTTGAAAAACATAAAAAACTCAAGGCCGCCTGAATAGACGGCCTCTTTTGGGAAAATTTACTGTCTTTAGCGCTATCCGGCTTATTTATCGCATCCGCCGCACCCGCTGCAATCGTCTTCTCCGGAATGTTCCTCCGCTTTGGCTTTTTCCTTTCCGCAGCCTCCTTCTTTACATTCCTTGTGCTCTCCGACATCTTTGCACCCGTCGCTGCATCCGGAACACGCCCCCTCTTTGCTTAAAGACCATATCACTGAACCGTCCTTTATAAGCGTAATGGTATTGTTATCTCCTTTTGCCAGCGTATATGTCTCGGTAAAATCGCTTGTAACGCCGTTTCCTATACTCTTTCCCGATAGAGTAACGGTAGAGGAATCTTTGCTCCATTTTTCAATTTGAAGCGTAGCCATATTAATGGATTCGGCAATTCCGTCCTTTTTGAATTCTATGCCCTCGAATTTTCCTTCCTGTCCCGATACCGGTTGTACCCATCTGCCTATTATGCAATCATCTGTTTTTTCACACTTTGTGCAATCATGGGCCTGTTCCGCAGTTGCCCCGGCATTATTACTATTATTTCCGCAGGCAACGGCTAATGCTGATAATGCAATGACTGAGAATAATTTTAATGTTTTCATTTTAACTATGTTTTAATTATTGGTTTTATTTTTATCAATTATACCGGTATGAGGAGACCCCGGAGGAATATCAATATCCGAAAGCAGCTTCATAAAAGCGACAAGATACTCTTCCTCCTGAGAAGTTAGTTCCAGATTGCCGAGTTCATCCTTGTTTACCGTGGCTGGACATTCCGCAGGCGGAAATTTATCGCTCACATCCCGTACATTATAAAAGTGTACGATCTCCCGCAACGTGGCAAAATATCCGTTATGCCCGTAAGGAGCCGTCTTTTCTATGTTGCGCAATGTAGGAACCCTGAACAAGCCGAGATCTTCTTCCCTGCCGGTTGTGGCTTTAAGTCCGGGATCTATATAATCTTTACCCAGAGGATTATGGATAGTATCCATGTCGTAGAAGCGGTTCGCATCGTTTTTTGGAATTCCGAGATTGTCATACGTATGATCCGTAAATAATATCCTCCCGGCCTGCGGATCTTTATCGAGAATATGGCATTCGGCGCATTTCCCTCTGCCTTTAAACAATTCGAAGCCTTTCTCCTCCTCTTCCGTCATGGTATATTTGCCTTCCAGGTAGAGATCGAAAGCGGAATTATAAGGAGATACTTCCGGGGAAGATTGATAAGCTCCCAGGGCATTCAATATGCAAGCGTATATCTTTTTTATATTCTCGTCCCTGTTTCCGCCGGATACCGGAATATCGCCGTATATTTTGCAGAACAGATTATAATAGGGAGCTTTCATTATTTTCATCACAACCTCTTCCTCGCTCTGATTCGCCATCTCAAGTTTATCCAGGAAAGGCATACCGGCCTGATGCGCAAGACTATCCGCCCTTCCGTCCCAGAACAGACCGCCTGCATAGAGGGAGTCTTCTCCATCTACCACTATCGAAAGAGAAGGGATATGGGCTGTATAGGCAATGCTCATAGAATTCCTTTTACCGAACAGTCCGGTTACGGCCCCTTCCGAAGTCATTCTGCCCAGAGTGTCGGCGAATCCATTTTCAGGTCTGTGACATGTTGCGCACGACTGTCCGGGAGGTTCGGAGAGAGAGTTATCGAAAAAGATAAGTTTTCCCAAAGCCTGCTTTGTGATCTTTTCCCCGCTATTACAGCGTTGTAAAGAGAGGTGAATGGATAACGTAGTTAATATTATAACTATTATACCGGCTGTTTTCCTCATAAAATAATTTTCGGTTAAATATAAATTTTATTCCAGTTCGTCGAGCATTTTCTTTATATCCACGGGCTGCACTTTACCATATACTTTTTCGCCTATCATCACCACCGGGGCGAGTCCGCATGCCCCTACGCAGCGAAGGCAGTCCAGAGAAAATTTACCGTCGGGAGTCGTTTCTCCCACATCTATGCGCAATATCCTTTTGAATTCTTCCAGTATCTTCTCCGAACCTCTTACATAACAGGCAGTACCCATGCAAACGGATACAGGATGTTTACCTTTGGGGTTCATCGTGAAGAACGTGTAGAAAGTTACCACTCCGTAAACCTTTGATACCGGAATATTCAGTCTCTTTGCAATTTCCCTTTGTATCTCTTCCGGGAGGTATCCCATTATATGTTGTGCTGCATGCAGTATGTTTATAAGTTCTCCGGGATCATTTCCGTGTTCTTTGCAGATTTTGTCAATCTTCTCTATTACACATTTATCTAATTTATTTTCAGCCATAGTATTCTTATTTAGATTTGTTAAAATAGTGCGTATGCAATAAATGGTGGGATTTTTCCCCCAGAGGTTTACCCAGATATTCTTCATATAATAATTTTATATAAGGGTTCTCATGCGATTTACGCATAGGCTTGTTTCGGTCTTCATGATAAAGAGCCGCGCTTCTTGCTATAAGGGTATCCGATTGCCCGTGATGCAAAGGTTGTCCGCCTCCGCCTATACAGCCTCCCGGACATGCCATTATCTCTATTATATGATATTCGGATTTTCCTTTCCTTATTTCCTCAAGTAATTTGCGGGCATTACCCAATCCGTGGGCTATTCCTACTTTCAACGCGAATCCGTCCACATCTATGATTGCTTTCCTTAATCCCGATATTCCTCTGACCAGTTCAAAATCTATGTTTTCCAGTTCTTTGCCTGTATATATTTCATATACGGAGCGTAATGCGGCCTCCATTACGCCGCCTGTAGTGCCGAATATTACGGAAGCTCCGGTAGAATCTCCGAGCGGATTGTCGAAATCCGTATCCGGAAGCGCAAGGAAATTGATATTTGCATTTTTTATCAGGGATGCAATTTCTCTTGTGGAGAGCGAATAATCCACGTCGGGATTTCCTCCGGTCTTGAATTCTTCTCTGTCGCACTCGTATTTTTTTGCGAGGCAGGGCATTATTGATACTACTACCAGGTTCTCTCTGCTGACGCCTATTTTTTCCGCCCAGTAAGTTTTGGCTATCGCACCGAACATCTGCTGCGGAGAACGGGATGTAGAAGGTATATCCAGCATATCGGGAAAATGATATTCGAAGAAATTCACCCATGCCGGACAACAGGAAGTAAGTATAGGAAGTCGTACCGTTTTATCTCCCGAAAGGAATTTGGATAATCTTTCTATAATTTCCGACCCCTCTTCCATTATAGTAAGATCGGCGGAAAAATCGGTATCGAATACTTTGTCGAATCCCAGTTCTCTTAATGCGGATACCATTTTTCCGGTAACCAGCGTTCCCGGTTTCAACCCGAATTCTTCTCCCAGAGCGGCGCGTACGGCAGGCGCAGTTTGTACGATAACCGTTTTTGCAGGATCATTCAGATCCTCCAGAAGCCTGTATGTATGGTCGTGCTCGGTGAGAGCGCCTACTGGACATACCGCTACGCACTGTCCGCAATAAGTACATTCGCTTTCGCTTAATTTATGATCGAATGCCGGAGCAATGGTGGTATTGAATCCCCTTCTTACGGCTCCCAGGGCGCCCACCGTCTGTACGTCATTACATACGCTCTCGCAACGGCGGCAGAAAATACATTTGTCCATGTTCCTTACGATAGAAGCGGTAACCTCTTTTTTACGTAAAGACAGTTCCCCGCCGGCAAAGGGCATTTCGCTTATACCGAATTTGGCTGCAATGGCCTGCAGTTCGCACGTTCCGGATTTTTTACATATCAGGCAATCATTAGGATGATCCGAAAGTATGAGTTCCGCCACTATACGCCTTGCATTCAGTACCCGCAGGGTGCTTGTACGTATTATCATTCCGTCCGTACACTTGGTAGAACATGAAGGAGCGAGATTTTTACGTCCTTCTATCTCAACTACGCATATTCTGCATGATGCCGGATTATTTTTTATACATGTTCCTTTAAGATCTATATGGCATAATGTAGGTATATCTATACCTATGCCTCTTGCCGCTTCCAATATCGTGGTACCGTCCGGTACGGTAGTTATATGGCTGTCTATCTTTACCGTTATCTTGTTTTTCATACGTTAAAAAATTTTCTTGATTAAAAAATTAATGTTCGGGTCATACCGTTTAACATACCGATACCGCGTTGAATTTGCATCTTGCCAGACACATACCGCATTTTATACATTTCTGCGGTATTATAATATGCGGCTTGCGGCTCATTCCCTCTATGGCATCCGCCGGACAGTGTTTGGCGCATGCCGTACATCCTATACATTTATCAGGATTGATGACATAGGTAAGCAACGCCTTGCATTTTTTTGAGCGGCATTTTTTATCGCGTACATGTTCAAGATATTCATCATAAAAATTTTCCAGAGTGGAGAGTACCGGATTAGGAGAGGTCTGTCCCAGGCCGCAAAGTGCCGTATCTTTTATCACTTTTCCAAGATTGCGCAGAATAGACAAATCCCTGTCCGTGCCCCTGCCTTCGGTAATTTTATTCAGTGTCTCCAGCAGGCGTTTATTTCCTATCCTGCATGGCGTACACTTCCCGCACGACTCTTCAACGGTGAAATCCAGGTAAAAGCGGGATACCGATACCATGCAGTCATCCTCGTCCATTACTATCATGCCTCCCGATCCCATCATGGAACCGGCGGCAAGCAGATTGTCGAAATCTATCGGAGTATCCAGATGCTTCTCGGTAAGGCATCCGCCCGAAGGGCCTCCGGTCTGTACCGCCTTGAACTTCTTGCCTCCTTTTATACCGCCGCCTATCTCATAAATAACTTCTCTGAGAGTTGTTCCCATAGGAACCTCTATAAGTCCCACATTGTTGATCTTCCCGGCCAGGGCGAATACTTTCGTACCTTTGGATTTTTCCGTACCTATAGAGGCGAACTTCTCCGCCCCTCCGGTAAGGATAGCCGGTATATTAGCCAGGGTCTCCACATTATTTACCGTAGTAGGCTTGCCCAAATAACCGCTTTCAACAGGGAAAGGAGGTTTTAGCGTAGGTTCGCCGCGTTTTCCTTCCATAGAGTGGATAAGGGCGGTTTCCTCGCCGCAGACAAAAGCCCCTGCTCCGTAGCGTATCTCTATATCGAAACAAAATTTCGTTCCCAATATATTTTTTCCCAAAAGACCGTATTGACGAGCCTGCCCTATCGCACATTTAAGCCTGCTTATGGCAAGAGGATACTCGGCCCTTATATACACCAGACCGGTGGAGGCTCCTATTGAATATCCGCATATAGCCATTGCTTCTACGATAGAGTGGGGGTCTCCCTCCATTATAGACCTGTCCATAAATGCTCCCGGATCTCCTTCGTCGGCATTACAAACCACATATTTGGTATTTCCGGGCTGCTTTAATGCGAATTCCCATTTCAGACCTGTAGGGAATCCGCCGCCGCCGCGTCCCCTCAATCCCGATAATTTTATCTCTTCTATTACCTCTTCCCTGGTTTTGTTTATAAGACATCCGGCCAGAGCCATATATCCGTCGCGGGCTATATATTCGTCGATATTTTCCGGATTAATAAATCCGCAGTTCCTTAACGCCACCCTCACCTGCCTGCGGTAGAAATCTATATGTTTTGAATCGCTTACCGTCTTTTCGGTACGGGGATCTTTATACATCAGCCTCGTAACCTTCCTTCCCTCTATAATGTGTTCCCTCACTATTTCTTCCACATCCTCCGGAGTTACCTGAACGTAAAAAGTATTATCGGGAACGATTTTAACTATAGGCCCTTTTTCGCAGAACCCGAAACAACCGGTTCTTACCACATCAACTTTTTCCGTTATCGATTTATCGCCGGAGACTTCGGCAGCCTCTTTAATCGATTTTACAAAATTGTCGGCGATAACGGAACTTTCCGATGCTTTACATCCGGTTCCTTCGCACAGAAGCACCTGTATGGCAGGCGTTCCTTTCTTCAACCCGCAGCTCTCTTCCGTAATTATTTTATTGCTTTCCTCCCTTACTTTGAGGATGTGCGCCGCTCTTTCCTTTAAGGAAATAAGATCCGGCAAAGATTTTAGTCTATTCATAGGTAATTTATTTGGCGGATAAAAATAACGATTTTTCGGATAAAACAAGTTATAAATATTAATTTTTATCTATTTTTGGCCGGAAATTATAAATCGGAAGCATACGGCATGGAAATAAGAGAAATTAAAAAGGCGATACGCAAACATATATCCATGATAAAAAAGGGTGTTTGCCATGAGGAAAAACAGGTTTTATCGGCAATAATCGCCGGAAAAATAGAATCATTGCCGGAGTTTGCCGCAGCCGGTACAGTATTGATATATTATTCGCTTCCCGACGAAGTGCAGACGGAAGCGTTCATAAAAAAATGGAGTGCCAGAAAACGCCTAGTGCTTCCTGTTGTATCCGGAGACGACCTGATATTAAAAGAGTACGATAAGGATATGCTCAGGCCGGGCTATTTCGATATTCCGGAACCGGCGGGCACTAAGATAGTAGCCCCGGAAGAGATAGAGTTCGCGATAATTCCGGGAGTAGCATTCGACCCTGTATGCAACAGGCTGGGCAGGGGTAAAGGATTTTATGACAGGCTGCTTCCGCATATCGAATGCAAGCTGGCCGGAACAGGATACCATTTCCAGATAGTGGATTCTGTGCCTGCGGAAAGTTTCGACCGTCGTATGGATATGGTAATTACCGATACAACGGAATATTTCGGGGAGTAATCCGGCCGGTAGTCTCTAAAGGTAAGTTTTTACCGGAATAACAGAGCCGTAATAACAGATGTGAAAAATCCCATAAGCCCTATCGACAGACCGCCTACTGCACCTTCCAGCGCCCCGTATTCCAGGGCTTTAGCCGTTCCCAGCCCGTGAGCGGAAGTTCCCAGGGAAATACCCCGTGAGAACGGAGTGTTTATTCTGAAAATCCTGAATACCGACGGCCCCGCTACCGCTCCGAATAATCCGCTGAGAACAACTACTACGGCCGTCAGCGGCACTATCCCTCCGAGAGCAGAGCTGATCTCCACCGCAAGCGGAGTGGTAATTGATTTCGGAAGAAGGGTTACGGTCATAGTATTTCCTGTATTCATCAGTTTCGATAATGCCAGTACGCTTAGGATACCGAGCAGGCTTCCTAAGAAATTGGCGAATAATATTACGCCGGCATTTTTTTTAAGAAAAGAAAGATTCAGATACAACAGGTATCCGAACGCCACAACAGAAACATCCAGAAAGAATCTCAATACTCTGGTGTTCTTATAATAAAAATCATACTTTATATTAAAAATAAAAAGAAACGATATGATAAATATTACCGATAATAATATAGTATGGAAATACGGTCTTTTGCGCAGGCCGTACAATTTTTTTGCAATAACGTAAGCGCAGCCGGTAAGAAATATAAACAACGCTTCATATAAAATCAACTCTTTCATGCGATTAAAAAGTTCATGTTCTGTTCATCACGGAACCTATGAATATACTACGGATTTTTCTTTTCACGCCACTGTACGAAAAGTCCCGTAGCGGCCATTACTATTATAGTGGATATTGCGGAAATAATTATGATATACGGGACGGCAGGCCCGATCTCTCCGAAATCGATCAACGTTACCGCGACAAGAGGGGGAATGAAGAATAATATAAGGTTAGTCATGAGAAAATCGGCAACGATCCTCACGTCCTCTTTTTTCACGATTCCGCAGCAAAGAAGAAAAAACAAAAGCAGCATCCCTACTACCGAGCCAGACAACATATTATGTGTCAGTCCGCTAAGATATTTTCCGGCAAAATAGCACCCCAGGATTATAAGGAACCCTTTTATAATTACCAGTATCGGCTTCATATATTTCAGTACGACATTCATAAAGATACTATAAAATATCAAGCTCATCAAAGTGCATATCTTCTATTTTCTCTATCCTGTTTTTAATGATATATCCCGCCGTTTCTCCCCGCGCTATTTTGGCGTATACCACGATAGTTGTAAGTTTTCCGTTCTTCCAGGTCTTGAATTCCGGAGATATTACCTTTACCTCTCTTTCCACTCTTTTCCAGTCAAAAAGATTCCGCATTTCCCCGCTAGCCAGATTGCACAATATTCCCCCGGCGGCCTTTACATCCTTTATGAGCATATCGGTAAGTCTTCCGCGCCAGAATCCGAACATATTTATCCCGTATTCCGGAAGTACGATATTTCCTTCCATTCTGTAATTGTTTATTTTGTCGAGAGGCCGCAATAATCCGTAACAAAACGAAGTTATCCTCAGATGCTTCTGGGCATACTCGAAATCTTCGTTTGTAAAATCTTCCGGCCGGAGTTTCTTAAAAACTATTCCGGAATATGCCAGAACCGCCTCCAGCGCAAGCTCCTCGCTGCCGAAATATTTATACCGGGATCTGTTCTCCGCTGCAATGGCCGCATTTACCCTGAGCATAAGTTGTAATTCGTCCGCCGAATACCGGGACATCTGCCGTGCTATTCCCGCCGCTTCTTCTTTAAATAAAGGCTGCGTAGAGTAGGGGACATGAATTTTCGAGGCTCCCCTCATTGTCTTCGCGCACGATAATAATATCAGCATAAATATAAATTAAAATTTAATCAGTAATACTATAAATACAATATAAAGTATCAAAAAAAGCCCTCCCTCTACTCTGTCTATCTGTTTTTTCTTGAAAGTAAACGCCGCAATGAATATTAACAACGAGGAGATCAGAAGAGTTATAAGATTGATATTCCCGATATTTCCCATAGATAGCGGATGTATAACCGCACTGCCGCCCAGTACCAGGAATATATTGGATACGTTCGATCCTATTACATTACCCAGGGCGAGCGCGGTGTTTTTCTTATAGGCCGCAACCAGGCATGAGGCCAGTTCGGGGAGCGATGTTCCTCCCGACATAAGGGTAACGGCTATTACCGTATCGGGGATCCCCATTTTGCCGGCAAGCGCTACAGCAGAATTTATGAATAGATTTCCTCCGGAAATCAACCCGGCCAAACCTCCCGCAACCATTATGAGGCTTAACCACAGCTTTACCGGCTTAATATCCTTATCGTCTTTTACGGAATTCTCCTCCTTTAATGTACCGGGATTCTTCTGTGCTGAAAAAACGGTATAAGCCATGAACACTCCGAAAAAAGAGAGCAGCATAATACCGTCCGTCCGGGATATAATGCTCGTCGGCGTACCGTTCAGCCACGCGCCTGCCCCCATAATACATAATACGAATGCCGCAAGCAGTCCGAACGGAATATCTTTCTTTATATTGTCGGATGTTAAATTTATAGGATAAAACAAGGCCGTCATTCCCAGTATGACAAGTATGTTAAATATGTTCGAACCTATAATATTTCCTACTGCTATATCCGCATTTCCCTTAAATGCCGATATGAAACTTACGACCATTTCCGGAGAAGACGTGCCTATTCCTACTATGGTCATACCTATGATAAAATCCGGAATACCGGACTTTCTGGCTATATTCCCGGAACCTTCCACGAGGTAATTCGCTCCCGCCAGAATAAGCAAAAGACCTGTTATAAGCAATAAAATATCCAGCATAGAATCCGTTTTTTGATACAATCTGCAAATATAATATATTTGTATTCGTATGACAAACAGCCGTCGGAAGTTCCTGATCTTTATTACGGGGGAGCTGCCGGATTCCGGCTTGTCCTGTATATGCTGGAAGATGCGGCGTCCGGTATATTGAATAAAATAAAGTAAAATTTTGCTATATGATATTATGGATAGAGAATAATTGCTAACTTAGCACAGACTTATCCCGGAAATATTAAACTCAGAAAATAAAATATTACTTAAATTTAACTTACTGAAAGTCATGGGAAACATTCCACCGATTTTTTGGGTTATACCGTCGGCATCGGCAGTAGCCCTCGCTTTTACCTGGTATTTTTACCGTAATATGAAAAAACAGAACGAAGGAAATGACAGGATGAAACAAATCGCTTCGTATATACGCAAAGGGGCTATGGCTTATCTGCGTCAGCAATACAAAGTGGTTATTATCACATTCATAGTTCTGGCTTCGTTTTTCGCCTATTTATCCTACGGCCTGGGCGTACAGAATAACTGGGTTCCGTTCGCTTTTATTACCGGAGGTCTGTTTTCCGGTCTGGCTGGTTTTTTCGGGATGAAAACGGCAACCTACGCTTCTTCCCGTACCGCATACGCTTCTTCGCAATCGCTTAATAAAGGATTGAAAATAGCTTTCCGGAGCGGAGCGGTAATGGGGCTTGTGGTCGTAGGGCTGGGTTTGCTGGACATATCTATATGGTATCTGATACTGGATACGTTTGTAGAGGCGCCGGGAGGTCAGAAAATGGTTATTATTACCACAACCATGCTTACATTCGGTATGGGAGCTTCTACTCAGGCATTGTTCGCCCGCGTAGGGGGAGGTATTTATACCAAAGCCGCCGATGTAGGAGCAGACCTGGTAGGGAAAATCGAAGCCGGAATTCCGGAAGATGATCCGCATAATCCTGCGGCAATCGCCGATAACGTAGGAGATAATGTAGGCGATGTGGCGGGGCTTGGTGCAGATCTTTACGAAAGTTACTGCGGCTCTATTCTGGCTGCGGCGGCTCTCGGCTCGGCTGCGTTCATAAGAATGGGAGAACAAATGCAGATAAAGGCTGTACTTGCGCCCATGCTGATAGCGGCGGTAGGTATTCTTCTCTCCTTATTAGGGATATTTATGGTACGTACAAAAGAAGGGGCGTCCATGAAACAGCTTTTGAGGGCGATAGGACGCGGAGTAAATACTAGTGCGGTATTGATCGCTTTATCCGCGTTCGGTATTTTATACCTTCTGGAGATACCTAACTGGGCCATGCTCTCCTGTTCAGTTATAATAGGCCTTATTGCCGGAGTTATAATAGGGCAGTCCACCGAGTATTATACATCCCACTCTTATACGCCTACAAGACATATTGCCAGAAGTTCCGAAACGGGAGCGGCTACGGTAATAATATCGGGTATAGGTACGGGCATGATTTCCACGGCAATTCCGGTATTTACAATAGCCGCCGCCATAATTCTGGCATTCCTGAGTGCAATTAATTTCGACATAGCCGATATTCTTTCGGCACAGAATATCCAGACCGGCCTTTACGGGGTTGCCATAGCGGCTGTGGGTATGCTATCTACTCTGGGCATCACCCTTGCCACCGATGCTTACGGCCCTATAGCCGATAATGCCGGCGGAATAGCACAGATGAGCGGGCTGGACGAAGAAGTGCGCCACCGTACGGATGCGTTGGATGCGCTGGGAAACACAACGGCGGCTACCGGAAAAGGGTTTGCAATAGGTTCGGCAGCCCTTACCGCACTGGCATTACTGGCCTCTTATATAGAAGAAGTGAAGATAGCTTTCGACCATATCGGGCAAAAGACTTTGACAATGGCCGACGGCAGAACCATAGAACTTGCCAATTCCACTATTCCTGATTTTGTAGAATATTTCCGGATAAATCTTATGAACCCTATTGTGCTGGGATCGATTTTTCTGGGAGCAATGATGTCTTTCTTTTTCAGTGGCTTAACTATGAAAGCGGTAGGCAGGGCTGCGGAAAGTATGGTAAATGAAGTACGCAGGCAGTTCCGCGAGACGCCCGGAATTCTGACGGGAGAATCCACTCCGGATTATGAACGCTGCGTTGCGATTTCTACCAGAGGCGCACAGAGAGAGATGATCTTTCCGTCTCTGCTGGCTATCGTAATACCGGTAATAACGGGTTTGATATTCGGCGTGGCGGGCGTAATCGGCCTTCTTGTAGGCGGTTTGAGTACCAGTATCGTACTTGCGATGTTCATGGCCAATGCCGGAGGCGCATGGGATAATGCGAAGAAATATATAGAAGACGGAAATCACGGGGGAAAAGGTTCGGACAGTCACAAAGCATCTGTGGTGGGAGATACCGTAGGAGATCCGTTTAAAGATACTACCGGCCCATCCCTTAATATACTTGTAAAACTCATGAGTATGGTTTCCATTGTTGTAGCCGGGCTTACGGTCGCTTATTCTATATTCTGACGACGTGCATTACAGGTCACTCGTCCTATAACAGCCCCATTTTTTCCAGCAGGATGCTGGCGTTCATATTTTTACTTATACCGTCCCTTAATTTGTAATCGTATATTATATTATCGCCGGTATGTTCTATCTCAAAACAGAGATTGCGGAAATTATCGGAATATTCGTTTTTCAGATTTCCAAGGGCCAGGTCGTGTGTCGCAACAAGTCCGCATACCGGCAGTGTAAGGAGTTTTTTCAGGAATTTTACGGAACCGTTCAATTTGTCAGCAGAGTTAGTGCCCTTGAGCATTTCGTCCAGGATAATTAGAAGGGGTTCTTTTCCGGCTATATTTATAAGCTCTTTCAACCTTAGTAATTCGGCATGGAAATAAGATTTTCCTTCGGCCAGATTATCGGTGGTTCTCATGCTTGTAAAGAGGGTTATCGGAATACAGGAGAACTCCTCGGCAAATACCGGATTACCGCTTAATGCAAGCACCATGTTAATTCCGGCTGCCCGCAGGAAGGTGCTTTTACCTGCCATGTTTGCACCCGTTATAATATAAAATTCATGCAGGGATGAAATTCCGAAGTCATTTGTTACTACATCCGGACAATGCAGCAGGGGATGCCCCATGTTTTTTGCGGAGAAAACGCCGGATTCCTTCAAATCAGGGGATAAGGACGTATCTATATGAGG
>CAYVED010000027.1:0-29107 GCA_964449975.1 uncultured Muribaculaceae bacterium
ATCCTTTATCACTCCGCATACGGTATATTCATTAAAATTCAAGGTAAACGACATGCCTACCGCATTATCGCAGCCGAATAATTTCCTTGCATAAGAACGGGTAATAAAAGCCTTTCCCGTTTTTGCCGTTACATCGGCTTCCGTAAAGGGAGCGCCATACAAAAACTTATACCCGAACACCTTGCATATATCGGGAGTAGCATAAAAAAAAGCAGCCGGAATACCCTCCCGTACATTTTGCGAATAAACCGCCACATCCTCGTCGCAATCGTACTTGTTAAATACGGCGACAGCCTCTATCTCTTTTCCTCTAAGCTCTCCGGGCACTACGGCTTCTATAAACTTCTCCGACATGGACGACGACCTGCATCCGATATCCTCACTCAGCTCCGCAAGGTATCCCATATACAAAGACCTGTCCCTGTTTACCTCCGGGTATATATCGGCTACCCTTACATACCATATAATGGCGTATGCCATGACCATCGCTATCGCCAGAGCCGTTCCAAGAATATATACCCCGCTGTAGAGCTTATTCTGTCTGATGATCTGCCATGAGTGTTTGAAATGTTGTTTTATCATAAGTCAAATTTTTTATTCTTCCCTCAATGCGTCGGAAGGCAGTATGCCAGAAGCCCCGGAAGCGGGAATCAATGTTCCCGACAATACCGTTCCGCCTATAATAATTATAACTAAAAGAGTTACTATAATAAAATGCGCTATTTCATTATTGATCGCCCAGGCTTCGGTAAATGAAGGAGTCAGATATTCCTGGTAATCATACATGGAATACAATCCCTTGAAGTGTACTATCTGTATAAGGGCTATTATACCGGCTATGGCAGACAATGCGAACAAAACAAGGCTCTCCTTAATGAAATAACTCTTTACCCCGCGCCTTGAAGAACCAAGGGCCATCATAATACCTATTTCACCTCTACGCTTTCTTATCCTCATCCTGAACGTAGCGAATACGGCAAGAAGTATATTAATCATAAAAAAGCCGGTAAGTACGCTTTGTATAAAGATTCCGGAAGGAATCCCTTCATAATAAAGCCCTTTGTTATACTTGCTTTCAAGAGACTGTATATCCGTTACGGAAAGCACTCCCGACGTCAATCCGGAAAACAGTTCTTTATTAAACGATGAGAGGAACAAATCTTCGTCCGTACCGTCTTTCACTCTGAAAACGATACTTATACCATTCATCCCAAGATAGTTGAGAAAAGACTTGCCTGTTTTTTCGTTTGCCGTATAATTATCCTGCAACTGAATAATTACCGGTATAGGCTGATACCCCGGCATAATAACAATATTATCAAGTACTCCTGCAACTTTATATTTTATATCGGGCGATCCTCCGGGTACGATATATTTTCCTTTACCTCTGCCCTTACCGAAAAGAAGTTCTTCCGTATCCCCGGTAATAAAAGCCCCGTTCCGTATATACCGTACCGAATCCGGAGTATAATACCGGCCGGTTCCGGACTCCCTGAACCTGAAAACCTTAAAATAATCAGTACCGCTAAAATAAGACATATAATAGGCATCTGTTGTCCTGGTAGTATCATCGCCGTTATAAAACGTATTCATGGAATACGAACCGCTCCCTACATACCTGCTGGTAACCGGCGCAACGGCTGTTATCCCCGGATATGCTTTAAGGCGGGCCATTATAGCATTGAAATCGTCTAACAATTTTCCGGATTGCGAATTATCCGCGATCAGTTCTCTCAGGTTCTCATGTACAATATCTATACTAAGAGAATAAATATTCTTTATATCAAATCCTTTATCGAACATTTTAGTCTGATACAACATGGTGTACAAAGGATCGATAACCAGCCATGTGGCAATGAAAATCACAAAGAGCTGAATAAATAACCAAATATTGCCCTTTCTGCAACTCCATATCTGTTTTAATATATTCTTTATCATTTTTTATCTGCCGTTAAGGAGTTTACAATTTGTTTTTTTGTAGATATATAAGCAGGAACAAACGCTGCAAGAAGATTAATTATTACACATACGACCAGTGCCGCACCGAAAATTACAGGATTAAACAACATTCCGGGAGTTATTATCATATCAGGGGCCTCTATCGGAACATCGTAAGGATTTCCGTTTACAATTATCAGAAGCCACCTTGTAGCAATATGCACTATAATATATGAAAACATAAGCCCTATTACCCCGCCTATAAAAGTAAGCAGGAAATTTTCACATAATATTTGTTTAAATAATCTCTCCTTCGTAGCTCCGAAAGCCTTTCTTATACCTATCTCTTCCGTCCTCTTCTGCATTGACGTTGCAATGATCCCTGCAAGATTTATGGCAGGTACAAGGAGCAGTGCCAGTAAAATAAGGATTATCTTTGAAACCGGCCCGTTTACATCAAGCGGTTCATTTGACGTTTCCCTGTAATAAGAGTCGAAATGCGTATCCGGCTGTCCGAAAGTATCCAGCGTTATCCCGTCCAGACTATTATTAAGTTTCTTAATACGGGTATCTATACCGTTCTTTATAGACTTGAAATCTCCGGAAGAACGCGCCAGTATCAATGCTTCGAACCGCCCCATCATACCGGAAGATCCGGGTATATATTTATCATATTCCTCATGTTCGCTTAAAGGCAGCCATATATCTCCGCAAGATTTAGGGGTTAATAGGGAAACGTCTTTAATTACCCCGCATACAACATATTCTCTGAATTTATATTTCAAACTCATTCCTGTCGCATTCTCTTTACCGAATAATTTTCTTGCCGTACTCCGTGTTATAAAAGCCTTTCTGGAATGCGCCTCAATATCCTTTTTTGTAAAAGATGTTCCGTAGAGGAACTCATAATCAAAAACTTCACATATATCGGGAGTTGCATAAAAAATACTTTTTTTTATTCCGCCCGGAAAGAGATCGGTTTTAATTACGGCTTCGTCCCTGCGATTTATTACGGCTACCGCCTCAATTTCACTCCCGTACTCATCCTGCGGAATAACCGTATCAATAAATTTCCTCGACATAAGACCTACATTTGTATATTTTCCGGAATGCTCAACCAGAACACTCATATACAGAACCCTGTTACGGTTATACTCCGGATAAACAGGCCCTAATTTAATATACCACATAATGGTATATGCCATTACCATCGCTATCGCCAGCGCCGTTCCCAGAATATATACCCCGCTGTAAAACTTATCCTTTCTGATGATCTGCCATGAGTGTTTGAAATGTTGTTTTATCATAAGTCATTTTATTTTAATCCTTATTTTCCACCTGAAAATCATTTACGCAGTTTTAACCTCTTTTTACCTTGCGGAAGACTTCCCGCCGTTACGACTTCATCCCCCTCCTGCAATCCTCCGATCACTTCTACATATTCGAAATTACACTCCCCCAGACGTACATTACGCAGATAAAGCGTCTCTCCCTCTTTCACATAGAGACGGTACTCCCCCGGACCGTTATAATAATCCCCGTTAGCTATCCTGAGCGCATCTTCTTTCACGGAATTAAGAATATAAACTTCCCCCTTAAGCCCCGAACGCAACAGCGGATTACCGTCGTCGTCGAGCCTGAGACTAAAAGAAAGCATCCCGTTTTTGGAAAGCGGGGTAAGATTACCTACAACCCCGGAAAATCTCTCGCGCCCTACTTTCAACATCGCTTTATATCCTACACCTATTTTAGAGGCATACGAATCGGAAATCTCCCCCTCGACCTTAAAATGAGACAGATCCGAGACTATCGCCACTTTTGAGCCGCGCCCTATCTGCGCCCCTATTTCATCAAATACGAATGTAAGTACCCCTTTCCGGGGAGAGAGTATCCTGGCATCCTCATAGGTCTTTTTAACCTGCATCAACTCCTTACGGAAAATACTAAGACCCAGTTCTTTTACCTTTTCGTCCGCAACGGCGAGCTGTTTTTCATTAGCGAACTTCTGTTCATCTTCGTTAAGCTGAAGAAGCGCCACGCTATAACCCAGTTCGGCCTCACGTACTTTATCGGCAGTACCGCTGCCCAGGCTATCCAGATAACGCTCATTCTTTAAGTTCACCGCCTTGCGGTTAATCTCCATCCTCTGCACTTTCAGATTCATCTCCATCTGGGACAGCTTCCCTTTATTTGTCAGTCTTAATTTCTCAAGTTCAAGTATCTTCATCTGTTCCTGATCCAGCATATTCCTGTAATTATTCTCCGCGCCCATTAAATCCAGCCTCATAATGGGAGTTCCCGCTTCAAGCGAATCCCCTCCCTTTTTATAAACCTCTACTATCCTGGAATCTATGGGGGAAATTATAATCTCTTCAAATGCCGGAACAACCTTTCCCGACGCCGAAACGGATAATTCTATACTTCCCCTGTCCGCCTTGCTTACCGAAATCGATTTCATATAAACCGAAGGCTCGGAAACAAGTCCTATTATCAGAATCACAATGCAAAAAAGCGCGATCGCGCCAACCCATTTGACTATTCTTAAATTTCTTTCTTTTTTTAAAGTCTCTTTACTAACACGCCTGTCCATAATTCTGTTTTATATACCGGTACAATGATTTTACGGACAGTAACGGCAAGCAAAATGCCATACAACGAAGCACATGGTTATCAACAGGTTATAAAAAAAGCAGGTGTCCGTTTCCGGACACCTGCTGCAATATCGGACAATTAAATAATAACAACGGACATTACTCCCGTCCCCCGGACAACATCCCTTTATACTCATCCTCGGTTATAATCAGGCACGTGCCCTTGAACATAGCCCCTATCTCCACTCCCATACGCACCGTTTTAAGATTACCGTCAAATGAAGAGCTGCTTTTGAAATTAACAGTATCTCCGCATATTACATCCCCTTTTATTTTACCCCAGAGATCCGCACTTACACAAAGTACACTTCCTTTAATTACCCCGTCATTACCAAGTACCAATTTACCGCTGGTAATCAGATCACCCTCCAGGTTGCCGTCAATCCTTATATCCGTTTGAGAGATCATATTACCTTTAACTTCCGTACCGGCGGAAATCCTGCTGACTTCATTTACCTGAGGAACCGATTCATGCTTAGCCATAACATTATTATTTAATTATTAATAGATTACATATGTATTACCTCTCCGTGTACCGCTGCTGCGGCTTCCATAATAGCCTCGCTCATTGTAGGATGAGGATGGATGGTCTTAATAATAGAAGTTGCCGTAGCGCCCAGATTCCTCGCCAGAACCATACCGGAAAGCATTTCCGTAACATTAGCGCCTATCATGTGCACTCCCAGTATTTTATCAGTACGTTCATCTATAATCAGCTTTACAAAACCGTCTTTCTCCCCGGCGGTAGTAGCCTTTCCGCTTGCGGTAAAAGGAAACTTGCCCGCCTTATAAACAATCCCCTGCTCTTTCGCCTTTTTCTCTGTAAGTCCTACCGAAGCTATTTCCGGCGAAGTATAGGTAGCTCCCGGAATATTGTTATAATCGAGAGGAGCAACATCCAGTCCGGCAATCTTCTCTACACAGGCTATTCCTTCCGCCGAAGCGACATGCGCCAACGCAGGCGTTGCAATAACGTCGCCTATGGCATAAACTCCCTCGATATTCGTCCTGTAAAAATCATCCGTGACAATACGTCCCCTGTTCATAGCCACGCCTGTTTCTTCAAGCCCGAGACCATCTGTATTAGGCACAACTCCTACGGCCGAAAGCACTCTGTCTACAATAATCTCCGTCTCCCCTTTCTTAGTCTCCACGGTAAGCCTGCACCCTTCACCCGAAGTATCTATGGCTTTAACTCCGCTGGAGGTCATGATTTTAATACCCATCTTCCTGAAACTCCGGCTAAGTTGCGCCGCAACATCTTCATCCTCCAGGGGAACAATCTGATCCAGATACTCTATAAGATACACCTCT
Organism: uncultured Muribaculaceae bacterium; assembly: GCA_964449975.1. Lineage (GTDB taxonomy): Bacteria > Bacteroidota > Bacteroidia > Bacteroidales > UBA932 > Egerieousia. Next base: position 5,904 of record CAYVED010000027.1, read on the forward strand.
ACTCCCATTGAGCGGTAAAAAAACGCGAACTCGCTCCCTATGGCCCCAGAACCTATTATAGCCATACTGCCCGGAAGAGTCTCAGGAACAAGCGCCTGGCGGTAAGAGATTATTTTTTCCCCGTCTATCGGAGCGAACGGCAAAGAATTCGGCCTGGCTCCCGTAGCGATTATAATATGCCTGGATTCCACTTCAAAAGGAAGCCGGCTCTCACCCTCGGCTTCAACGGGAGTCACCTCTATTTTATGTCCCGACAACAATTTTGCGGTTCCTTTTATAACAGTAATGCCGTTTTTCTTGAACAGAAACTCTATACCCTTGCTCATAGCTGCGGAAACCCCACGCTCGCGCTCCACAACTTTTTTAATATCGGCATATACGGATACGCTCCCCGCTTCCACCGCAGAACCGTCCGCATTACGAAGTTCAAGACCGTAATCGCCCAGATGTTTCGTATAATTATATACCTGTGCACTTTTCATAAGAGCTTTGGTAGGTATGCAACCCCAGTTCAAACAAACCCCTCCCAGTTCGGCTTTCTCTATAACAGCCGTCCTGAATCCTAATTGCGAAGCCCTTATTGCTGCCACGTATCCACCCGGCCCGGCTCCTATTACAATCAAATCAAATATATTTTCCATGTTTTACAGTGTATTTTTTATTTATCCAAATATCTCACACGGCCTACCCGTTCTTTCCGTGGCACGCCTTATACTTCTTTCCGCTTCCGCAAGGGCAAGGCTCATTCCTGCCTATCTTTTTCTCTACGTGTACGGGAGAATTGGACTTAGGCTCTCCGCTGTTGGTGGCAAGATCGGAGCGGCTCGTCCTCATATTGCTCAAATCGGTCCTCTTACGGGTATTCTCTTCCCTTATAGGAATTTCCTGGTTATTCTGTCTTAAAGGAACATGCGCTCTTATAAGGAATGCCAGCACATCGCGGCTTATCTTTTCAAGAACTCCCTTAAAGAGGTTGAAACTTTCGAATTTATATATAAGCAACGGATCTTTCTGCTCATAAGTTGCATTCTGTACGGATTGTTTGAGATCATCCATTTCACGTAAATGCTCTTTCCAGTACTCGTCTATAGTAAGAAGGGTTACGGTCTTGGCAAGGGTTCTGTAAAGCTCCATTCCATTTGTCTGGTAAGCCTTTTTAAGATTTACTATAAGCTGAAGAATCTTAACGCCGTCGGAAACCGGAATAGCTATATTCTCATAAGCCGCTCCCTGGGTAGTATAAACCTGTTCTATAATAGGCCATGTCTGTGAAACCATCATATTGGTTCTTCTGGCTACGGCCTCTTTAACGGCTTCGGAAATCTTGCCCGCAACCTCTTCGATCCCCGCATCCCTGAAGAAAGTCTCGTCGAAATTAGGTTCTATAGAGAGATTTTTTATAAGCTCGTGCGAGAAACTCTCGAAATCATAAACATCCTTACCGGAAGCAAGTATATCTGAATAATCGGAGATCATATTTTTCAGATCCACCTCTATCCTCTCTCCGTAAAGCGCATTCCTCCTCCGGTTATAAATAACTTCCCTCTGGGAATTCATAACATCATCATATTCAAGCAATCTCTTACGTATCCCGAAATTATTCTCTTCAACTTTGCGCTGCGCCCTCTCCACGGAGTTAGAAAGCATGGAGTGCTGAAGAACTTCTCCCTCTTTCATCCCCATACGGTCTACGATCCTGGCGATCCTTTCGGTTCCGAACAAACGCATAAGATCGTCTTCAAAAGAGACATAAAAAGATGAAGAACCGGGGTCTCCCTGCCTTCCGGAACGGCCTCTCAACTGACGGTCCACACGGCGGCTGTCATGCCTTTCGGTTCCTATAATCGCAAGTCCTCCGGCATCCTTAACGCCCGTCCCCAGCTTAATATCCGTACCGCGCCCCGCCATATTGGTGGCAATGGTAACGGCTCCCGGTTGTCCGGCTTCCGCAACTATCTCGGCCTCTTTAGCATGCTGTTTGGCGTTAAGCACATTATGTTTAATTCCCCGTAATTTAAGCATTCTGCTGAGCAGTTCGGATATTTCAACGGAAGTCGTACCTACAAGTACCGGACGTCCCGCATCCCGTAATTGCACTATCTTTTCGAATACGGCATTATATTTCTCTTTTTTCGTTTTATAAATAAGATCATCTCCATCTTTTCTTACGATCGGACGATTGGTAGGTATAGACACCACATCCAGTTTATATATAGACCAGAACTCGCCCGCCTCCGTCTCCGCAGTACCGGTCATACCTGCCAGTTTATGATACATCCTGAAATAGTTTTGCAGGGTAATAGTAGCAAACGTCTGCGTAGCGGCCTCAACCTTCACACTCTCCTTGGCCTCTATAGCCTGATGCAAACCGTCGGAATAACGCCTTCCGTCGAGAATACGCCCGGTCTGCTCGTCCACAATCTTTATCTTATTATCCATCACCACGTACTCCACATCCTTTTCAAACATCGTATATGCTTTAAGCAACTGGTTAACCGTATGTACGCGTTCCGACTTCAGAGCATAATCCGCAAGCAGGGCATCCTTTTTCTCCATCTTCTCTTCTGCGGATAACTGCTGTTTTTCAAGTTCCGAAATATCCGCGCCCACATCCGGAAGCACAAAGAATTTAGGATCGCTGGTGCTCTTTGCGATAAGCTCGTGGCCCTTGTCGGTAAGCTCCACCGAACGCTGTTTCTCGTCGATAACAAAATAGAGATCATCGGTAATCAGATGCATCTGCTTGTTATTATCCTGCATATAGAAATTCTCGGTGCTTATCAATATCTGTTTTATACCCGGCTCGCTAAGATATTTTATAAGCGGATTATATCTTGGAAGTCCTTTATACGCACGAAGCAATATCTTTCCGCCCTCCTCCTTATTCCCGGCCGCTATAAGTTTCTTGGCCTCGTTAAGTAACTGCGTAACATCGGTACGCTGTATACTGTATATTTTTTCCACGAACGGTTTATATTCCGCGAACTGCTGATCGTCGCCTTTAGGCACCGGCCCCGATATTATCAGAGGGGTACGGGCGTCGTCTATAAGCACGGAGTCAACCTCGTCCACTATCGCATAATGATGCTTTTTCTGCACAAGATCGTCAGGATTAATAGCCATATTATCCCTCAGATAATCGAAACCGAACTCATTATTGGTTCCGAAAGTAACATCTGCCCTGTACGCCTTTTTACGGGCCTCCGAATTAGGCTGGTGTTTATCTATACAATCTACTTTAAGTCCGTGGAACTGATAAAGCGGCCCCATCCATTCCGAGTCGCGTTTGGAAAGATAATCGTTTACCGTAACCAGATGCACCCCTTTACCCGCCAGTGCATTAAGGAAAACCGGCAATGTGGCGACAAGCGTTTTACCCTCTCCCGTAGCCATTTCTGCAATCTTACCCTGATGCAGGACAATACCGCCTATAAGCTGTACATCATAATGCACCATGTCCCAGGTAATGGGATTTCCTCCGGCCATCCAGGTATTTTTCCATAGAGCATAATCCCCCTCTATGGAAACAAAATCTACCTGCGTACTCAAATCCCTGTCAAACTCCGTTGCGAGAACCTTTATATAAGGATTCTCCTTAAACCTGCGGGCGGTGGACTTCATAATCGCAAAAGCATCCGGAAGCACCTCCAGCAATACCTCTTCTATCTGCTCGTCTACCCTCTTTGTCAGCTTGTCGACATCCGTAGCGATGCGCTCTTTCTCCTCGGGAGAGAGGGTCATATCTTCCAGGCTCCGGCGCAACTCTTTCTTTTTAGCCTCGTTATCCTCGATCCTGCCGGAAATAATCTGCTTTATCCTTACCGTCTCCTGCCTAAGATCGTCGTCCGACAAAATATCAATCCTTTTATAAGCCTCTAGTGTTTTATCCAGAATAGGCTGAATCTGTTTTAAGTCCCTGTCGGCCTTTGATCCGAACAGTTTCTTAAGAATACCTGAAAATGATGCCATTATCTATTATATTTTTAATTTGCCACTTAAAGAAAACCAGACGTTTTCATCTGAAATAACTTGCAAATATAACTAAATCCGGTAAATAATAAGAATATAGAACCGATATAATCGCTATTTTTACAGCGTCATCAGAGAAATTTATCCGGAACAGAAAATGGAACATATTATAACACCTAGCGCCGATGGTTCTTCTACATTGAAAACCAAAGACTTTCCAGAAACATACCATTCGTCTAACGGTGCCTGTTCGGAGGCTGTGCATATTTATATACGGAACGGACTTCAATGTCTGTTCGACAAGTTCCGAAACCGGAGTATTATATCCGGAAACAATTTTTCCGCCGGCATATTGAACGTACCGAATAACATGTTCTTTCCCCCTGAACCCGGCGAATCCGGAGGAACAATACGGACGGAAGAGAAATGCGGGCATATCCGGAATGATTTTCCGGATGGGATCCGTATTTACGATATAGGACTGGGAACAGCGCTCAACTGCCTTTTAAGCCTGCTATGGCAAAACCGCACGCCGGAAAGTCCTGCGATTCATTATCACGCAATAGAAAAATATCCTTTCCCTCCCGATAAAACAGGACAACTTAATTTTCCCCGGTATCTGGCCGCCCGAACCGGCTGTAACGAAGAATACCTGGAATCCATGTTCCGCAAAATACACACCTCCCCCTGGGAAGAAGACGTAAGGCTCGCTCCAGGATTCATACTGCGTAAAATCAATGCCGATATAACAGAGTTCGCACCGCAACCGGATAATGCGCCGTGCATAATCTACTACGATGCTTTTTCACCGGCCGCCCAGCCGGAATTATGGGATGCGGAGATATTCCGCAAATTCCGCAATTCCATACCTGCGGAAAGCATCCTCGTAACCTATTGTTCCAAAGGAACTGTAAAACAGGCTTTGAGAGAAGCAGGATTTACCGTGAGGAGATTGCCCGGAGGGCCTGGCAAGCGGCACATGGTAATGGCGGTAAATTCTCCGGATCGAGAACCTTAAAAATTTTTTAACGTATAAAATTAACAAATTCAAAACAGTTTATTTGTATATTTGCCGGATATAAGACAAGATCATGGATAGAGAGAAAACTATTGCGCTGGTAGCGCATGACAACAGAAAACAGGACCTTATAGAGTGGGTCAGGTTCAACAAAAGAACGCTTATTGAACATAAACTTATTTGTACGGGGACTACCGGAAAATTAGTGGAAGAAGCATTGAAAGAGGAACTGGAGAGCATCAGCAACCACCTGAAAAAACTGATAAAATTAGATGTTATCAAGTTAAAATCGGGGCCTCTGGGGGGAGATCAGCAATTAGGCGCAATGATAGCAGAAGGAAAAATAGATGTTCTTATTTTCTTATGGGATCCTATGCAGCCTCAGCCGCATGATGTAGATGTGCGATCTTTACTGAGGATAGCCACGCTATATAATATACCTACCGCGCAAAACAGATCCACGGCGGATTTTATAATCTCCTCCCCGTTATTCCAGCAGGAATACGAACCCATACTTAAAGACTACAGCGGTTACCTTAACAGGCAGGTATAGCCCGGCTGTATAATTATCTGAACTCAAATATTACAAGTACAGGATTCGAATCTTCGGATATATTTTCCGCAATCTCCTTTAACCGGGGATCCGTTATCTCTCCTTTTTCTTTCAGGTCAATAAGCAGGTGCGGAAACAGAACCGAAAAAGCGATGCCGTCCTTGTTCGCAGATCTCGGCGTTGCGGATATTTTCTTTCCATCCAGCATGGAATCAAGTTCCCATATCTCTCCCGACGCTTTATCTACCAACAGGTTTTTGCGTTTCATCATATTTTTCCTGTCGCTTTTCATAAGGGCCATATCTGTTTTAGCATGATAGAAAAAAGCATACTTGTCCGACTCGAAGAGCACCCCGGCATCATATCTGATCTCGCCGGAACAAAACTTATGCGGAGTTAAAATATACCTGTGTTCGAAAACAAGGTCGGGATATGCGGCAGGCCTGAAACTGTAAATAGTATCGGACTCATTATGTGCGACTATTATTTCATCCTTGAATCTTAAATAGGAACGCCGCAAAGTACTCATATTCCGTCCGTTCTCTTCCGTCACATAAGGCCCCAGTTTCCTAAGCTCCCGTCCGTCCTCTTTTGAAATCTCGGCAAAAAGCCGCCCCGGCTGCATGGGCCGGTCTCCCCATGCTTTCAGTTGCCTGCCTATTATGAGCGTCTCTCCGCTTATAAGTTCAACCTGCGACAAATATACCGCATCCGCTTCCCTGAATTCCCTTTTTAAAGCGCCGTCATAATCGAATACGATCGTCTTCTGTTGTCCGTTATCAAACATATAAACTTCTCTGGCAATAGTATCCACCATATAATGAATAAACTGCGCAAGCTCTCCCGGCCCCCTCCCCTGCCTTCCTATATTGTTTTTAAATTTTCCGTCGTGGCCGTATCTCTGTACACAATGTTTACTGTCTACAAAAATATCATTTTCAGTATAAAAAAGAGTATGTTGGAATTCCAGGAAATTTCCCGGAGTCTTTTCCAGGGGTATATAGGAAATATCCGCCACATCCTCATAGGCCAAAGTCCTGCGGGGATACTCTTCTTTCACGTTTATTTCTATCGGAAATACGGGAACGATTTTATTTGAAACATCCGGGCCGCTGCCGGTGCTATTCCCGCAACATGCAAAAACAGCAACCAATCCTGATAATATCAATTCTCTATACATAAGTAAAAGTTAAACCTGTAATTATATAAATATAAGAGACAAAAAGCCGCCCAAAACTAATCAGGACGGCTTTTTTTAATAATTTATTTTAAGAAAAACTTAAAATAATTATGCCTGCGAAATTGCACCTACCGGGCAAACGCTCTCACATGTACCGCAATCGGTACAAACGTTAGGATCGATTTTGTAAATATCGCCTTCTGAGATCGCACCCACCGGACATTCTCCGATACAAGTACCGCAAGCAACACAATCTTCTGAAATTTTGTAAGCCATGACTTTTATTTTACATTTAGTTAAATATTCTGCAAATATAATAACAACAAGTTAGTATCCAAAAATATCTTTTTTAGACAATCTGGTAACAGTCCCGTACTTCCCGGATTCCAGACTATTCATATCCAGATCCTTCTCATCGCCCAGAATACCTATGCTGTAAGTCCGGTTTTTTATCGTTTCTTTCTGGAATTTCTCTACATCGTCAAGCGTATAGTTCTGCACTTTTTCGAAAATATTTTTCCTGAAATCGGTATCCATTCCCAGCTCCCTGGCATTCACATATGCCCATAACACATCGCTTCTAAGTATCCTGTTCGTCCTGATATTGGCAAGGATATTATCTTTGGCTATATCTAAAGCTCTTTGAGAAACAGGCATATTATTTATAATTTCATCGAACGCGGTAATCGCATCCATCATCTTGTCATTCTGGGTAGCTATGAAAGTATTCACGGAACACGGATCTTTAAGGACGCCCGGTTCCTGATAATAAGCGGAAGCGCTGTAAGCCAATCCCCTTGCCTCTCTCATTTCCTGGAATACAATAGAATTCATACCTCCTCCGAAATATTCGTTATATAATCTTATGACAGCCATTTTTTCAGGGGAGAATTTTTCCCCGTAATTGGAGTAAGATAACATATATATCTGTTTGGCATCGTAAGGAGCTATATACACATGATTATCCGGCGTCGGTTGCATTTTTAAATTTTCGTTCACGGCAACAGGCTCAAACTGTTTAGGCACGTTATGCAATTTATTTACGGCTATAATTACCTCATCCTTAGTTTTAGGCCCGTAATAGAGTATGTAATGTTTTTTATTAAACAGTTTTTTCACCTGGTCGAGCAGTTGGGCAGACGTAAGTTTTTTCAACTCCCCGGCGGATAAAATATTATTCACATAATCGGGACCGTACCGCACATATCTTCCCAACGCCTGGAAACAAGCTCTCTGATTAAGTTTGGCATTTCCCCTGGCAACATTTATATCGCTTTTCAGATTTGCCAGTACGCTTTCGTCTGACTTAACCCCTGCAAGTTTATCTTCGATTATTTCAAGAGCGGTCTCCATATTTTCGCTAAGTCCCGATATGGTAAGATAAGTCCTCCTCGACGTAGAACGTAAATTCACATCGCAGGCAATATCGTAAAGTTCTTTTAATATCCGTTCAGCCGATTTTTCGCTTGTTCCCAGATAGGAAAAATAATCAACTGCCGTTGAAATCAGCCTGTTATCGTTAGAACCCATATCGACTACGAAAACCAGTTCGAACAGATCGTTCGAAGTATTATTTTTATAAAGCAACTCTATCCCGCTTTTGACTTTAAGTTTCAGCAGATCGGTATTATAATCGAGAAAAACAGGCTCTACCGGAACGGCCGAGGCTGCCATCCTCTGTATGCTTTTAAGGAATCCGCTTGCCGTATCCCTGTTGGTAAGGATAGGAGTAATCTTAGGCTTATCTATTTTAACCTCGTCGGGATCCGTCCCTTCCAGCTTTTCTACTTCAACATAATTATCAGCGAAATACTCATTTGCAAACTTCACCACGTCCTCTTTGGTATATTTAGACATTCTGTCCAGGAAAGATACCTCGTCGCCCCAATTCGTTCCGTTTATAAAAGACTCCACCATTAAAGAAGCTCTCTCGTCATTGCTTTCAAGCATTATGATATGCCTCTTTTTATAATTATTTATGCTGGCGGTTATAGCATCCTCGTCAAAATCCCCGCTCCTGAGTTTTCCAACCTGTTCAAGCATTATATCTTTTACCTGCTTAAGGGTCTGTCCCCCTTTCGGTTTCCCCTGAGCTATAAATGCAGTATAATCCGCCTGCTGATACGGTCCCACAAAAGCAAACAGAGCACGTTGCGCCTGATTTATATTAATATCGAATAACCCGGCACTACCGTTATAAAGTAAATCCGATACGATAGTAAGCAGGGGCATCTTATCCCAACTTACGCCGGGAAACCTCCAGGCAAGGCTCACGCTAGGCGACTCTTTCCCGTAAACGGTCTTAATAATAGGCTCTTTTACAGGATCTTCCTGTTTAAAATCCAATTTTTCAAGATCATTATTAGGAACCATATCTCCGAAATATTTATCGATAATTTTTATCATTTCGTCGGGATTGAAATCTCCCGACAAACATATAGCCATATTATTAGGAACATACCACTTTTTATAATAATTCTTTATATTGGTAATAGAGGGATTTTTCAGATGTTCCTGCGTACCCAATACGCTCTGTAAGCCGTAAGGATGGTGAGGAAAAAGGGAGGCTAATATGGCGTTCGTTACCTTTCTGGCATCATTTGTAAGAGACATATTCTTCTCCTCATATACAGTTTCCAGCTCGGTATGAAAACCTCTTATAACATTATGTTTAAATCTGTCCGCCTGGACTTTGGCCCACGCCTTAACCTGGTTGGAAGGTATATTCTCAACATACACGGTCATATCGTATCCGGTATATGCATTGGTTCCCGTAGCTCCTATTGCCGCCATAAGTTTGTCATATTCATTAGGTATGGCATATTTGGAAGCCTCATAGGAAAGGCTGTCTATAATATGGTAGGCAGCCTGGCGTTCGGCCGTACCGGTAAGTTTACGGTAGTTCTCGAACTCCGTCTCTATTCTGTCCAGCAACGGTTTCTCCGCCTTATAATTCTGCGTGCCGAACTGCTCCGTTCCTTTGAACATGAGATGTTCGAAATAGTGGGCCAGTCCGGTAGTCTCGGACGGATCGTTCTTAGCCCCCACCCTTACGGCAATATCGGCCTGTATCCTCGGCTCATCTTTATTTACGCTCATATACACTTTAAGACCGTTGTCCAGCGTATATATTCTGGTACTCATCGGATCCGAAGGAACCGTCCGGTAATCATACCGTTTCCCACAGGATGAAATAACGATCATGCCTACCGCAAGCAATAAGCAATATGAAAAAATCTTTTTCATTGTAAATAATTTTTATATTAATATTCGGGTACTTGAAAATGTAGACAAATTTAACCAATTTTGCTGCACAAATGTAGTATATTTGTAAAAATTTTTCAGACACATGAACAATATATCCGGAAAACATATAATTATTACGATTTTTACGGCCTTTTGTTTCTTATACGCGAACATTTCTGTCTCCCAGGCGAACAAACAGGCTCTCAGATTCGGCAAATTCATACACAATTTCGGTAAATTCTCAATAAAAAGCGGGCCGCAGACCTGTACATTCGAATTCGAAAATATATCGGACAAACCAGTGGCGATAAACGACATCCTCTCATCCTGCGGATGTACAACTCCGGAATGGCCGAAAAAACCGGTAATGCCGGGAGAACGCGGAACCGTAAAAGTCACTTTTCTCAACGACCAGGGTCCGTACCCATTCGACAAATCCCTTACGGTATATACCTCGGCATCAGCCAAGCCCATAATACTGAGGATAACCGGAGCTCCTTTCGAAAACAATAAAACGCTGAAAGACCAGTTCCCGGTAAAAATAGGAGTACTGGGAATAAAGAACAACACTGTTAAAACAGGACAACTGGAACAGGGGGAGAGTAAAACGAAACAGGTTGCGGTAGCAAATCTTTCGGATAAGCCCGTTACCGTAAAATTCACAGATATATCGCCGGGGTTATCCGTTAAAACGGAACCGGAAACCATTCCTGCAAAAGGGACGGGAGAGATCATATACACTGTCGATACAAAAGTTAAAGAGCAATGGGGCTACACGCTTTACAAAGCGAACGTATTATGCAACGGAGAAAAAGCCGCTATACCGCTGTCGGTGGAGAGCATGATAATAGATAATTTCTCTCACCTGAACAAAGAAGAGAAAAACAACGGGCCTATGGTAATAGCCAAAAACAGCTCCTATAATTTCGGAACCGTTTCAAAAGGAGAAAAAGCAACTGCAATATTCAATTTAAGGAATACCGGGTACAGGGAACTGAAAATATATAAAGCAGACGATAATAAAGGAAAACTGAACATAAACTACCCTTCAACCGTTAAGGCAGGAGAGGCGTTTAATATAACCGTAACGGTAAATACGGCCGCATACTCGGGAGAACATGTTTTTACCGTAACCCTTATAACGAATTCTCCCGGCAGACCGCTTGTGAACCTGTTCATAACCGTAAAGATCAGATAGATAACACTCATTAAACTAATAAGGAACAGATAAATATGAATACGACAACCGGAGAATGGCCTCCTAAAGGGGATAAAAATCCCGATACCGCATTGGTTGTAAACGAAGGCGTGGAGCAGCCTCCAATCATAAATCCGTATATTACCAATTTCTTTAAGAAAAAACCCGTACTGCTTCCGGTAGAAGAGTATCTTAAGGGCATAACTTCCGGAAATACCACAATACTCAGCCAGGCCATAACTTTAGTGGAGAGCCATCTTCCGGCCCACAGGGAGGCCGCCAGGCAGATAATCGCAAAATGCCAGGAATATATTACCTTGCAGGAACTTAAAACCAAACGTATAGGCATTACGGGTGTTCCCGGAGCAGGTAAAAGTACATTCATAGAGGCCTTCGGAAGCTATATAACATCCAGGGGACATAAACTTGCCGTACTGGCAATAGACCCCAGCAGCGAAAAGAGCAAAGGAAGCATTCTGGGAGACAAGACCCGTATGGAGACCCTCTGCAACGACCCCAACGCTTTTATCAGGCCGAGTCCCAGCGCCGGTTCGCTGGGAGGAGTAGCCAGAAAGACAAGAGAAACGGTAATATTGTGCGAAGCGGCCGGATATGACGTTATTTTTATAGAAACCGTGGGCGTAGGACAGTCCGAAACGGCTGTACACTCTATGAGCGACTTTTTCCTGTTGCTTATGTTATCCGGAGCGGGAGACGATCTGCAGGGTATAAAAAGAGGAATTATGGAGATGAGCGACCTGATAGCCATTACAAAGGCCGACGGCACGAACATAGAAAAAGCCACAATGGCCAGAGCGCTATATGCGAACGCCCTGCACCTGTTCCCGCCTACCGAATCCACATGGGAGCCTACGGCCCTCACTTCTTCCGCCGTAACCCGGGAGGGACTTCCGGAAATACTGGAGAAAATAGAAGAATATTTTACTCTTGTAAAAGGAAACGGCTACTATGAGAAAAAAAGACGGGAACAGGCGCAGTTCTGGATGTACGAAAGCATCAATGAAACCCTTAAAAACAACTTTTACGAAAATCCGGTAATATCGGAAAAGCTTGCGGAATATGAACAGGCTGTACTGGACGGCAATATGGAATCGTTTATGGCAGCCGGAGAGTTGTTGAATATATATAAGGAATTAAACGGAAAGTAAATAGAAACAGAAACACATGAGTTGGGAACTTTTCACCGACGTGCTGCGCAACAGCATCCTGATTACAGGACTGGTTATTATCATGATGCTGATGATCGAATATTTTAATATTCGTTCCAGGGGCAGATGGTTTATAAAACTCCGGGGATCAAGATTCAAACAGGTGCTTCTCGGCTCCTTTCTGGGACTTGTTCCCGGATGTATCGGAGGATTTGCCGGAGTATCCCTGTTCACACACAACCTGATAAGTTTCGGGGCGCTGGTGGCGATGATGATAAGTTCGTCGGGAGACGAAGCCTTTATCATAATGGCCATGATACCTCAAAAGGCCCTTATCCTTTTCGGCATCCTGTTCGGCATAGGGGTAATAACCGGAGTGCTCATAGATTACGTATTTTTTAAAAACCCGCAAAAAAAGGTGTGTCCCGATAATTTCGAGATTCATCAGGCGGAGGAGAGTAAAATACCGTCTATTTTCAAGACGGAATCGTACAGGGTAATGAGGCGTCCGTCAAAAGAGAGGATCATAATACTGGCCGGGATAGCCCTGTTCATATGCGCCGTAATATTCGGTATTCTCGAATGCGGACACGACCACTGCGGGGAAACATGCACCCATAACCATTCGTCGGGACTAAATATACTTAACGAGAGGTGGATAAATATAATTTTCGCAGTGATAAGCATAATAACCCTATTTTTTACCGCGACAGCCAAAGAACATTTTATAAAAGAACACCTCTGGAAACATGTGATAAAAAGACATCTCGTATCCATATTCCTCTGGACATTCTGTACTCTGCTGGTATGTCAGATAGGATTACAATATCTGGATGTGGAACACTGGATAAGCAGCAATATGCTATTTGTAATACTGCTTGCGGTAGCGATAGGGATAATACCAGAATCCGGGCCGCACATGGTATTTATAACACTTTACGTACAGGGAATACTGCCTTTTTACGTACTCCTTGTAAATTCTATAGTACAGGACGGACACACCACCCTGCCGCTTCTGGCCGAGAGCAAAAGCGCCTTTATAAAATCAAAAGCCATAAACATAGCGGTAGGCTTGCTGGTGGGACTGGCATGCTGGACGTTCCGGACTATTTAAAACAACAGGCACGAACCGGGCATAATTTTTTTAATCAGAAGTTCGCCGGATGCAATTAAAAAATTCTTAAATGTATGAACAGCGTATTTATTTTATTAAACAGCCTCAACGACTGGAAACCTTACTACGAAACCGACAGCACCCTTACCGTATCCGATTATCTCGAACACAAATACACTGGAAACGGCCCTAAACTGGTAATAAACCTTTCCGACGATTACGGTTATAATTCGGAAGGATATTACTGTTCTCTGCTGGCCCAGGCGCGCGGACATAAAGTAATCCCCGGTGTAGAGACCCTCAACAAACTGGAAAGCGGTTCCGGCATAAGGATGAATGCGGCATTGCAGAAACTATGTCACCAGTGGATAACAAAGAACAATACCGGTGACGATATATGGTATATAAACATCTATTTCGGCACGTGCCGGGAAAAGGGGCTGGAAAAGATAGCCCGCTATATATTCGACAACTATCCCTGTCCCCTGCTGCGGGTAGGTTTCAATACCCGCCAGAAGAATCAGATAGAAACAGTACAGCCGCTTACCCTGCAACAGTTAAGCGAACAGGAGCAGGATTATTTTGCAAACGCCCTGGATAATTTCAATAAAAAAGTATGGCGCTCCCCCCGTTCCTCTAAACCGTACAGATACAATATCGCGATACTGCATGATCCGGACGAGGAATTGCCGCCGAGCAATAAACAAGCGCTGGGTAAATTTATCGAGATAGCAAAGAAAATGAATATCAATGCGGAACTGATTACCGAAGCCGATTCCACACGACTTATGGAATTCGACGCCCTGTTCGTCCGCGCCACGACATCCCTTAACCACTATACGTTCCACATGTCCCAGAAAGCGGCAGTTAACGATATGGCCGTAATAGACGATCCGGAATCCATAATAAGATGCACCAATAAAGTCTACCTGAGCGAGCTCTTTCAGAAAGGAAAAATACCCGCTCCCGCCTCACAGCTCATTTTCAGGAGCAATGACAACACTTTCGAACAGATCAGTTCCTATTTGGGCAGCCCTTTTATCCTCAAGATTCCCGACGGCTCGTTCTCCATAGGCATGCATAAAGTATCAAACGAAACGGAGTTGCAGACAGCCCTCGGAACCATGTTCGGGAAATCGTCCGTGCTCCTGGCACAGGAATTCACTCCTACCGAATTCGACTGGCGTATAGGTATCCTGGACGGAGACCCGTTATTCGCCTGCAAATACTATATGGCCAAAGGGCACTGGCAGATATACAACCATGCCGTATCGGGAAAGAACCTTTGCGGAGCATGGGAAACCGTTCCTATCTACAAAGTACCTGCAAAAGTACTGGATACCGCAGCAAAAGCGGCCGGACTTATAGGAAAGGGATTATACGGCGTAGACATGAAAGTAGTGAACGGCAAAGCCATGGTTATTGAGATAAACGATAATCCCAACATAGATCACGGCATAGAAGATGCCGTACTGGGAGATGAATTATATTACCGTATCCTCTCCTATTTCGTACACCGGCTTAACAAAGTTCACTCACAGCAATAGTCTATGAATACCGGTTATACCATAGAAAAAGCCGACCTTAGCCGCCTGGGACGGATAATGGAGATAGAAAACGCCTGTTTTGCGGAAGACAGCTTTTCCAGGCGTCAAATGGCATACCTGATAAGCAAAGCTAAAGGAATATTTTATGTAATATGCCGCAATAACACTGTTGCGGCATATATTTCCCTTATTTCCCGTTCAGGCTCCCCGAACCTGAGGATATATTCCGTAGCAGTACATCCGGACGAAAGGGGAGCAGGTCTGGGACAGGCGCTCATTGAAAAAAGTACGGAATATGCCCTGTCGAACGAATTAAAATCAATCACGCTGGAGGTAAATACATTAAATAAAGCCGCTATTTCATTATATGAAAAGAACGGCTTTAAGACCATATCCGTAATATACGGTTATTATCGCAACGGCGATGCCTTACGCATGAAGAAAGAATTGTAACAAGAAGATATTGACAGCAAATTATTCCCCATTCATAGAGATAAGAAATTCCTCATTGCTGACGGTTTTCTCCAGTCTGGCTTTCATAAATTCCATAGCCTCAACGCTGTTCATATCTGCAAGATGATTGCGCAATATCCATATCCTGTTCACGTCTTCCGGTTTATACAGCAGATCGTCCCTTCTGGTAGAACTTAACGTTACGTCTACTGCAGGGAATATACGTTTGTTGGAAAGTTTCCTGTCGAGTTGCAACTCCATATTGCCGGTTCCCTTGAACTCCTCAAAAATAACCTCATCCATTTTCGATCCCGTATCTGTAAGGGCGGTAGCAAGAATAGTAAGCGACCCTCCGTTCTCTACGTTACGCGCCGCTCCGAAAAATCTTTTAGGCTTATGCAGTGCGTTAGCATCCACACCTCCGCTCAACACCTTACCAGAAGCCGGCTGTACGGTATTGAAAGCCCGCGCCAGCCGCGTAATAGAATCCAGCAGAATCACTACATCATGTCCGCACTCCACCAGCCTTTTAGCCTTCTCCAATACTATATTGGCTACTTTTACGTGACGTTCCGCAGGCTCGTCGAACGTAGAGGCCACAACCTCTGCCTTTACGCTGCGCGCCATATCCGTAACCTCTTCCGGACGCTCGTCGATAAGGAGCACTATCATATATACTTCAGGATGGTTATCCGCAATCGCATTAGCTATCTCTTTAAGAAGCATCGTCTTACCCGTTTTAGGCTGTGCCACTATAAGACCGCGCTGTCCTTTCCCGATAGGCGTAAACAGATCGACTACCCTGCACGAAAGATTATTATGTCCCCTGGCGGTAAGCTCGAATTTTTCATTGGGGAATAAAGGAGTAAGAAAATCGAAAGGCACCCTGTCCCTTATATATTCCGGACTTCTGCCGTTTATCTGGTTTACCTTAACGAGCGGGAAATATTTATCCCCCTCCCTCGGAGGCCTTATTTCGCCGGTTAAAGTATCTCCCGTCTTGAGGCCGAATAATTTTATCTGCGATTGCGAAACATAAATATCATCAGGAGAGTTCAGATAATTATAATCGGAAGAACGCAGGAAACCGTAACCATCCGGCATTATTTCCAGAACCCCGCTGGCTTCCACTATCCCTTCGAACTCTATTTTAGGCTGGGTATTCTTCTTCTCGTTCTTGTATATCTTAACATCCTTAGTATCTACGCTCTCTCTCGGCTCTTCGGAATGATTTTGTCCCGGTTCCGGAACGGAAGCAGGAACAGCGCTGTTTAAAAGCTCATTCGCATTCTCTGACGGCTGCATATCCTCCGGCTGTGTCTGATTACCGCCCTGTTGTTCTCTGCCTGCTCTCTTATTTATACGTTGTCTGTTCCTTAATTTAGGATCTTTTTTAACCGGAATATGTTCCTGTACTTTTTCTCCTGCCGGCAGAGCGCTCTCTTTCTCCGGCTCCTTTAATACAGTCTCCGCAATCTCAACTTTGCCGTTATCCGCAGAAGCGACTTTTTTCTGTTCCGGCCGCACTTCCGCAGCATCTGCGGCATCATCTTTCTTCCTTGTCGCTTCACCCTTTTCTTTCACCTCTTTAAGTTTACCCTGCCCCTCGTCCTGCTTTTTTGGAGGTCTGCCCCTGCCCCGCTTCTTATTATCGCTTTTATTATCCTGTTTACGGGGAGTGCTCTCCGTATCAGAGTCTTTTATTTCTGCAGGCCCGCTTTTAGATGCCGTACCGATTCTTGTTCTTGGCCGTCTCTGAATAGGTTTGCCTACCCCCTGAATAGCCTGTTCATCAAGTATTTTATAAACAAGATCATCTTTTGAATAAGATTTAACCTTTTGAATATTAAGCTTTTCAGCAATAGCATGAAGTTCCTCTAAACTTTTGTTGCTCAATTCTATAATGTCGTACATGTAATTTTTTATAAATAAGAGAATTGTATTTACCAGAGAACGATTCCTGAAGAATCCAAAACCGACAACAAAGGTATAACTATCTTTGGAAAAAACAAAAAAAAAGGGCAAAAGTTTAACTTTTACCCCATAAAAATTTCCTGCGGCTACTATTTTACCGCAATAACGTCAATTTCAACAAGTGCCGCCTTAGGAAGAGCGGCAACCTGATACGCAACACGGGCCGGATAAGGCTCCTTAAAATATAATGCGTAAACTTCGTTAAGAGCTGCGAAATTACCCATATCAGAAAGATACACATTAGTTTTTACCACATCGGCAAAAGTATATCCTCCCTCTTCGAGTACATACTGAAGATTTTTAAATACCTGGTGCAACTGCTCTTTAATTCCTCCCGGAACGAACTCCCCGGTCGCTGCGTCGATAGGAAGCTGTCCCGATACATAAATCGTTCCGTTTGCAATTACCGCCTGGCTGTAAGTACCTACTGCCTTCGGCGCTTTAGGACTTGCTACTATTTTTTTCTCCATGATCTTATAAATTTATTTAACTGTATTATTATATAATATTAACATTTATCCCGATAAAATCCCTGTCAGTTACTTATCCCAGTAACTCGCATTCTTCTTGAATTGCAGCAGATCCGCAAGTGCCGAGGCTTTCGCATTTATTCTGAAACTCCAGCTCTCCCATTGTCCCTGCGGTATCCATGAAACAGATATGGCAAAACAATGCAGATCGAACGTGGCGCTCAACTGGGTTGAGGTAAGTTTCATTTTCATAAGGTCGAATCCGGTTATAACATTAAAATTCAGTTTCTCCGACAACTTTAATTGACCGGATATGCCCAGAGTCTGCAGATGATTGTGCTTTACCTGTAATTGCTCATTCGCGTACTGGTATGACCTGTTATAAGTATAGCTGTAGGAGAGAGCGACAGACCAAGGTATATTAGGATCCATATAATAGACCCAGCCTCCCGGAATATATTCTCCCGTTACGGGATGATAATACATTTTCTGGTACATTACAGCCTGGGAACTCTCCGGCTTGTCGCCTCCGGGCGGAGAAACATTTTTCCCGTCAGGCTTGTAATTACTTCCCAAACGGCTCTTTCCCTCCCCCGAAAACGTATATGATAACGAGGCGTTGGCGCCTACCAGCCTGAATAATTTAAACCCGCCCTCCTGCGATATATTGAACCTGTTTATCCTTGTGCCGTACTTATTCACCGCATAAGGATCGAAAGTAGCGCCTGCGGACAGCCCCATTTTACCGAAAACCGTAGTAGTCATATTGACGGATATATTGGAGAGCTTCATAGAATCCGCAAGAAAATTATAAGAACCTCCTATCGACAACTGGTCTATCAACTTAATCTTCTCGGTTCCTTTACCGGTCGTATCTTTACGACTCCGTACTTTGGCCTCGATATTATTATTAATACTGAAATTCATGCTTGCGTTCTTTCCCCTGCCCGGAGGCGGATATATCTGGTTTTCGTATTTATTATAAACCACGGAATGCTGTACTCCTTTAATATCTACATAATTCAACGTTCTGTAACCGTTAGCCGCCACTCCCATCTCCGGCTGGCCGCTAAAACTCAGGGACGGGGTTACCATATGTCTTATAGCTTCTATCCTTCTTTTCTTTCCGAAATTAAATATCCCATATAAACGGGTACTGAAAGAGACGCCTCCGGAAAACGACTGGGTAACACCGAACGTACTGAACGGATCGGAATAAACGGTCTCTACCTTCTGTGTCTCCTCATTAAAAGATTTTTCCGCATCTGTAAAATGCCAGTTCATCCCGTAACTCATAGTCGGCGACACCTGAATATATTTGGCTAGTGAGAACGAAGGGAGAGAAATACTGAAATTATGCTTCATGCCGTTTTTCATTTTCTTGAAGAAATCGGGTTCGCCGACTTCTTTAGCCTTAAAACTTATCCTGTTCTCCATAGTGGCGCTGTAATTAAAGGCAAACGACTCGTAGAATCTCTCCTTTCCCATACGCTCTTTTCTCTTAAAAGGATATATGCGGTTCATGGTAAAAGTAAGGTTAGGAAAAGTTATCGAATACGAACTGTCCCTCGAACTCTGGTTATGCAGGGCATTCACAGACAAACTGAAAGGCGTGCCTGCCCATGTCTTGCCGTAAGATATGGACGACGAAATCTGATTCTGCAAAGCATTATTCAGGTTCGTGGAATTATACTGATTGTTCGAGGGGCTTGAAAAGTTCACCGACGCCCTGAATGTAGTTCCCGGCCTGGATTTGGCATCCTGCGAATGGCTCCACTGCAAAGAGAAATTCTTTGTCTGGAAAAAATCCGGAGAATTCTTCTCTCCGGTCTGGTCTACGGAGTAGGTCATTGCAAGATTACCGTTATACTTATACCTTTTATTATATCTGGAATTAAGCTGCAGCCCCCATGAACCCATCGAATAAATATCCGTTGTAGCGGCAAGGTCGAAATGTTCCCCGAAAACAAAATAATATCCGAGCCCTCTAAGGAAAAAACCTCTCGCAACCTCCTCCCCGTATGAAGGAATAAGTATCCCGCTGCTCCTGTTGCCGAACTTAGGCACGAATCCGAACGGTAGGGCAAACGGTGTAGGAACATCTTCGAGTACTACATAAGAAGGCCCGAAAACGGTTTTCTGTCCCCCTCCGGGTTCGTTTATAACCTTGGCATTGGTCATATGCAGGTAAAAATGGGGATGCTCGCAATCGCAGGTAGTATATTTACCTTTCGCAATGTTAATGGAATTATCCGGCATTTTCTTTATGAACCGCCCGTGCAGAAACCCCTCTCCCTCCTGTGTTATCATATTTTTGATCTTCGCTTTCCTCGATCCGAAATTATAATAAACGCTCTCCATCTCATAACTGCCCTGCCCTTCTTTCATAACCGGCTGTCCTATTATCTTGCCGGTAGTATCCGGCAATCCCTTAGCAAAAACCGTTCTGGAATCCATATCGTAAGCCATATAATCGGCCGTTATTTCCATATTATCATAAGTAACCTTAACATCTCCGTAATAATATATCATTTTCTTACCGTTGGAGAAATCCTCTATAATAGAATCTCTTGCAGTTGAAAATACCGGAAACTCTATACTTCCTTTATTTACGGCGCTGTCTTTGACAAAAGCCAGAGAATCACCGTATGCCCCCAGGGAATCCCTTTGCACGGCAAGAGTATCATTCAGAAATTTCGCTTTTAAAGAATCCCTCGAAACAAGCCTGCTCGTCTTAGTAGAATCCTGGCGTCCTGCGAACATATTATACAACTCATTTCCAGCAGGTTCGGCCGACACCGAAACAAACCAAAGAAGTCCGGCCGCAACAGGAAAAATATTGAGGATTTTTTTTATAAACATGAAAATGAGTTAGTTTTCGCTTTAATATACATTATCTGTGCCAATAATACCTCTAAATATCAGGCAAAGCGCAAAATTAATATATTTCCTTAAAATATAAACTCTTTGCGGAAACTTTAATTTTGATTTTATTCCGCTTTTAAGTTACCTTTGTGATACAAATTTACTTATATATAATAGCATATCATTAATTCATGCCGTTAAAAAAGAGTTATTATATAATTACGTTACTGTGCCTTGTTCTATGCGTTCCGGCTTTCTGCGGGACAGGCTCGCCCCTTACAAAAATAAAAACGGTGGTAATAGATCCCGGACACGGGGGAAGACACCCCGGAGCGATAAGCAAAAACGGCAGATATAAAGAGAAAGATATTACGCTCTCTATAGGTCTGAAACTAGGGGCACGTATAAAACGTAACTTCCCGGATATAAAGGTAATATATACCCGCACCACCGACAAATACGTAGATCTGAACGAAAGGGCGGATATAGCCAACCGCAACAAGGCCGATCTCTTCATCTCCATACATGTAAATTCCACAAAATCCGCTTCCGTCAGCGGAACCGAAACTTTCGTAATGGGAACATCTAAAAGCGAAGATAATTTTGAAGTCTGCAAAGCCGAAAACTCGGTAATAGTAATGGAAGATAATTACCAGTCCAAATATGAAGGATTCAACCCAGACTCTCCGGAATCTTATATCATATTCTCTCTTCTGCAAAATACCCACCTCGAACAAAGTTTATCTTTTGCTTCCCATATACAGCAACAATTCAGGAAAGGCCCCATATATAATAACAGGGGGGTAAAACAGGGAGGACTGCTCGTTCTGTGGAAAACCACAATGCCGTCCGTTCTTACCGAGGTGGGCTTTATATCCAATACAAAAGATTATAATATCATTACAACAGAGAAAGGGCAGGCAGATCTCGCTCTCAGGCTGTTCAACGCATTTGCCGCATACAAAAAAGAGTACGAAGGGGAAGAGGAGCAAAGGCAGGAAACTATATCCCGGCAAATTCCGGTTAAGGACAATGAATCTGCGGATACGGTTTCCGTACGGGGCGAAGAATTTTATGCAATACAGATATTATCCGTAAACAGGATATTAAAAAGAAACGCTCCGGATTTCAGGGGCAGGAAAGATTACGGCTATATAAAAACAGACAACCTCTACAAATATTATATATGCAGATACCCTACCCGGCAAAAAGCGGCAGAAGCTCTGCCGGCAATAAGGAAAACTTTCCGGGGAGCATTCGTGATACACATAAAAGATAATAAAATTGTTAAATAATTCAAAATATTACTAAGTTTGCAAATCGTATAGATTTATATTAAGGATGGAAAAATTCAAATTATCAAGGATACAGGCAATAGGCATGTTCGTACTTTTGACACTCGTAGCGATATTCGTGATTATCAATTTTCTCAAAGGTCAGGATATATTCAATAAAAATACAAAATACTACACCATATTAAACGATGTAGAAGGCCTGACCGCCACCGGCCCCGTGTATATAAGAGGGCTTAAAGTAGGCACGGTAGAGAGCATAAAATATAATAACGTCACGGATAACTTTCTCGTAAGACTTTCGGTAAAATCCGACTATGTAATCCCCTCGAATTCTCTGGCGGAAGTTTACAGCGCCGATATTCTCGGCGGCAAATCGGTAAGGATAAGCCTCGGCAACTCCAATATCCACGCAAAAGAGAACGACACTATAAAAGGAAGTTACGCACCCGATATGATTTCGATGCTTACCAGCGAGATAGGGCCTCTGAAAAACCAGGTATCCGTGCTTATGAATAATATGAACGTCACTCTCAATAATATTAACTCCATTCTCGATTCGAGTGCAAAGGTAAACATACAGCAATCCCTTAACAACTTAAACGGAACCCTGGCAAACGCCCGTACCCTCAGCAAAACACTTAACGAAACGTCTCCCGAACTGAAAGAGATGATCGCAAACCTGAACGCACTCTCAAAAAATCTCAGCGAAGGCAGCGGAGATATAAAGAGTTCTTTAAAAAATATAAATGAAATAACTACGGATCTATCGCAGGCACAGTTAAAAGAGACTGTCGGGAGCCTTAAAACACTCCTTGAAAAAATACAGGACCCTAACGGCAGCGTCGGAAAACTCCTGAATTCCGACGCTCTGCACAACTCTGCAGACTCGCTCATAAAAGATCTTGATAATCTTATAAAAAAGATCACGGAGAACCCTAAAAAATATATAAGAATCAGTGTTTTTTAATAATTAAAAAGTATTGTTTATAATTTATCAAAACAACACTCTTTTTACATAATTGTATAATAAAGAAAATAAGGCACTTATGGATAAGCATCTGAGTTTCAGATGCTTATTTTTTTAATATTTTTTCATATTGATTTCTAAGTTGTTAAGTTTTTTTTAAAAAAAACAATATTTTTTTAGTTTTTT
>CAYVED010000028.1:0-28338 GCA_964449975.1 uncultured Muribaculaceae bacterium
CTCGTTTCCATTTTCTTTTGTATATTTAGTTGTTTTAAATGTAATTAAAAATTTAACGTATGAGAAGTAAAGCTGCTGAATGGCTAAAAAACGCATTAGTAAACATAGGAATAGATGAAGGAACGGCAAATATTATGGAACAGTTCATCACGGTAACGGCAATAGTCATTATAGCCTTTGTGGTAAACATCATCCTGAAATATATATTAATCTCGCTTATAAAAAGGGGGATGGATAAATTCACCCCCAACCTGGAAGTACGTTCATATATAAACAGAATACTCAAACGTTTGGTAAATCTCATACTGGTAGTACTTGTAACTTCTTTTCTGCCCGCCGCTTTTACTCCCGATTCCAAAATACTGACGGTACTTATAAAAGTATGCGTAATAATAATGATATGCCTGGTAATAATTATTATCAATACGTTTCTCAGGATCGGATACGAAGTAATAAGCAAAAAGAAAAAATATAAACAGAAGCCCATAAAAGGATTCTTCCAGATAATGCAGATAATAAATTTCTGCATAGGGGCAATAATAACGGTGGCCGTAATAATAGACAAATCTCCGGCAGGACTTCTTACCGGACTTGGAGCATTCGCAGCCTTGCTATCATTCATTTTCAAAGATACTATACTGGGATTCATATCCGGAATACAGCTCTCGTCGAACGATATGATAAGGCCGGGCGACTGGATAACCGTACAGAGTTCAATAGCCAACGGAGTGGTAACAGATATAACCCTCATAACGGTAAAAGTCCGGAACTTCGACAATACAATAGTTACCGTTCCTACATATTCCCTCATTACCACCCCGTTCCAGAACTGGAGGGGAATGGAAGAATCGGGAGGAAGAAGAATAACCGTATCCCTGAATATAGATATAAGCACGATAAAATTCTGCACCCCGCAAGAAACAAAGGCTCTTTCGGATCTGGTACAAATTCCCGAAGGAAGCGGCAAACAATTTACAAACCTGGAAATGTACAGAATATATCTTACGACATATCTGCACGAAAATCCTCATGTAAACAACGATATACTTACAATGGTAAGGTATCTGGCTCCCACCGCCCAGGGAATTCCGGTACAGATATACTGTTTTTCGAAAAACAAAAACTGGGTAATCTACGAAGGTATACAGGCTGAAATACTGGAACATGCAATAGCCGTATGCCCCCGTTTCGGATTAAAAATATTCCAGACCCTGGGTACGCTTCCGGCCGATTTATGAGAGAGCGAAAACGTATGAAAAGAGAAAAAAGAACTGATAAAGAATGAGATTAATAAATTAAAAACAGTTTCTTAATATGCAAACATATCTGAGAAAATACTTTAATTCAGGAAATACGATCGATCCAGGCAGAAGGATAGAGATACTTAAAGCATTAAAAGAGAGTATACTGTCAAATCTATCCCCGTTATATGAAGCCTTGTGGAAAGATCTGCATAAATCCACTCAGGAAAGCTACCTTACCGAGGTATCCTTTGTACTGGGAGAAATAGAGTATCATATAAAACATTTGAGGAAATGGAGTAAGATACGTAAAACAGGCTCTCCGATAACAATATTCCCGTCGAAAAGCAGAATAATGCCGCAACCTTACGGAGTGGTACTTATAATAGCGCCCTGGAACTATCCTTTCATGCTTCTTTTAGCTCCTTTGGTAGCCGCAGTAAGCGCGGGTAATTGCGCAATGCTCAAACCTTCCCATATCGCGGTAAATACGGCCGCCGTATGCAAAGATATAATAAACGGGGCAAACATATTACAGGGCAATACTCCCGATACCGGCCGGCCTGTAGAAATAATGACCGGCGGACCAGAAATCCTGGAAGAGATCATTAAAGAAAAATATGATTACATATTTTACACCGGCGGAGCCGTTTTCGGAAAAACCGTAGCCGTAAAAGCGGCACAAACCCTTACCCCGGTAACATTGGAACTGGGAGGGAAAAGCCCTTGTATAATCACCTCCGGGGCAAACCTTAAAACAGCGGCGAAAAAAGTTGCCTGGGGAAAATTCCTTAACAGCGGCCAGACCTGTATCGCTCCCGATTACATCCTGGTTGAACATTCCGTAAAAGAGGAATTCGTAAAACAGTTAAAAAAGTCCGTAGGAGAGTTATATGGCGCGGGTACGGAAGAAATAATCAAAAACAGATTCTACGGGAGAATTATCTCTCCGGCAGCATTCGTAAGGCTTAACTCTATTATAGAAAAATGTGCGGAAACGGGCGGAATAATATCCGGCGGCGCCGTAAATGCATCCGAACTTTTTATAGAGCCTACAGTTACCGATGCGGGAGATATTTCATATCCGGAAAAAATAAGCGGCAATCCGGCAATGCAGGAGGAGATTTTCGGCCCGGTATTACCGGTAATATCGTACCGGCATACAGAAGATGCCGTCAGATATATAAATTCACACCCGAAACCGCTTGCACTGTATATATTCGGGAAAAAGCATACAGCACTTAAAGTATTGAAGCACACATTTTCAGGCGGAGCCTGCATAAACGATACCATAATGCATATTGCAAACCGCAAACTACCTTTCGGCGGCGTAGGAGAGAGCGGTATGGGAAATTATCACGGCAAATACGGATTCGAGACATTCAGCCATAAAAAAAGTTACGTGGTCTCCCCGCGTAACTTTGATATTCCTGCAAAATACCCGCCTTACAAATGGCTGAAATATATTAAGAAACTCTTGCAGTAAGCAGCTTAAAATAGCTGAAAAATATTCTAAAAAATACCTATTCCATCAGTTTTTTATACTTGAATCTTTTAGGTTCAGTATTTCCCAGGCGCATTTTCCTGTTTTCCTCGTACTCGGAATAAGTTCCCTCAAAGAAATAGACTTTGGAATCTCCCTCGAAAGCCAGTATATGCGTACATATCCTGTCAAGGAACCATCTGTCGTGCGATATAATAACGGCACATCCGGCAAAATTTTCCAAACCCTCTTCAAGTGCCCGTATCGTATTTACATCAACATCATTGGTAGGCTCGTCGAGCAATAACACATTAGCTTCCTCTTTAAGCGTAAGGGCCAGATGCAGCCTGTTCCTCTCTCCGCCGCTCAGAATTCCACATTTTTTCTCCTGATCCGCTCCTGAAAAATTGAACCTGGAGACATAGGCCCGGGCATTCACCTCACGATTTCCCAACTTTACAAAATCCGAATTTTCGGCGATAGTCTCATATACTGTTTTATCGGGATCTATAGTGCGGTGCTGCTGATCCACATAAGCTGCTTTTACGGTTTCACCTATCGTAAAACTACCCTTATCGGGCTTGTCATATCCCATTATAATACGGAAAAGAGTTGTTTTACCGGCTCCGTTAGGCCCTATGACACCAACTATTCCGGCGGGAGGCAATTTAAAATCAAGCCCCTCATAAAGCACCTTATCCCCAAAAGCTTTGGCAACATCCGCAGCCTCAATAACATTCGTACCCAGACGCGGACCGTTGGGAATAAATATCTCCAGCCTTTCCTCTTTCTGCCGTCCATCTTCATTAAGCATTTTCTCATAAGCAGACAAACGGGCTTTGGACTTTGCATGCCTGGCCTTAGGAGCCATTCTTACCCACTCCAACTCACGTTCCAGCGTTTTACGCCTCTTGCTTTCCTGTTTCTCTTCCTGCGCAAGCCTCCTGGCTTTCTGATCCAGCCACGACGAATAATTCCCTTTCCACGGAATGCCCTCCCCCCTATCCAGTTCCAAGATCCATCCTGCCACATTATCAAGGAAATACCTGTCATGTGTCACAGCTATGACAGTACCTTTATATTGTTGCAGATGGGCTTCCAACCATTGAATACTCTCCGTGTCCAGATGGTTGGTAGGCTCGTCAAGAAGCAGAACGTCCGGTTCCTGCAACAGCAAACGGCACAAAGCAACTCTTCTTCTCTCTCCCCCCGACAGATTCTTCACAAGCGCATCGGATTCCGGACACATGAGGGCATCCATAGCCCTTTCCAGTTTGGAGTCCAGCTCCCATCCGTTCACATGCTCTATCTTCTCGGTAAGCTCTCCCTGATACTCTATAAGTTTGTTCATCTGATCGTCGCTCATAGGTTCCATAAACCTGGCATTTACAGCTTCATACTCCTTCATAAGATCCACAACCTCCTGAACCCCTTCCTCAACAATCTCGCGCACCGTTTTAGAATCATCGAGAAGCGGCTCCTGCTCAAGATAGCCTACACTATATCCGGGCGCCCATATAACTTCCCCCTGATAAGACTTTTCTATCCCGGCGATTATCTTCATAAGGGTAGACTTGCCTGATCCGTTCAAACCTATAATACCTATCTTAGCCCCGTAGAAAAAGGAGAGATAAATATCTTTTAAAATAGCTTTATTATTGGCAGGCAATATCTTACCTACCCCATTCATTGAAAAAATTATCTTTTCGTCTGCCATATTCGTAAATAAATTTCTGCAAAGATACCTCTTTTTTAGAAATTTCAACTCTTCGCCCCCGTTCTCTTTCAGCACCCGGTAAAAAGTCCTGTCCGTTTTAAACCCCGATAAAATCGCCAGTTCCTCAATAGTAAACCATTTATCCGTCGTAATCCTGCATGCGTATGCAATCCTTAGGGAATTCACATAGGAGCTGAAATTAATACCTTTCGAAGAAAAAGCCTTTGAAATATAAGTACGGTTGCTTCCCGCCAGTTTTGCCAGTTTATCGAGAGTAAGATCCCTGTCCAGAAACAACTCCCGTTCTTTTACCAGGGAATCTACTCTTTTCCATAACGATTTTAACATGTCGTCCTTCTCCCGCTCTATAATACAAGGCTCCATCTGCGTAAGATGTACCGGTAAAGAAGGTGGAATAATAAGGCACTCGCACCCGCTGAACCTGATTATAACTCTCTCGGCTACGGAGAGTATAATTTCACATAATATAATCTTTAACCGAGACGTTTTCATTCTTAGCCTGTTTACGCCTGACTTCCCGTCCCCACTCGGCAGGTGTATATCCGGTATTTATCCTGAATGCGCTTGAAAACGAAGAAAGAGTATTAAACCCGCACTGTTCATACAACTGCTGAATTTTTATATCCGGACTACTTATAAATATCTCACAGATCTCCTTTATCCTGTAATAATTCACAAACTGGTTGAAATTTCTGGAAGTTCTCTGGTTCAATGCCCTGGAAAGATAGGTACGGTTGGTATATATTCTGGCCGCCACGCCTGAAACCGTTATCTCGGGATTAAGATAAAGTTTCTCCTGCTCAAAAAGATTTACCAGACGGAACAAAATACAAACCTCATCGGATACATTACTGTCTTCAAGCCGTCCGGTATATTCACAGGCCGCCCTGCCGGTGTTAAGGCCGTAATTACCTTTAATAAAAATATTTTTACACTCGCTGTAGGCCATCGCAGCATGTATCGCAAATAAAACTGCGAACGCCGGCAGGAACGTATATAACCTGTTCCCTCCCGACAAGACCAGTATAACCAGATTAGCCGATATTATTGAAATTGCTATAATCGCCAGAATATTATGAAACCTCTTTTTCGTAACGCCGGACACTATCGAATCATATTTCATATTACAGATAATACAAAAATAAAGCATCAGGCATACGTTGATAATAATCATGAATATTACAAGCAGCAAAAAGTAAAAACGGCTGTCTACCCAACCGGAATATCTGGAAAATTCCGTTACAAATACAACTCCCCACAGTATAACAATAAAACAGAGGAATGTCCTGGTATCATTTCTGATAATATCAATCCTTTGTAACATTATAACTACGAAAGGCGTAGTAAAAATAGACAACTTGACCGCAAGGGATGGAAGATCCGGGCTTTGGAACAATAATACTCCCAGCAATGAAAAAAGAGAGACCAAAAGTTTCTTGACGGAAGAATCCGTCCTGTTCTTAAAAAGCACTATCATAAGGAATATTGATATTCCTCCGTATAACGGCAGAAAAATCAATCCGGGAGCATGCTTAAAGTTAGATAATAAATAAAGTTGATTCATGTGTTTTGAAATAGTTTTATTGCAAAAATATAAATCAACCCTCTATTCCGTACAGGAAATAACCGCCGGAATGCAAATATTTACTATTCCGGAAAATATTTGTTATTTCTTAATTTCATCAAAGCCTTTTCCATAAACACCCGAAACACTTCCCACAGACATAAAAGCGTCTCTGTCAATCTCTTTTATAACCTTATATACCATATTTATATCGTTTTTCCTTACAACCACCATAACAATCTTGCTGGGCTGCTTCGTATACCACCCCTGAGCGTCCAGAAGGGTAACCCCTCTCCCTATATCCGATATTATCGCATCGGCAATCCTGGAATAATGCTTTGAAAAAATAAAAATCTGCAGAGATTGTTTCGTACCCGCCACAAACAGGTCTATAGTATATCCGCACGCACCTATCAAAATATATCCGTACAATATAGTAGCGAACCTTTGTCCCAGATTCTCAGTACCGGTAACCGCTCCCGCAGCATCCAGTAGCTCTCTGGCGGGAAGCAATAAAGAAGAAGCTATTATGAACACGTCCATAAGAAGAATGATACGGCCGGGCGATATATTTTTATACTTTACGATCATCAGAGCCACTATATCCGTACCTCCGGTGCTTCCTCCCTGCGAAAAACAGATCCCGATACCAAGTCCGGCGCATACGCCTCCGAACATGGCGCACAGCAGCTTCCCGTTGGAAATCGCAATCTCGTCTATAAATGCCTGCGGAAGAAAATCCGGGACTATCTGGAAAAATAAAGAAGCCATAACAATGGCATAAACCGTCTTGAAACCGAATCCTTTACCGAGCACCCTGAGAGCGATAAACAGCAGAACCAGATTTATTATAAAAAACGAAACGCCGACAGGTATTTTAAAAGCATATAATAATATCGCCGATATACCGGTTACGCCCCCGCCTACCATATTATTGGGAAGAAGGAAAATATCCCAGCCCAAAACATATATCAGGAGACCGCAGGTAATAATTATATACGCTTTGATCTCTCTTAGAATATCTTTTAATTTCAGATTCATCTTACTTCATCTTTAACGTTGATCTTCTATTTTTATAAAACTGGCTATCTTGCCCGCAGCCGAATTCTTATCGCGCTTTTTACCTTTTACCGCCTCGAAGCCGTTCCCGTACACGCTCATCGCGGAGCATACCGATATGAAAGCCTTATTATCTACCTCCATGACCGAAACCATTATCTCCTGCAACTGCTGTTTTCTGGCGACGACCACCAGCACCCTTCCATCCTGCTGCGAATGCCACCCTACCGATCTTAGAGCCGTAACTCCCCTTCTGAGTTCATTTGCAAGCATATCTCCCATCTCTTTATATTTATCTGTAAATATAAGTATCTGTACCGATTGCTTGGAACCCGTAAGCACAACATCTATCATATATGAGAAAGATACCATCTGGATATAACCGTAAATTATATCCTGCAACCCTTTGTCGGGAAGAAAATAAATAGAACCTATTATAAGCAGATCACAATATAAAAATACCCTGCCCGGCGATGTCTCTTTATATTTGGCGACTATCAGCGCAACTATATCGGTACCGCCGGTACTTCCTCCCTGCATAAATATGGCGGCAATTCCCAATGCGCTTATCGAACCTCCCAGCAAAGCGTTTATAAACTTGTCGGGAATGTCGGAAAGTTCAGTTATCCAGGCATAATCCGGCATTATCCTGAACATCAGCGAAGCCAGAAGGATACTGTAAATCGTCTTGAAACCGAATCCTCTCCCAAGCACAAAAGATCCCGCCAAGATCAGACAGGCATTAATTATAAGATACGAATAGGATATGGGAAATCCGGTAGCATAGTAAATAATAGAGGCGATACCGGTAACTCCGCCGCCGGCTATTCCTTTAGGTATCAGAAAAGCCTCCCAGCTAAAACAATACAGGAATATGCCTATTGTTATAATTACATACGCCTTTATCTCCTTAAAGACTGTTTTTATCATAATAAATAAACGATTAAATTCATCAAATAGAAATCTCTCCGGTAAGATAGCATACTGCGTATCCCTTTATGATAACCCTCCCGCCGGAAATAATACAAATCAACTCTCCGCTCCTGGCAGATAACTGTCTGGCATGAAGTTCCTCTTTTCCAAGCCTTGCAGCCCAGTAAGGCGCAAGCGTACAAAGAGAAGAACCGGTAACCGGATCTTCCAGGATAGTAGCCCTGGGAGTAAAGAAGCGGGATACGAAATCGCAATCCCCTATTTTATCATAACATCCGTCTCCCTGCTGCGGAGCCGGAGCCGATACTATTACTCCCCCCACTCCCAGATTGATCTTATCAAACTCGCCCCTGTCTATCTCAATGGCTAAAATATCTTCCGGAGAATCATATATCAAAAGATAATCCCTTGAAAGATATACCTCCGAAGGCTGAATGCTCAGACTCCTCCTTATTTGAGACGGAAGCTCAGCCATCTCGCCTTTTCTCGCCGGAAAATCAATACAATACATTTGTTCTCCCCCTCCAGCAATCTCCCGGTACACCTCTATCTCTCCCTCGCAGGTATCGAAAATAACTTTCTCATTCCTTATATACTCCGGCATGAAATTAAAAACGGCATAGGCGGATGCCAGCGTAGCATGTCCGCACAGATCCATCTCTATATCGGGGGTAAACCAGCGCAGGGACAACCGGCCGTTTGAAGGTAAAATAAATGCCGTCTCCGCCACGCTGTTTTCTGCAGCGATATTCAGCAATACCGTATCGCTCAATCCGCAACCCAGAATAACAACACAAGCCGGATTCCCGGTAAATACCTCTTTTGCAAATGCATCTATATGATAAAGTTTATGCTTCATCCGCACAAAATCAACAAACGATATTAATAATTTTACCAGGAACTACTATAACCTTTTTAACTCCGCATTCCCCGATATATTTTGCAGTATTTTCGTTGGACATCACCGCCGCTTCGACCTCTTTTACAGGCATATCCTTAGGCAACTCCATTTTGAATCTCATTTTCCCGTTAAACGATACGGGATATTCCACGCTGTTTTCTACCGTATATGCCTCGACATATTCCGGGAAAGAGGCTAAGGATACGCTCTCATTATGTCCGAGCATATTCCATAGTTCTTCCGTTATATGAGGAGCAAAAGGAGAGAGCAGTATTATAACTTTCTCCAATATCTCCCTTTTATTGCATTTCATATCCTGCAACTCATTAACGGCTATCATAAACGCACTTACGGAAGTATTGAACGAGAAGGATTCAATATCAGCGCCAATCTTATTTATCAGCTTATGAAGGGTTTTCAACTCCGCCGCAGATGCTTTCTCGTCCGGTACGCAGAACACGCCCTCTTTATTAAAAAACAATCTCCACAGCTTTCTAAGAAAACGGTGCACGCCGTCTATCCCTTTTGTATCCCAGGGCTTGGATTGTTCCAGCGGGCCCAGGAACATTTCATACAACCTTAACGTATCGGCTCCGTAACTGTCGCATATATTATCGGGATTCACAACATTGAACATAGACTTGCTCATTTTCTCCACGGCATATCCGCAAATATACTCCCCGTTTTCCAGGATGAATTCGGCATTCGCGAAATCAGGCATCCACGCCTTAAAAGCTGCAATATCCAATCTGTCGTTATTCACTATGTTCACATCGACATGTATCTCCGTAGTATCATACCCGTCTTTAAGATTATAAGAGACGAACGTATTGGTATTTTTTATCCTGTACACGAAATTCGAACGCCCCTGTATCATCCCCTGATTAATAAGTTTTTTGAAAGGTTCTTTCTCTACCACATAACCCGTATCATACAGGAACTTGTTCCAGAACCTCGAATAGATCAGATGTCCGGTAGCATGCTCCGTTCCGCCTATATATAAGTCCACATTTCTCCAGTACCCGTCTGCTTCCCTGCCTACAAGCTCCTTATCGTTGGCCGGATCCATATATCTCAGATAATAGGCGCTACTTCCCGCAAACCCGGGCATAGTACTCTTTTCCAAAGGATAACCGTTATAAGTCCAGTCGGCGGCTCTTGCCAGAGGCGGCTCCCCATCCTCCGTAGGAAGGAATTTATCAATTTCAGGCAATACCAGAGGCAGTTCCTCCTCCGGAACCGGAGTGGCTATTCCGTCTTTATAATAAACAGGAAAAGGCTCCCCCCAATATCTTTGCCTTGAGAAAATGGCATCCCTCAACCTATAATTCACTTTTCTGTAACCTATTCCCAATCTTTCAACTTCGTCTATCGCTGCCGGAATCGCTTCTTTTACGCTCTTTCCGTTAAGGAAGCCGCTGTTACACATAATGCCTTCTTTGGCATCAAAACTTTCGGTACTGATATCGCATCCCTCTATAAGCGGAATTATCGGAAGATTAAAATGTTTTGCAAAATTATAATCGCGGCTGTCATGCGCCGGTACTGCCATAATAGCCCCCGTACCGTATCCGGCAAGCACATATTCGCTTATCCACACAGGAACTTTCTCTTTCGTAAAAGGATTTATGGCATAAGACCCCGTAAATACACCCGTAATCTTCCTGGTCTCCGCCATCCTCTCCCGCTCCGTCTTTTTCTTAGCCTCGGTCAGATAAGCATCTACCGCCTCTACGTTCTCTTTTGAAGTAAGTCGTTCCACCCATTCGCTCTCAGGGGCAAGCACCATAAAAGTAACTCCGAAGACAGTATCCGCACGCGTGGTAAATATCGTCATGTCATACTTTGCAGGTTTCCCCTCAACAGAATTCTCATTCATGACTTTGAATACCATCTCCGCTCCCTGGGATTTCCCTATCCAGTTCTTTTGCATCTCTTTCAGGGCATCCGTCCATTCAAGATCTTCCATGTCGGCAAGTAATCTCTCCGCATAGGCCGAAACTCTTAACTGCCACTGTTTCATTTTTTTCTGTTCAACAGGATGCCCTCCCCTGACAGACAATCCCTCTCTCACCTCATCATTGGCAAGCACCGTTCCGAGTGCGGGACACCAGTTTACGGCCGTTTCTCCCTGATAAGCGATACGGTACTTCATAAGTATGTCGCTCTTTTCCATATCGGAAAAAGAGTTCCATTCCCCTGCCGTAAATATCTTTACATCCCCGCATGCGGCATTAACGTTTGTATTCCCCTCCTTTGCAAATATCTCTTCCAACTCGCTTACCGGCCGGGCCTTTGCGGTCTCATTATTAAAATAAGATTTGAACATACGCAGGAAAGCCCATTGAGTCCATTTATAATATCCGGGATCACAAGTTCTTATCTCCCTGCTCCAGTCATAGGAGAACCCTATCCTGTCCAACTGCCGGCGGTATCTGTCTATATTATCCTGCGTAGTGGATGCCGGATGCCGGCCTGTCTGTATCGCATATTGTTCTGCGGGCAATCCGAAAGCGTCGTATCCCATAGGATGAAGTACGTTAAACCCTTTCAGCCTCTTATACCTGCTGTAAATATCGCTTGCTATATATCCGAGCGGATGCCCTACATGCAATCCCGCACCCGAAGGATAAGGGAACATGTCCAGCACATAATATTTAGGTTTTGAAAGATCATTCCTTACTTTAAAGGTCTTATTTTTGGCCCAATACTCCTGCCATCTCTTCTCTATTTCTAAAAAATTGTACTCCATCTGAACAAAATGATTTTAAGTTGCAAATGTAGTATTTTTTAGAGTACAGAGCTATTTTTTTAATTTAAAATCACCCTGTTTTTTCAACCTAAACTCGACAGGTACGGAGACCTTAACCCTTACCGGATTTCCTCTGTACCGGGCAGGTTTCCACTTGGGAGAAGCCGATATTACTTTCACGACCTCCTTATCCACATCATCATCTATTCCCCTTACTATTTTAACATTGCTGACCCTTCCATCCTTTTCTATTATAAATTCCGCAATCACTCGCCCTTTTATTCCCATTATAACAGCGCTTTCCGGATATTTGATATACGGATATACCCATTTGTTAAGGAACTGCGTTTCATCCCCATGAATAAAAACAGCCCTCTTATCCACATCCTGCTGCGTAAATATTATATTTTCCCCGTCCCCGTCTCCGTTACCGGTATCGCTTTTCCTCACTGCCGGCAATATCCTCTCATCCCTGTTCGCAACGACTTCCGCCAACGAATAAACATATTCTGCAAGATATGCCATCTGGTTATAATCTATCTTATCGCTCCTGTCCCTGGGCGTATGATAGTCCCTGTGTATCCCCGAAGTAAACAATGCTATCGGAATATTTTTATCATAAAAGGTTCTGTGATCGGAAGGAAAATAATCCGTCGGCGAAGTTTTGGGCCTTATTGAAAAAGTTCTTCCCGACAACTCATTGATTATAGCGGTAATCTCCGGATTCTGCCCGGATGTAAATACCTGCATATTATTATTTCTCCCGCTTCTTCCCACCATATCCAGATTTATCATCATTACGATTTTATCCACCTCCTGAAAAGAACGGTTAAGAAAATACCAGCTCCCGGCCATCCCTATCTCTTCCGCTCCGAAAAAAGCAAATATCACCGAACGCCTGAAAAGGAACTGGCGTGCGGCAACCTGTTTTGCAATCTCAAGTACCGTAGCCACACCGGAAGCATTATCGTCCGCCCCCGGATATATCTGTACCGATTCCTCTCCGTCCCTGTTCAGCCTGTTCACGCCGAGATGATCTATATGCGCTCCTATAACCACGTATTCGTTTTTAAGTACGGGATCATATCCCGGAACCACACCTATTATATTCCTGGAATGTATCGTATCCTTCATCGCGACATAAAAGTCCTCGCCGTCCCGCGGAGTAAGCATAACCACTCCGCTCTTTTCAAGCTCGTCATAAATAAAATTCGCCGTTATCTTCTCGCCTTTGCTTCCGGCGGCACGGCCCATAAGAGAATCCGCCGATATGAATTCAACGTACCTTTTCAATGACCGCTCTACCCCTTCGGAAGATGTCGTTGTCTGGCCGGCAAGGTAATCCGGCTGAAACAACAATATAAATATAATACAAACAAGACCGGAGAAAGTAATTCTTTTCATCAGATATTCATTTAATCCATTAACAAACAGGGCAAAGTTACAAAAACAAAGCCAATCTCCGGATTAAGAAATTGTTTTGGTTCGTTACCGAAATTATTTTAAGGATATTTTCAGAACTGATAAAGACAGAGATTAATAAATTCAAAACAGTTTCCAAAACGTCCCGGCCGACATCGGGCATACTATCTAACCGGCATGATTTCAAGCCAGTAACCGTCGGGATCCGCAATAAAATAAATTCCCATCTGCGGATTCTCATAACAAACGCAATTCATCTGTTTATGCATCTGATAAGCATTTTCATAATCATTAGTCCTGAACGCCAGGTGAAACTCATTATCTCCCAGATTATAAGCCCTGTCCCAGTCCCGCAGCCAGGTAAGCTCCAACTGATGCGCACTCGACCCGTCGGAAAGATAAACGATAATAAACGCCCCGTCTTCTGCCGTTATACGTCTTATCTCTTTAAGCTCCAATGCATCTTCATAAAACTTAAGGCTCCTGTTCAGATCCGTCACATTTATATTATTATGTGCAAATTTAAAAATCCCCATTAAAAACATATTTTTAATTATACGGCAAATTTAACAAAGAGAAACTTCATAAAGATAAAAACCGGATTACCGGTAATAAAATCTTAACAAACGCCCTTTTATCCCCTTACATAATGAGGCATATCTTCCGGTATCTCTATGGATACCTCTACCAATCCTCCTGCACTTACAGCGCACCCTTGAGAGGCAGTATCAACGCTTTCATACCAGGGTGTCTGATGAATAATCTTTTTCACGCCGTTTTTGGATATAGTATATGTATTGGACTCTCCTTTTTCCAAAAGGGACGTAATGATCTCCCATGAACGGGGAGAATGGCAATTCCTGAGATTATTACCCATAATATCGCCGTATTTGGCAAAAGTCGCTTTTGATTTATCATTCATATATATGATAAATCCTTCGCGATCACACACGGTAACCGCGAAGGATACGCCTTTTGCCCAATCCAAAACCTTTTCAAGTTCGACAGGCATATTTTTATCCGGATTAAGTTTTATTTTTTATAAAAAGGAGTTTTAACTACGAGGGCTTTAAGCAGTTTATCCCTCACTTTGATATATATATAAGAACCGGCTTTATATAACGGAGCCGCTACATACGCCATCCCTATGGCCTTCCCTACCGAAGGAGCGATCGTACCGGACGTAACATAGCCTATCTGGTTGCCCTCCTCATCGCAAACTTCATATCCGTGACGGGCTACGCCTTTATCCAGAAGTTCGAAACCGCACAGTCTTCTCTTCAGTCCGTCGGCTTTCTGTTTAAGCATATAATCCTTATCCAGAAAATCCCCTTTGTCATCATTGAATTTCGTAATCCAGCCAAGATTAGCTTCAAGCGGAGAAGTCGTATCGTCTATATCGTTCCCATAAAGACAGAATCCCATTTCCAGCCTCAAAGTATCCCTTGCGCCAAGACCTATAGGACGTATGCCCTCGGGAGCGCCGGCTTCAAAAACGCCTCTCCAAAGTTTATCGGCATCCCCGTTCGCAACATACACTTCGCATCCTCCGGCGCCGGTATAACCCGTAGTAGATAAAATAGCATTCGGAATACCCGCAACGGTACATTTCTTAAATGTATAATACTCCATGTCCTCAACCGGCTGATCGCATATCCTCTGCATGATTTTAAGAGCATTGGGGCCCTGTATGGCAAGCTGGCAGATTTCGTCGGAAGCATTATACAACTCTTTACCCGGAGTTATGCCGAATTCAGGAGCTATTTCACATAAATGCGCCCAGTCCTTTTCAATATTCGCGGCATTCACTACAAGCAAATAGGTATGAGCATCTATACAATAAACCAGAAGATCGTCCACTATACCGCCTTTGCCGTTAGGGAAACACGAATATTGTACTTTGCCCGGCATAAGCGCCGCAACATCATTGGATGTAACATACTGGCAGAATTTGAGAGCATCAGGCCCTTTTACCCAAAACTCTCCCATATGGGAAACGTCAAACACTCCCACGTTTTCCCTTACGGCTATATGTTCATCTTTAATACCTACGTATTCAACGGGCATATTGTAGCCGGCAAAAGGAACCATTTTTGCACCCAGGTCTATATGTTTCTGGGTAAATGCAGTTGTCTTCATAATATATTTTAATATTTTTATTTATAATTTTGGTGTAACTTCATTTCACTCTTTATGCAAGCGCTGTCCGGTATAATATATCCATACATCATAAGGACACACCTCCGTCTGCTCTATCCGGTCAATCTCCCTGCTTGCCTGTAAATAACTGTCATACCCGCACAAGGCAACCATTTCATACCCGTTTTTAAGCGGAATTACTACAGGTTCGTAACTCTCTTCCCTCAAAAAGCTCATCATAC
The DNA here is from genome assembly GCA_964449975.1 of uncultured Muribaculaceae bacterium. Classification (GTDB taxonomy): domain Bacteria; phylum Bacteroidota; class Bacteroidia; order Bacteroidales; family UBA932; genus Egerieousia. Next base: position 15,475 of record CAYVED010000028.1, read on the forward strand.
TTTTGGTATTATATGTCTTTTTGAAGCTCCCGACAATTACATAATATTCTTTATCCAGTCCCCCGTCCGTAACCGGAACGGCAGCCGGGAGGCTCACTGTATCGCGCAATTTCAATGCTTCTATAGAATCCAGCAAACGCTGCCGCCTGTCATGCCGGATCTCCAACTCCTCTCTGGCCTTCTCAATATCCGAGGAAGTGGCCATCCCCAGAAATCCCCTTATCCTGTCGCACCCGACGGAAATAGATAATAAAAACAAACAGAGAAATATAAACCGCCTATTCATACGTTTGGAAATTTTTCAGGTTCTTTTAATTATATAAAAAATTTTCAGAGCGATAGTAACCGCTTCGCTCTCTCATAAACTTCTTTTAATCACAGCCTTGGGCAAATTTATAACTAAAAAAGTTCTTGTTCGTTTCATAATCGCAAAATTAAGGCTGTGGGATTTCCACAAGCCTGCCATATCTCATACAAATGTATAAAATAATGATACAATCGCAAAAAAAATGTATATTTACACTCGTATTTTTTATAGAATAATAACATATTAACACTATTGCAACCCCGTTATGAGTTCATTTATAACACAACTGAAACGTATCGCAAATATATCGGACCATGTAAACATAGACGCTGCTCAGAATCATATTGTCTCAAATATAGAATTCCGGGGAGCGAACATATGGATTCTCATATTCGCAATATTTATGGCCAGCGTAGGGCTGAACGTAAATTCCATTCCGGTTGTCATAGGGGCCATGTTGATTTCCCCTCTGATGGGCCCTATAATGGGGATAGGACTGGCCTTGGGAATAAACGACACCTTACTTCTGAAAAAATCTTTTAAGAATCTGCTGATAATGACATTTATCAGCATCGTTGCCTCCATGATATTTTTCATAATAACCCCCCTCGCCCTGGAAGCGCCTACCGAACTTCTCGCACGTACCAACCCTACCATATACGACGTATTCATAGCATTGTTCGGCGGATTTGCGGTAATAGTGGAGGTATGTAAAAAAGAGAAAGGAACCGTTATAGCAGGAGCCGCCATAGCAACGGCCCTCATGCCGCCTTTGTGTACCGCAGGATACGGACTGGCAAACGGAAACGCCGCCTATTTTTTCGGGGCGTTCTACCTTTACTTCATAAATTCCGTATTTATCGCCCTTGCCACTTTTCTTACCGTAAGATATCTTAAATTCCCGCTTGTAAAATTTTCAGATCCGGTAAAACAGAAAAAAGTACACCAGAGCATAACCCTGTTCACCCTCATACTCATAATTCCCAGCATATACTCGGCCGTAATAGTAATAAAAGAGAATAATTTCAATCAGACGGCAAAAAAATTCGTCGCCGACAACAAAAACCTGCCCAACAGTTATATATATGATTACCAGATAAGCCACCGCACCAGAAAAGCGTCCACAATAACGATTTCCATTGCAGGAGAGGCCCTTACCCAGAAAGAGATAAACAGGCTGCACGAGAGTCTGGCAGAACATAACATAAAAAAAGATCAGTTGATAATAAACCAGAACAGCACGTATGTACCTAAAGATATATCCGATCAGGATGTGGTAAAAAGCATATTCGAAAGGAACGAACAGGAGATACTGAAAAGAGAAGATCTGATAAGCAAGATGGAAGAAGAACTTAAAAAGTTCAAAAGCAAAGAGTTTCCCTCTGCACAGATAGCACGGGAAATTGCAGCGCAATATCCGCAGTTACTCTCGCTTACTCTCGCCAGGGGTGAAAAAATAAACATAAACGAAGACACCGGAAATCTTGCCGGCAAAATCAATCCTCAGGAAGAGGTTATCGCCATAATAAAATTTCACAATGAAGTTTCATCCGAAGAGCTGTCGAAACTAAAACAATGGCTTTCAATAAGGCTTGAAATTCCCGGTATAAAAATAATAGAAGAAAAATAAAATGAGAATTATACCCTCCTTTTCCGCTCTGTTATTCTTTATATTCCAATTTTTATGTCTGCCGCTCTCAGGGCAGACGGACTACGGGAAAGCGCCCTCGTTTCCGAAAAGCAAACCGGCAATCTCCCCTGATTTTTTATCTCCCTTCCCTGTCAGACTGGTAAAGATGTACGATACCATAAGGATAGTATTCATAGGCGACATAATGCAGCACGGTTCCCAGATAAGGAGTGCGTTCATACAGGGAAAAGATCCCGACGACCCGGACTCATACGATTTTTCTCTGGCATTCAAATATATAGAGCCAATATTACAAAATGCGGACATAGCCGCCGCAAATATGGAATTTCCTACGGGAGGCGCTCCGTATAAAGGATACCCCATATTCTCCGCACCTGAATCAATAATATGGCAGGCTGTCAAAAGCGGAATAAACCTATTTTTACTTGCCAACAACCATTTGTTGGATAGAGGAAAACAGGGCTTCGAAAGAACGCTGGAGACATACAGGCAGGCAGGAGGAAAATACACCGGAGCGTATTTATCACAAGAAGAGGAAGAAAGGGAGAACCCCGTAATAACCGACATAAAAGGAACGAAGATCGCGATAATAAATTTTACATACGGTACGAACGGCTATCCGGTTCCGGCCCCGTATAAAATGAACCTCATGGACAGTATTCATGTTAAAAAGGTAATAGAACGGGCAAAAAAAAGAGGAGCGGAGATTATAATAGCCGCCCCGCATTGGGGAGAAGAATACCGGTTGCAGCCGAACGAAACACAGCGGATATGGGCGGGGATGCTGTTCAGGGAAGGGGTAAAAATAATAATGGGAAGCCATCCGCACGTTCCCCAAACAGCAGAGATATATTACAAAGAGAGCCGGGAACATCTGTGCGGGAATAACAGAATCCCGCTGAAAAATAAAGAAATTGAAAAAATTATCTTTTACTCCCTGGGGAATTATATCTCAAACCAAAGCATCCCGGATTATTCGCAACTGGAACTGCTTGTAAAACTTACTCTGGTAAAAGACCGCTTTACAAACAAGATAATCATACTGCCTCCCGATTATAAATTTTTATGGTGTTTCAAAAAAGACGAATTCGAAAGGGACTATACGGCCATACCGGTAAAAGAACTTGAAGGCAAAGAAGAACTTGTAAAGGACAAAAACCAGTACCGCAGAATGATGAACACATATAAATACATACTGGACAAACAATTAATCAAACACATATACTAGCAATGGAGAAAAAGATCGAGCTGGTGGAAATAGATCCGATAGATATTTTCGGCGTAAACGACAGGATAATAACACGTCTGGGACACTATTACCCGAAACTGAAAATAATACCGAGAGGCAATACGATATCTTTAAAAGGAAGTTCCAAAGATATTTACGATTTCGAAAGATCGATAGACGCCCTTATAACAAAAAGAAAGAAAAAAAGAACGCTTAGTATCGACGATGTAGACAGGCTATTTGAATATACCGATTTCGGAATAGGAAGCAGTTCCCTTAACACGCTCGAAATGACGGAAAACGGACTTACCGGAAACTTTACAGACGGGAAAAGCGACATAATAGTGTACGGAAACGACGGCAAAATAGTACGCGCAAGAACGAAAAACCAGAAAAAACTGGTGGAAGAATACTATAAACACGATCTTATATTCGCCCTTGGACCGGCCGGAACAGGTAAAACATATACGGCCATAGCCCTGGCTGTAAGAGCGCTCAAAAACAGGGAAGTAAAAAAACTTATCCTTACCCGTCCGGCAGTAGAAGCCGGAGAAAGACTGGGTTTTCTTCCCGGAGATCTCAAAGAAAAACTCGATCCGTATCTTCAACCCCTCTATGACGCCTTAATGGATATGATTCCGCCTCAAAAATTAAAACTGCTCATAGAAGAAGGAACAATACAGATAGCCCCGCTCGCATATATGCGCGGCCGTACTCTCGAAAGCGCATTCGTGATCCTGGACGAAGCACAGAATACAAGCACCGGACAACTTAAGATGTTCCTTACCAGAATGGGAAATAATGCAAAATTCATAATTACCGGAGACGCAACCCAGATAGATCTTCCCAATAAAAAAGACTCCGGGCTTACCCGCACCGTAGAACTGCTTAAAGGGTTAAAAGACATAAGCCTTATAAACTTTACTAAAGAAGACATAGTACGCCATCCTTTGGTAAGTAAAATAGTAAAAGCATTTGAAACCGCAGAACCGGAATAAACAGGAAATCAAGACTAACTGAAATCCGCAAAAAAACTATAAGTAATATTTCCTACCAGGATCCTCCGGCCCCGCCACCGCCGAAAGAGCCGCCGCCGAATCCTCCGAATCCCCCGCTGCCGAAACCGCCTCCACCACCGAAACCGCCGCCGCCGAAACCACCGGAAGAACGATGCCCGCGTCCGGCACTAAGTATAGAAGCAAGGAAAATAGCTGAGGCAACATCGAACTTTTTACCTGCCCGGCCTCCGCCGCCGCCCATATTCTTAGGCCCGTTTTTGGATAATATAGATAATATTATTATGAATATTATAAGCACGAAAAGAAATACTATTACAGGAAGATTGATGCCGTCTGCACCTTTACCGGCAAACTCATCCGTAGATATTTCCCCGGAGAGCAGCGGCATAATTACATTCAAGGCTTTATTTATACCGCCGTAATAATCGTTATTACGGAAATACGGTATCATATAGTTCTCTATTATACGCCGGGATAAAGCATCGGTAAGAACGCCTTCAAGACCGTATCCGGTAGCAATAAAAGCTTCACCCCGCGAATTCCCTATCTTAGGTTTTATTAATATTACGACCCCGTTATTGAATTTTTTCTGCCCTACCCCCCATTGTTCTCCTATGGCAAAAGCCATTTGCGACTTATCCATACCATAAAGTTCCGGAAGGGTAACTATCGCTATCTGATTAGAAGTAGAATCTGCAAAAGATACCACTCTACGTTCCAGACCAGCGGTTTGTTGCGGGGTAAATATACCGGCAAGATCATTTACAAGTCTGGGCGGATTTGGTCTGGAAGGAACCTGTGCAAAAATCCCGCACGTTGCAGAGAAAACAAGAGCGGCAACAAGTACCAAACGCATTATTGCCGTTCCCGATATATTATTGTATATTTTCATGTACTTCTAATTGCCGAAAGATATATCATCCGGTTGTTCGTTAATATCATCGCTGCTGTAAGGGAAATATTCTTTAAGGGAAAGCCCCGAATCTTCTATAGCAGTACACAACCCTTCCACATAATTGCCGGATGCGAAAGCATCTCCCATCTTCCGTTTTATATTATCCCAGAAGTCTGCCGGAACTTTAGAATTTATCCCGGCATCTCCTATTATCGCAAACTTTCGGCTGTTTACGGCCACATAAATAAGAACACCGTTCCGGGCGCGGGTATTATCCATTTTAAGATAATTAAAAATATATACGGCCCTGTCCAGAACATCTTCGGAGCATCTGGATTCTATATGAACCCTTATCTCTCCCGAAGTATTCAGTTCTGCGGCTTTAATAGTTGCGACAATACGCGTCTGTCCCTCCTTCCCGATAAATTCTTTTATCCGCATAACCACCGGCTTTCTTTAAAATTCCACTTTAGGAGCGGTTTTAGCGCCTTCGTCTGATTCAAAATACGGTTTCTTCTCGAAACCGAATAATCCGGCAAAGATATTACGCGGAAACTGTCTGATAGACGTATTATAAATTTTCGCCGCCTCATTGAATTTCTGGCGTTCTACAGCTATCCTGTTTTCCGTTCCCTCCAGTTGCGACTGAAGTTCAAGGAAATTCTGATTCGCTTTAAGATCCGGATAATTCTCGGTAATTGCGAGCAGTTTCCCCAATGCGGCTCCCAGTTCTCCCTGCGCTTTCTGATATTTAGCCAGCGATTCCGCAGTAAGATCGTCCGCACTTACGGTTATTTGCGTAGCTTTACTTCTGGCATTTACAACCCCCTCCAGAGTCTGTTGCTCGTGGGAAGCATATCCTTTTACGGTTGCAACAAGGTTCGGAATAAGATCGGCCCTTCTCTGATATACATTTTCAACCTGCGACCATGCACCCTTAACGCCTTCATCCATCTTTACCATTGAGTTATAAGAATTTTTAACCCACATAAAGATTCCTATTACAACAACTGCGATAACAATCAATACTATTAAACCTTTTTTCATACGTTTAAAAAATTTTTAATTATATTTTCAATTACTTGTCCTTAAGCCTTACGCATCTTACGCTGGCCCCGAAACCGTTTTTATCCGTATAATTAAGCGGAAAATCGGGACGGTCATAATAAATATAACGGTAATTAGCCTCTCCTGCGCTCTTTTCCGTTGAGCTCCACCAGAAAGCGTAACTGAACAATCCTGAATAATTATTATAATCGTTCGAACAATTCCCGGCTGCCAGCGCATTCCATCCGTACATATTGGAAGGCGTCGCATTTGCGGAGTAAGGCCATATATCCGAACCGTTGAACTTGGCATTAACCATCACCTTCTCTCCCAATCCTTTCCAGTTATTTACAAAAGGCAGTTCCTCTCCTCCGTTAAGCGCCTTAGCCAGATCCTCCCAATCCTGATTCGTAGGAATGCTCCATCCCTCCGGACAAACCCCTTGCGGGCCTTTGCCCAATCCGCTTGCCGAGACTCCGCCCGTAGCATCATTCCACGTATATAACCTGCCCATAACGGAACCCATAGCATCCGTTTTAGCATATCCTGCGCCGGCCCCGTTCCATAAAAGATTCTGTGCAAACCACTGTAAATTTCCTATCTCCACTATATGATACCATTTATTATCCCTGCGATCCCTTATAGAATCCTTTCCATCGGGGATTCCGGTAATACTCCCGTTACGAGCCGGATTGACTGACGTAACGGTCTTGGTAATAGTTCTGCTGTAATACTTATCGGCAGACACCGTAAGTTGCACTGTAAATTTGGCAAGAGAATCCGGCATCGTAAGGGATATGTCGGGCGTTTTAACCGTATCCTTTCTCAAACCCTTACATATCCATTTATATGAAACCCCCTCTTTAGGATCGGTAACTCCGGTAGCTTCCATCTCAACTTTCTCGTTCACGAACGCAAACAAAGGCAGATCATATATAATATCCCCCACAATGGAGGGCAATACTTCTTGTTTTTTTTTATCCTTTTTACAAGAAACGGCGGTTACGGATATTGCCAGGGCAAATATCAATACAAATTTTACAGACTTCATTAGTTATTCAATAAAAATAAACGCAAAAATGCACATTTTTTGCGGGGAAAACAATATTTTAATATTTTTTCTACATTTGTACTAAAATCATGCCATGCAAAAAGCTGCCAAAACCATACATAAACCCGGTTTCCCGGTCATATACTGCATTCTGTTTCTGTTCCTTTCTATTTCCGCATGCAAAGATAACAAACCGTCGGGAACGGAATATATCACTTTGGACGGATTCGCACAGGGCGGAACTTACCATATAGTCTATAAAATACCCGACCCAACCGGTAATAAGGACGTTGCAACCGGGCTTCCCGACAGCCTGTCTCAATATTTCGAAAATATAAATAAATCAATAAGCGGTTACGACTCCCTTTCTATCATAACAAAAATAAACAACGGGGAAGACATTCCCCTGGACGACATATTCACGGATGTTTTCAACGAATCGTACCGTATATATAATGAGAGCGGAGGAGCTTTCGATGTCTCGGCAGGACCGTTCTTCAATCTGTGGGGATTCGGGTTCAGGCATAAGGAACAGGTAACACAGGCAAAAATAGACAGCCTCATGCAGTTTGTGGGAATGGAAAAATTAAGCATTGAGGGAGGCAGACTGAAAAAGGCCTGTCCTGGAATACAGATAAATTTCAACGCAATAGCACAGGGATATACATGCGATTACATTGCCCGCAAATTCGACGCTATGGGAATAACCGACTATCTGATTGAAGTAGGCGGCGAAATATACTGCAAAGGACTGAACCCAAAAGGGAAAGAGTGGAAAGTAGCCATAGATAAGCCTGTCGACGGCAATTTCATTCCCGGAGAATCGATAGAGTCCGTACTGCTGCTTTCGGATAAGGGACTGGTTACATCCGGAAATTACAGGAAGTTTTATATAGAGAACGGGGTCAAGTATTCGCATACCATAGATCCCAGAACTGGATACCCCGTAAAACACAATCTGTTAAGCGCCACCGTAATTGCCGGAACCGCAGCAATAGCCGATGCGTATGCCACGTATTTTATGGTAGTCGGCCTGGAGAAGGCGAAAGAGATACTTGCCGTTACGCCGGGCGTGGAAGCGCTGCTTGTTTACGGAGAACAGGATAATATGAAAGTGTACTCCACTCCGGGAATCAGACCGGACGACAAATATAAAATCCCCGGTAAATAACCGTCATAAACATAAAAAATTATAGGAACAGAAGCGTATGAAGAACATTAGTCCCGACAATAACAAAAAAGTCTCAAGAAGAGATTTCCTGAAAAACACCGCATTTATAGCCGGAGCTATAGGCACGGCATCTCTGGGAGGAGGAGCAATATCCTCTTTTCTGGGCAGTTGTTCTGTAAAAGAACATTTCGATACCATTATAACCGACGGACTTATTTATTGCGGAGACGGGAAGGCTCCCATAAAAGGAGCAGTAGGAATTAAAGACGGAAAAATAAAAGCTATCGGGAATATAGGGAATATTAAAGATCTTTCCCTCGGATGTGAAGTTGTTGATGCCAGAGGACTTGCCGTTTCCCCGGGTTTTATAGACATCCACACTCATACGGATACCAATCTTCTGGAAGCCCCTCTCGGCGAAAGCAGGATTTTCCAGGGAATCACTACGGACATAGGCGGTAATTGCGGAGACTCCCCGTTCCCTTACTCAGATGAATATTTCACTTCAAAAGCCGGAACGCAGAGATACGGCTACCCTTTCTGGCAGGATATAGAGGGATTCTATGATGCGCTCCGCGCAAACGGGACAGGGATAAATTATAAAAGTTATACGGGACAGGGACAGTTGCGTTCGGCCGTGATAGGAAATAATAATGTTTCATGCACGCCGGAGCAATTAAAGAAGATGTGCGAGATCCTGGAAAGGGAAATGGAAGCGGGCAGCCTGGGACTTTCATGCGGCCTGGAATATGCTCCGGGATCATATGCAACCGACAGGGAGATAGAAGAATTGTGTAAAGTTGTGGCAAAATACAACGGATTGTTCGCCATACACATGAGAAATGAAGACGATATGGTTGAAGAATCTGTCGCCGAAGCAATATCGATAGCCCGGAATTCGGGGGTAAGACTGCAAATCTCCCATCTGAAAGCCCAGAATGCTGCTAACTGGCATAAAGCCCCTGCTCTTATAAAACAAATAGAAGAAGCAAGAGCGAATGGAACCGATATAGCATTCGACAGGTATCCTTACATAGCTTTTTCTACGGGATTGACCTCGTTCATACCGCTTAATGACAGGCAGGGAAGCAATGAAGAGGTTATAGCAAGGCTAAAAAACAATGCAAAAGCAGCAGGAATAGGCAAATATGCAGACAGCAGGATAGCCCGGCTCGGAGGAGCGCAAAACGTGCTGATAGCGGCCTGCGCCAATCCTCTGAACGCCCGCTATTCCGGAAAGAACCTAGAAGAATGCAGTAAAATATCCGGACTGGAAGTATGGCCGGTTATACGCGAGTTGCTTATAAGTGAAAATCTGGGCGTCCAGATAGTGGGCTTTGCAATGAAAGAAGATAACGTAAAACTGTTCCTTTCACACCCGTCAGGCATGCCTGCTTCCGACGGAAGCGTCTACTCTCCTGAAGGAAGATTGGGAAAAGAGATGCCGCATCCCCGCTCCTACGGCACGTTCCCGCGTTTTCTAGGCAAATATGTAAGAGAAGATAAAATATGCGATCTGCAGACCGCAATCTATAAATGCACTGCTCTGCCGGCATCCCGCCTGAACCTGAAAAACAGGGGGTTGCTTAAAGAGGGATATGCTGCGGATATAGTAATTTTCAATCCGGATACAATTATTGACAAAGCGGCTTTCGATGCTCCGCATCAATATCCGGAGGGAATAGCCCACGTTATGGTAAACGGGGATCACACTATCCGGGAGGGCAGATTTACGGGAAAATTAAACGGAATCATATTGTAATTATTAAGATGATAACCTCAATGAAAAACTATCTTACTAAATTTAATCCCAAAAACAATATAATAAAGGCTCGCACCGGATTATCAGTTTTAAACAAAAAGATTAAAGTCAATTTATATATTTTTAATAAAAAGAGGCTTGCAGGGAAACCGCAGGTAATATCCGACGACGATACGAAGCACAGGTGCAAGAATTGCAAAACCGGGTTTACCGGAAAATACTGTTATAATTGCGGCCAGTCGGCAAAAATAACCAGGCTTACATGGACTTCCGTCATAGAGCAGATATTGGGAGGGTTTACCAATATAACCCGCGGATTCGGATTTACAATAATTGAACTTTTCACACGCCCCGGATACATGATAAACGACTTTATACGGGGTAAAAGGGTTATATACGCAAAACCTTTCCAGATGTTGTTCGTGCTTGCCGCAGTTTATGCAATAGGATCGCAACTTATCTATCCAGATACATTAGAAAAATCCGGCGAACGTCCGGAAATTGTACAAACGACAAGGAACGAAGCCGATACTACAGGTAAAAGTATCCTCGAAAAAAACGTAGAAAACGCAATAACACGCAAGCTGAAGAAAGCCAAAACCGGAAAAGACACTGCCGCACTAAATACTATCGGACAAGTGCAACACAGGCTTACACAACGTAATTTACAAAACAATGACGACAAAGAAATATTCGATGGAAAATATAATAATTTCTTAAAAGAGGTACTGAACGGATTTTCCGAAAAACACCCTTATCTGAATGCAGCCTTTAAAACAATATTCAAAGCCTTTACGACAAACCGGGCTCTTTCCGCAATATTATTCCTGCCGTTCATAACTATGGGAATGAGGCTTGCCTTCAGAAAAAGTAAAAGAAATCCTCATTTCAACTTTGTGGAGATGTTTTTTGTAAATTGCTACATAAGTTGCCAGAGCCTTATTATCGCAATCATACTGCTTCCGTTTTACAAAGAAAGCACAGACGTACATATTATAATAAATATAATTTTATCTCTGTGGGTTCTTAAAGAATTGTTCGGAAACAATATGCTAAGAACTATAAGAAAATATATATTTTCCTATATCAATACTTTATTTATTATAATACTTCTGACACTTATCCTGGCGGCTGTATTCATGCTGGCAGTATATTTAAGCACCCTTTAATAAACAACAATATAAAAAAAATTCTATATTTGTTCCCAGAATTATTTTAAAGCCTGTAAACCGAATATCAAAAATTTTTAAACGTATGAACCGAACTCTTAACACACTCATTACGGCTGCTATGATAATTATATGCGGCAGCGTTTACGCACAAAATGGAACCTCTCAGCAAGATGCAAGAGGTTATATTGTGAAAATAGGCGATATGGTTCCTAAATTCGATCTGCATCTTATAAACGGAGAGAAAATTCCTGTTTCATCCCTTAAAGGAAAAGTTGTAATGCTCCAGTTCACTGCAAGCTGGTGCGGAGTATGCCGTAAAGAGATGCCTTTTATAGAAAAGGATATATGGCTGAAACTAAAAGATAATCCGGAATTCGCTCTATACGGCATAGACCTTAAAGAAGACGCTTCAAAAACGGAGAACTTTGCCGGATCGATCCCCGTAACATACCCTTTAACCCTCGATCTCGACGGGGAAATATTCGATCTTTTCTGCTCTAAAGGAGCCGGAGTAACCCGCAATATAATTCTTGACAGGGACGGTAAGATAATAATGCTCACCCGCCTGTATGACGAAAAAGAATTTGCCCAGATGATACGGCTTATAAATGAAGAACTAAAAAAATAAAGAGAATTTAGATTTCCGATTCATAAAAACCTACACTATTAATACATAACCTTAATAAAACAGATTATCTTTTTCTACCTTTTCTAACATCGGAGGAACCGCTCTTATCAATATTTACATATTCAGGAGATCCGTAATATGTAACATCGGATGCACCGCTGGCACGAACAGAAATACTGTCGGAAACATAAAAATCGGCATCGGAAGCACCGCTTATCTTAGCTTCAAGAGTATTTAAGCAGAACTTCTTCATTCCTATGTCGGATGCACCGCTGGCAATAACATATCCTTGCTTACCCTCCCCCGTCAGATCTATATCAGAACTGCCGCTGGCATTACATTTAAGCATCCCGTTTACTTTCAGATTCAGTTGTATATCCGATGATCCGCTTGCTGTAATCTCGATATTATCCGCCTTAAGTACATCTTTACCGAATATATCAGCAGCCCCGGAAGCCTTGATTGCCGAAAGCCTGTTTTTTGAAATATAAATATTTATTTTCCTATTATTATCTCTGTCGCCCCGGAAATTCCACGGTCTGTCGAATTTGATAACCAGTTCCCCTCTTATAACCTCTGTGGTAACATACTTCAGCATATCATGAGTAGATTTAATTTCCAGTACCGGAGAATCGCCGGCAGAAATATAAACATTAAAAATGGAACTGACATTTAACGAGGTAAAATTACCTACATTACGACTCTCTTTAAAAGGCATGTCATTTTTCGAATACGATTTTTTCTGGGCCACGGCAGCAGCACAAATTATAATGGCTACTAACGAGAATAAAAGTTTCTTCATACATCTAAAAATTTAATATTTTACAATTACTATATATATGACGAACCTTTTACCATTTCGTTGCAGTTTCCTCAGAAATTTCCGGCAAAAATGTTTTTATACTCCGTATTGCTCATTTTATTAATGCTTCT
>CAYVED010000029.1:0-28015 GCA_964449975.1 uncultured Muribaculaceae bacterium
AATATACTTCTTTTTTATATCCCTTGTGATTTTTCTGTAAAAAAATAGAGAAATAAATTTTATTAATGTTTTATTAATAGATTTATTAATCTTTTTGTTTAATTCTTCCTCATACCTTTATAAAAAAAATTATGACTATGACCATGTTGAGTGCATTGATCGCCGTTAATGTTATCTTGTTGGCAGGATACCTGATGTCAAAAAGATATAATTCTTCGGTAACGTTGTTTTTTCTGGGTCTTCTCGTATTCTTGTTTTCACGTCTTTTTAATATTGGTAACGGGGCGGTTCCTGATAAGGGATTCGTATTGTTCGACTATTTTAATCTCACGGTGAATACGTTTATTTCCAGATTCGGGAGCAACGGGTTGCTGATAATGCTTATCGGAGGATATGTTTCTTTTATGAACAGGATTAAGGCCAGCGACGCTCTGGTTTATGTAGCTATGCAGCCTTTATCCGTTTTAAGGCAATATCCTTATATAGCATTGATAATGATAATACCGGTAGGGCAATTACTATTTCTGGCAATTCCTTCCGCGGTAGGTCTGGGACTTTTGCTTGTTGCTACCGTATACCCTATTCTGCTCGGCCTGGGGGCAAGCAAGCTCTCTGCTGTTTCGGCCATAGTGTTATGCACCGTATTCGATATAGGCCCTACATCTTCGAATACCTTGCTCGCATCGCATATAACGGCTTCCGATAACGTGTTTTATTTTTTAATACAATTAAGGTATGTGATGCCTCTTATTTTATTATTAATGGCTGTTTATTACTTTGTAAATCAATATTATGATAAAATAGATATATCTTCCAATAAGTATGTGCAAAAAAGTATCGATATAAGGGAGTTGAGAAATTCTGCGCCGTTGTCTTACGCGATTCTGCCTACTCTGCCTTTAATATTTACCGTTTTGTTCTCGGATTATTTCAATTTTAAGGGGTGGGATTACGGTATGGAACTATCTTCGGTGATATTGTTATCGCTGTTTATATCGGCGGTATTCGAGTTGGTAAGAAGAAAGTCCCTGAAAGATCTTTTTACAACCATAACTCCTTTCTGGATAGGGATGGGACGTACGTTTTCATCGGTAATAACATTATTGGTATTTGCCGAGATATTTGCGCAGGGCCTTGTGGGTCTGGGGCTGGTGGATGTTATGACGGATTCGGTACACTCGCTGGATCTGGGATTCTATATAATTATTATCCTGCTGACACTTAGTTCCTTTGCTACTGCTATTATAACCGGTAGCGGGGTAGCGGCTTTTGCCACGTTCGGCAGGCTTGTACCTGAAATTGCAGCGAGATTCGGAATACCGCTGCTTACGTTGATGATACCCGTACAACTTGTTGCCGGGGTAGGGCGAGCGGCATCTCCCATAGCGGTAGTGGTGATAGCCGTATCGGAGATTGCAGGAGTTTCCCCTTTTAATGTTGCAAAAAGGAATTTCATCCCTGCTGCGGTTATAACGGTAATTCTTATAATCTTATCATATATAATATAAAGAGCTATGAACTGATATAAACCGAACATTGACATGCAAAAAACTATTTTATTAATCCTGTTCTGTTTACCGGCCGCTGTTTCGGCCGCGCAGCAACCGCCCCGGATGACGGAGGCTTTCTTTAAAGATCCCGATGTGAATATTTCCACTCCGAGTATTTCGATAAAAGAGGATAGATTTGCTTCGTACCATGAAATAATCGACTGGCTTGAATCGCGTGCCCGAACCGGTAAAAATATGCGGATAGAGTATATAGGCTCCTCTTCAGGCGGGTATGCCATTCCTATTGTAAAGTTTTCCGGCGGAAAGGGGAGCGGCAAAATGAAGATATGGATGCAGGGAGCTTTGCACGGTAATGAGCCTGCCGGAGCCGAGGGGTTATTTATGCTCATAGATAATATTATTGATACCGGAAAGGAAAACGGCTGCTTTCCGGATTTCGATCTAACTATTTTACCTATAGCGAATATAGACGGGTATCTGGCAATGAAACGCTTCTCTGCGGACGGATACGATCTTAACAGAGACCAGACTAAATTTTCCGATCCGGTAAGCAAGATCATTAAAAAGGCTATGATGGATTTTAATCCCGATATGGCTTTCGATTTTCATGAATTCCAGCCGACACGTAAAGAATATAAGGGTATAGGCAGCGGAGGAGGTTCTATCTTGTATGATGTTCTCTTTCTGCCTACGGGATACCTTAATGTTCCTGAAGAGTTGAGGGAAGTTTCTGTCGGGATTCTGCAAAAAGAGGCAGAGAAAGTACTGGAACGGAATAAATATACGCACTGTTTTTACTTTTCGGCCAATGCCTCCGGGGATGAATTGATACTTTCTAAAGGGGCGCAAAGTCCCCAGTCCAGTTCGACTTCCTACGCATTATCTAATGCGGTGTCTATGCTTGTGGAGATAAGGGGAATAGGCATGGGAAAAACATCCCTGAAAAGGAGAACATATTGTACGTATCTGGTTGCCAGGGAGTTTCTCAACAGCGCCGTTAAGCATAAAAAAGAAATTAAAAAGGCTTTGGATAAAGCCGGAGGCAGAACGATAGCGGCTGAAGATAAAATAACAGTTATAAGCGAACCTGCAATAAAGAGGTTCGATATAAGTTTTATAGATATTGGGACGAATAAAGTAATCCGCGAGAATATTAAGGTAAAGGATGCGATGGAGAGCGTTCCGGCTCTGGTAAGGGAGAGACCGGCGGGATATATTCTTGACAACTCGTGCAAAGCCGAAATAGAAAGGCTGAAATTGCTGGGAGTAAGAGTTTCAGAGTTACCGGAAGATAAAGAATTTAATGTGGAATGTTTTAAAATTACCGGATATGAGGAAGCCCCGAAAGTCTGGGAAAAGATAAAAACGGTTTCGGTAAAAACGGTATTATGCAGAACCCGGAAAATATTTCCCGCAGGCTCTTATTATATAGATATGGCACAGGAGAATGCCAATTATGCCGTATCAGTACTGGAGCCGGAATCTAAAAACGGATTCGTATCTTTCAGGGTAACGGAAACGGCTCCCGGCGAAACATTGAAAGTCTTCAGAGTAATAAACTAACAAAATCTTTAAACGTATGAACCGAATACTTTTTTTTACCATTTCGTTAATGTTTTGCATATCGGCGAATGCACAAACAAAAGGAACCGTTATAGACGGGGAAAAAAACGAACCGTTCTACGGGGTTGATGTATTGAAAAAAGGAACCCATGTGAGTACCATAACCGGAGAAGATGGCTCTTTTTCGATAGATGCCGCTGACGGAGATACGCTGTTATTCTCTTTTATAGGCTATAAAACCGTCGAGCGTGTAATTGTTGAACTGACGGACTTTACCGTTACGATGTATCCCGACCAAAATCTGCTTGAAGAAATTGTAGTAGTAGGGTATGGCGTACAGAAAAAAAGCGATGTTACCGGAGCCATAGCTTCCGTAAATAATAAAACGCTGGAAGAAAGGCCGCATGCAAATGTAATACAAGTTCTCCAGGGGGCTGTAGCCGGATTGAATATCAGTATGACCGGCTCCAATGCAGAAGGCTCGTCAACATCTACGGTCGTCAGGGGGGGTAATTCCATTACCGCTTCTAATAAGCCTCTTATTATCCTCGATGGTATACCGTTTAACGGCGCATGGTCCGAAATTAATCCTAATGACGTGGAATCCATTGAGGTATTAAAAGATGCCTCTTCGTCGGCCATATACGGGGCCAGAGGCGCCAACGGGGTTATTTTGATACAGACAAAGAAGGGAAAAGGCGATAAGCTGATTTTATCGTACGACGGATTTGCGTCTGTGAGTAATGCCGTGAATATTCCTAAAATGATGGATGGCGAGACGTTTTACAGACGTAAAGCGGAAGCCGGAGGCGATTTTACTTTTACCGAAAATGAAATGCACGAGGAAGGTAAATATACGGACTGGCTGGATCTGGCCCTGCGCAGGGGTTTTAAACATCAGCATAATATCTCGGTGAGAGGAAGCGGAAAAACATCGAAATATTATATATCCGGAAACTTTTCCGATAATAAGGGAATATCCGTTAATGATAATTTCAGACGTGTAACGTTCAGGGTGAATTTCGAGCAGCAGATAGCCCCCTGGTTCAAGCTGGGAACCAATACCCAGTACGGATATTACGACAGAAGCGGAAATGAGGCCAATTTCGATAAGTCTTTTCTGATGAATCCTTTGAGCGAACCTTATAAGGATAACGGCGAATTGAGGCTTCAGACATGGGAAGATAATAATTACGCGAAAAACCCCCTTAGCCGCCTGAATGAAAAAAATAATGATGTAGCGGACAGGATTACCACAAATAATTATATAGATATTACTTTCATCAAGGGATTGTCCTATAAATTGAACACCGGATATACGTATGACGCCCGGCTATACCAGAATTATCAGGGACGGGATACATATGAAGGTTCCAAAACGAACGGTATTCTGGCCGTAGACAATACGTATAACAGGGATTGGATAATAGAGAATATATTATCTTTTAACCGCATGTTCGGTAAACACGGCATATTCCTTACCGCCCTTTATTCCGCTCAGGGTGAGAAGATGGAGATGAACAGGATAGATGCCCGGGATTTTCCTAATGACGTTATGAGTTATTACCAGCCTGATAAGGCCTCTTCTCTGAAAGCTACTACAGGCCAGATTACCAAGAACCACGTTTCCCAGATGTTCCGGGCCAATTACGTTTATGATTCCAGATATTTATTCACCGCAACGGTAAGACGCGACGGGTACTCCGCTTTCGGAGCCGATAAAAAATACGGTATCTTTCCGTCCGTGGCTTTAGGCTGGAATATACTTAATGAGTCTTTTATGGAAAATACCGCTTTCAACAGGGTGTTTAATACTCTTAAAATAAGGGTATCCTGGGGTAAGAACGGCAACGAGGCTATTTCGGCTTACTCTACATTGCCTAATCTGCTGAGCCGCGATTATCTTACGGACGATCATGTTCCTGCATTCGGATTTTATCCTTCCAAACTCTCTTCTCCCGCTCTTGGCTGGGAAACCACGTCTTCTTTCAACGTGGGACTGGACTTCAGCGTTCTTGAAGACAGGATAAGGGGAAGCGTGGAGTATTATCTTACAAATACCAGAGATCTGTTGCTTAACAGAACTATCCCTTCGGTAAACGGAACGAGCCTGATACTGGAGAATGTAGGTAAAACTAAAGGTAACGGAATTGAATTTCAAATATCTTCGGTGAATATAAGCAGGAAAAACTTTACATGGAGTACGAATTTCAATATTGTACACAACAGCACCAGCCTGGCGGATGTCGGATTATATGATCAGACGGGAAAACCTATAGACGATATTGCCTCCGGCTGGTACATAGGGTATCCGGTAAGCGTGAATTATGATTATATATTCGATGGAATATATCAGGTCTCGGATGTGGTTTCCGGTAAACCGCTTCCTTTTAACTCCCGGCCGGGATTTATAAGATATAGAGATCTGGACGGCAACGGCGAAATAAAGCCGCAGGAAGACCAGGATATAATAGGCTCCCGGCAGCCTGAGTTTACGTTCGGCCTTAACAATGTATTTACCGCAGGTAATTTCTCCGTAGCCCTGTTTATCAACGGTTCTTACGGCGTAACCGTGCCGAATTATCTGAAATCCGTACATACCCTTTCATACAGGGAAAACCAGTTGGATAAAGAATTCTGGTCTGAAGATAATCCTATAAATACCTATCCTAAGAATGTGCTGGACGGTTCCGTAAATCCTGCCAGGATGTATTTTTATGAAAGGGCCGATTTCCTGAGGATAAAAGATCTGAATATAGCTTACAGATTTCCTGAGAGAATCCTTAAAAAGATAAAATTAAGCAGATTGGAGATGTATGTGAATATCGGGAATCTATATACATTCACAAACTGGAGCGGTTTGGATCCCGAATTTATAAGCAGCGGGAGCCGTCAGAGAGCTATACCGCAGACGCGGGAATTCATATTCGGATTAAGATTCGATTTTTAACTTCCGGTAATTTATTTTTCTTAATAAAACATGATTAATATGAGATCAATAATATATATATTTTTAATGTTGTCATTGCCGGGCATAACTTCCTGTACTAAGGATTTCCTTAAGGAGCAGCCCGTGGATAATATTTATGCAGATAATCTGCTTGTGGATTATGACGGTTTCGTTAATATGCAGAATGCCCTCTATTCTATGGTAAGAGATGAATACGACCGTGCAGACAGGAGTATGGGCGGAACTTCGTTCGGGAGCCTTCCGTTTGCAAAATCCGTTCTTTTTTCGGTGGGAGCCGATAATGCCTGGGGAAATAACAGACATAATAATTTCCGACATTTCAGTTTCCCGAAGAATATTATCTCAATGACGGATGCCGAACCTTTCCTGGCTATTTTCGAGTGGCTGTATAAAGTCGTAAACACGGCTAATATGATTATTACAAGAGCTGAGGATTCCGGTATAAACTGGAAGGGAGGAACTCCGCAGGAGAACCTTGACAGAAAGAATACCGTAGTCGCGAATGCAAAATTGATACGGGCATGGGCTTACAGGCATCTTACATACTCTTTCGGCCCCGTTCCGCTAAGTACGGAGGAGATCACGGGTTCCAATTACAGGACGGACTGGGAGAGAACCCCGGTAAAGGAGATAAGAAAGGTGATGGAAGACGACTGGTTGTTTGCCGTTCAGAATCTCCCGATGAGAACTTCCGACAATACACAACCTTCTCAGGCTATTGCCAGACATTATCTGGGAGAGCTGTATCTGGCGATGAAAAGGGATCGGGATGCCAGACAGATATTGCAGCCGCTTGTAGAGGGTGAAGAGTACGGGTTGATGACCTCCCGGTTCGGGACGAATGCCGCACATCCGGGAAACGTATTTATTGATGTATTCAGAGCGCCTTTGTATTCCGGGGGAAACAGGGAAGTACTATGGGCTTTTCTGAATACGGAACCGGAGAATTCTTCGTACGGAATAAGCCCGAATGCTTTTATGAGGAATATGTGGCAGAATTATTATTCCAATTTGTCGGTTGTGTCTAAACTCAGCCATCCGCAATATCCTGGAAAATCGGTAAAACTGTTCTGGTCGCTCAATGAGGGGAAAGGTGCGGGGCGAGTAGCTATCTCGATAGGGGCTATGAATCTGTATAAATATAAAAATCAGCAAGATAAGGACGTAAGATATGACGGGCACTCTTTTGTCCGGGATCTCTATTTTCTTGGCGGGGATAATAAAGTATATGTTTTAAAGGATGACAAGGGAAAAAGCCTTATAAATCTTACTCCTAATAAAGCGATGAGCAATGATTCCGATCCTACAATAAAGCAATATAATCTTCCTTCCACTAAAAAATGGTCGTATATACATCCTAATTTCGAGCAGTCCGATATAGATCAGCAATATAACGATATGGTTTATTTAAGGCTTGCCGAGAGCTATTTGCTATTTGCCGAGGCTTTATATAAGCTGGGAGATCCAGATTCTGTTTTATGGATCAATAAAATAAGGAACAGGGCAGGCGTTGAGGAAATTTCCCTGGCCGATATGAGCATAGACCTGATCCTCGACGAGAGAAGCAGAGAACTGATAACGGAAGAACAGAGGCGGCATACTCTGATACGTCTCAGCCAGGAGGGAGGGAAAGACGAGAGGCTTGCCGGTAATATATTTAAGACCAGGACGCGGATGTACAACGAGGTTTCCGGGAGGGAGGTAAGGGGTATGCATGATGATGTTACACCGGTTTTATTCCCTGTGCCCAAGACTTTTATAGATTCTAATTCGGGAAGGAAGATCGAACAAAATCCAGGTTATTAATATGAATATTCCGGCACTGTTACTTTGCCTGGCATTTATCGCCGTTACTGCGGTAATGCTCTATAAAAAATATAACCCGCAGGGCGTATTGATAACGTCCGGGCTGATAATGATAAGTTTTGCCGCAGCTATGGGGATAAACCCCATAGCCGTGACAAAAACTACCGGATATGCGGTATTCGATGTTGCTGCGATTATTAATGAGAATTTTATCAGCAACTTATCCCGCGCCGGGGTTATGATTATGACGATAGGCGGCTATGTGGCGTTTATGAATAAGATAAAAGCTACCGATGCCCTGGTTTTTATAGCTATAAAACCGTTGGCGGTCTTTAAAAAGTATCCGTATATGGCGTCGGTGCTTGCTATTCCTATCGGACAGTTGTTATTTATAACCACTCCTTCTGCCGCAGGGCTGGGGTTATTGCTTGTGGCATCGCTCTATCCGGTTCTTGTGAATCTGGGCGTGAGCAGGCTTACCGCCCTCTCCGTAATATCGGCATCTACCATATTCGATCAGGGGCCGGGTTCTGCAAATACCGCTCTGGCAGCCGGGCTTATCGGGAAAACGAATGTGGAATATTTCCTTACTCACCAACTCCCGCTTGTACTGCCGGCCAGCCTGTTTATTATGACGGTTTATTATTTTACAAACCGGTATTATGATAAAAAAGATATTGAGAGCGGGAAAAAAGATGTTTACGCAGAGAAAGCAGATGAGAATATCAAACCGGATGTTCCGCTGATTTTTTCCGTATTGCCTTTGCTTCCTCTTACGTTGCTGATCGTTTTTTCCGAATATACCGGAATATCCGGAGTAAAACTGGGTACAACCGAGGCTATGCTTATTTCCCTGATAATTTCGTTCATATTCATAATACTGTATAAAAGGAGCATAAAACAGGGTTTCGGTATGCTGGGCAGCTTTTGGAACGGTATGGGAAATGTCTTTTCTACCGTTGTAACGTTAATCGTAGCCGCGGAAATATTTTCAAAAGGATTAATAAGCCTGGGTTTTATCGATTGCCTGGTATACGGCTGTACTCATATAGGCTTTTCCGGGATAGCCATATCCGTTTTCATTACTATGATCCTTTTTCTGGCAGCCATGCTGATGGGGAGCGGAAATGCGGCTTTCTTCTCATTCGGCCCGCTTATGCCGGATATAGCTGGAAAACTGGGAATGCATTCATACCAGATGATTCTGCCTATGCAACTCTCGTCGAGCATGGGACGGGCGGCGTCTCCCATAGCGGGTGTAATAGTGGCTATAGCCGGCATTGCTGGTGTTTCTCCTGTTGATCTGGTTAAAAGGAATATAATACCCCTGTGTTCGGGAGCGTGCTTCTTAATGTTTTACCATTTTATATTTTTATAGATAATGATTAATATAATCAAAAACGCAAAGATATATTCTCCCGATAAAATAGGGGAGAAAGATATACTGTTTGTAAACGATAAGATCGTAGAGATACGCGATTCGATAGATTTTACCGGAGTCGAAAAACATGTAATAGATGCCGGTGGAAAATATGTCTGCCCCGGTTTTATAGACCAGCATGTGCATATTTCCGGTGGAGGCGGACAGGCCGGATTCGCCTCTTTCGTCGGCGAGGTGCATATAAGCGAACTTATATCTGTGGGAACTACTACCGTTATGGGAATGCTGGGTACGGACGGCTTCGTGAAAGAGTTGAGTACTTTATATTCTAAAGCCAAAGCGCTAGACAGCGAAGGTATTTCATCTTTTATGCTTACAAGTTATTACGGACTGCCTGAAAAGACCATAACCGGCTCGGTGGCGGAAGACCTTATTTATATAGATAAGGTGATAGGATGCAAAGTGGCCTTGTCGGACGACCGCTGTTCTTTTCCTTCCGAAAATGAGATATTGCGTCTTATAAACCAGGTGAGGCTGGGAGGATTCACATCGGGCAAACACGGGATAATACATATTCATCTTGGAGCGCTTGAGAGCCGGATAGACGTTCTTACGGCCATTTCGCGCAGGTATCCTACTTTAATTCCTTATATCTCGCCTACGCATACCATACGTACCGGACCTCTTTTCATGGATTGTATGAAATTTGCCGCAATGGGAGGGATGATAGATATATCCACCGGAGGTACTAAATTTACCGATCCGCACAAAGCCGTAGGGATTGCTCTGGAAAAAGGTGTCCCGCTGGACAGGATGACATTTTCAAGCGACGGCAGGGGAGGGGTAAGAAAGATCGATCCCTTAACCGGCATTACTACTTACCGTCCCGCTCCGCTGGATATGAATTATATTGAAATGACCAGACTGGTCTCTTCCGGAATACTTCCGCTTGAGGAAGCTCTTAAGCTCATTACGGAAAATCCCGCAGCCAATATGAAAATCAAATCCAAAGGCCGGATAATGCCGGGATATGATGCCGATTTTGTATTTCTGGATGAGAATCTGAAGATTACCGATGTTTATGCCAGGGGGAAAGAGTTTATGCGCTCCGGAATGTAAATTATCCTCCTATCATTACAGTAGGACATCCGGCTGTTATACTCCCTCCGTGCGCACAGGTATCTCCCATGCGTGCGGCCGGTTTACCGCCTATCATTACTGTAGAAGATCCTTTTACTACGCTGTCGGGCGGCCCGGCGCATACGCACATATCTCCTATAACGGCGGCCGGAAGTTTTCCTATAAGTACAGTCGGTATGCCCGGTCCTATAACAGGTCCCCCTACGTGCGGTATAGGAGACGGAAAGGCCGGAGTCTGCATGGGACATGTATGCATATCTGTTATTCTTGCTGCTGGAGGCATAATTTAAATTTTTTAGTTTATCATTACCATAGCTCCCTTTACAACAGTTTGTCCTGCTGCGGAAAGTTCTGCTTTGGCATTTCCTTTCATTGTAAGTTCCGTATTTGCGGCTGCTTCTATTTTCAGCCCTTTTATTGTGACGTTCGTTTTCGCTTTGGCATTCAGATTATTTCCGGCATCGATGACTACATTCATTTTTGCCTTCAGAGTAAGGTCTTTTGCCGATTCTATAAGAATGCCGCCGTTATCCATTACTATTTTATTATTATTCTGATCTGTAATTTTGACCCCCTTGTCCTGATCGCTTATTGTAAGTATATTTTTTCCGGGAGTACTTATGGTAATTATCTTTTTATCTTCTTCGAACTCTATTTTCATTTCGGATTTGGTCTTGATCGCCCTTATTTTATTCTCTTTGGCGATTTCGTAAGGCGGTTTTTGCTTGCTGCTGTAAAGGCTGCCCAGGATTACCGCATGGCAGGGGTCGTTATTTAAGAATCCCAATACCACTTCATCTCCTACGTCCGGAATAAAGAAAGATCCGTACCCTACGCTTGCCCAGAAACTCCCTGGTCTGGCCCAGACCTTATTATCGGAGCTGTTAAGGATAGGTATTTCAACCTGTATTTTATTTTCTCCGGAAGGATCTCCATCCAGTTTGGTTACTTTACCTATATGCAGTCCGTTTATTCCGGGCAGGAATCCAGAGGCGGCGGGCGTAACAACGTAAGGGTTATCGGTGATGTTCTCAAATGCAAGTCCCAGGCCTGCCGTAGTTATCCAGTTTCCTTCGGAAATATCATGTTCAACATATCCCACATAAGCCGTTCCGTTAAAACGTTTACCCAATCCCGCAAGCTCGAGCGTGCCGCCGTGTACCACTTTCTCTGAACCCTGGAATTTGCAGTAACCCTGTATTTGCGAAAGGCCGGCTCTAAGGCGTTGTGAATCCGCCCATGCCTGTAATGCTGATCGTTCCGCAATATCGGTCTGGAGATTATATTTATCCACTCCCACAGCTTTTGCCAGTTTTGCCGGAGTAGAATTTCCCTGTTTGTTCAGGGCCGGTTTTTTCCCTGATACCTTAACTATCTTTTGTTCCGCCGGGCTCCATGCCCATGCATCGGTATCTCCCTGCTGATCTGTTGCGGAGAGTTCTCCGCGGAATTCTATCATATCGATTCCGTAAGTCACTTTTATTTTAGCGGCGGCGCCGACATCGGGTTTCTTTACCGAAATTTTCTTACCTTCGGTAATAATGACCAGTCCGTTTGTTTCCGCCCTGGACAGTAAGAAATCCCAGTCGGTAGAATAATATTGCACCAGTTCGTTATATTTTGTGGTTGTAGCGTCCGTCGAAGGCGAAAGCGGAGGATATTTTCCTAATATAGTCTTGATAACTTCCGAATCTTTTTTCTTTTCGAAAACGGCGTTTTTCCGTGCCATGGTTGCAGGAAAAGCGTAATCACGGCATTCGACCTCAAGTACGGCTTCGCTGTTTTCCATGACGATAAAATTATGGTTCGTGACGAACCCTTCGAAAACGGCGTTTTCGTCATCTCCGTAACCCGCCTCTATGCGGATATTCTTGCCCGGGGCGAAAGTTTCGTCGTCGCTCTCCGGTATATCGCCCTTAGGCATGTTGCCCGCCGTAAAGAGAAGCCGGGCTTTTCCTATCCGGTTTACGCCTTTATAGATATGGGCGGAGATTAATCCGAATACGGAGGTTTTAACGGGATTCCCTTCGCTGAAAATAGAGATGCGCACAAGTCCGTTGCTGCTCTTATTAGTAGATTCCATAATTTATATTATTAATTTAAATGATCTCCGTTCCGTTTCTGTGCGGTATTATACTCTTCTATATGTGGTTACTTATGATTGTTGGGCCAGAACGACGGCTTATTTTTCGTGCCTCCGTTTTTGCGGCAATCCGCACATCTTCCTTTAACCCATATAACAATGGATTTTATTATCTCTCCGGTAGTAGGAGAGATCAAATAATCGAGCATTGACATACCTGCCATGTCGGCTGCCTTCCACAAGTTTGCATTTCTGTCATAATGGGGTATAGTGTCATATTGGCATTTATCAGGATTCTTGTATATATTTATATCGCTACCGTACAGGAAAACCCGGCTTTGAGAACATGTACTGGCGCTTATATAACCTATAACAGGTTCGGCGGGATTGGTAACTGACACTATATTTCCCCTCATTTCGCTTGGCTGCGGGGCGAATATCCCACCGGTATTATCCGTATTCTTTTTAAGCGTCTCCCAATATGTATATGCATCTTTTGTCAAAGAGATCTGGGTAACAAAAATAGAATATATGTAGGATATTCTCTGGTCGGAGTTGTATATCTTGTTCAGATGCTCTTTATATACTATATTTTGGGAGAGTTTTTCTGTTGATGCTATATATATTCCCGTTGAAATATCTTTATTCCAGCAATAATAGTTTTTTGCATATTCTTCATCCGGTATAGTCTGTGCCATATCCAGAGTATTGTTATATTTCAGAAACGGTACATATTGCGCGCGGTACTCCCAGTCTTCCGTATAGTTCCATTTATAATATTTGTTTTCCTGATTATCGTCATGTGCGGAGATTTCCATCTGGATATATTCCCTGTTTGCTCCTATATGGTAGGTTATGCTGTCTATCTGCTTAGTTATCAGAACAGGGAGGTATTCCGTACGGTAACTTCCCTTCCCAGGAATATCCACGCATAATTTATATTTTTTGTAAGGATCTATCTCCGCGGTATTGGCTTCGAACGATTCTCCCGTAGAATCGTCAATACCTGCATTTATAACCTCCCCGCTTTCGCTTGCAATCCATACGGCTGCATTTGTTATATATTGTATCTTTTCATCCGATGTAAGCCCGATAGTGGTGCTTATCCTGAAATTGGAATGGCTTCCTGCTATAATATCGCCCTCTATTACGATTATCCCCGCATTGTTCTTTAGTCCGGCAGGAGTGAAATCATATATACATGAAACGGCAAGGAAACCTGCTGCGAAAAATAACAATATCCTTCTGGCAAATATTCCCGTCCGGCGATTAATATGTTTTTTAGGTGTCATAGATATAATGTTTTTCTCTTTTTGTTCTCGTTTTATAAAGAAAATACGGCAGAGGAATATATATCCCCTCCTTTCTCGTCTATTCCCTCTATTACGATTCTGAATTCCCCTTTATATTCAGGTATCAGGCATCTGAATTCGAAAGTGTCGTTATTTTTAAGATCGGCAACGGGATTCCAGTATATGGTTTCATTATAATTCGGATATGCTTTATTTTCCGAAACGGCGTTGCCGGAGAAAGCCAGAGGATATTGTACTCCTTTATAGTTTACTATATTAATATTTTTAGTAAGTTTCAGGCCGCCCATATCACCTTTATATGTATTGAACTCCACTATCCCGTCACACATATAGCTGCCTAAAGTAAACCGCCGCCGGTAGATTACTATCTGTTTTACTAGAAGGGGATCTAGTTCCACTAATTTGGAATGATCCCTTACCGGTACTCCGTCCAGCAGCGCCAGTGTGTACCCTTCAGAATAAACGAAAGCGTTCTTCCCTTCCGTAATCAATACCTGAAAATCGGAATTCCCTTCAAATTTTCTTATCCTTAATTCTTTTACGAACTCCCTTACCACCTCTTCCATTAAAGGGAACCGCGTATATTCGTCCAGATTGTAAACCGACGGTTTTACATCTCCGAGTAAAGGATTTTTTCTGAATTTCAACAGATCGAATATTGTATCGGCTTCAAAACGTTTTGCTATCTGCATTTTCATACTTCTTTCGGATAACGCTTCCGATAGTTCCGTAGAGATTTTCAATACCGGAATCTTCTCCGGTTTATGATTATATTGCTTGTTTATTATCTCCACATAACAGGATAAAGTAGTATCTGCGGCATCGGAGATTTTGGTTATGTTTTTATTTCCGGTCACATCGAAAACCAGATCTCGTTGTCCGTAGATGTTACCCGTGTAGTATGTTATGTTTCCCGATGAATCGGCTTTTGATATATATATATCGTCGATACCGCCTATAGCAGACATATATACGTTTTTCTCCGACATATTTACCGGAGCCCCTTTATTGTTCCTGAAACGGATCCTGCCTTTTATTACCTCCCCCTCGTAATCGGTTTCGTCCGTAAATTCGAATTCTCCTTTTCTGTCCAGCAGGTTGGTGTTATCGTATCCGTTTTCCCCTATCAACGAAGATAATTCGTCCTTATGATAAACCGAAATATTGAACGATATTCTCTTTCCTCCCGTGTTTCTTATCCGTACAGGGATAAACTTCCCTGCTGCAGAATCTTTTTCCCCTATCTCTATTTCTATATCCCGGCTTCTTCTTCTCGGAATGTAGTTCGTTATCGCTTTCAGATCTTGGTCGTTTTCCACTACTTCGACCATATCTTTTATTCTTTCGTTGGTAAGGGTATTGAAAATAGTAACTATTTTTCCCCTGTACTCTCCTTTGGAATTTCCGCCGCTGTGTTTGGTATATGCTACGATAGAATAATTCCCGGTAGGAAATGAGAACGGTATTTCAAACTTTCCGCAGCCGCGTCCGTCTATGAGTCCGGTTTTAATAGTTGTTACAACCCCTGCCGGATTGTGGAATTCTATATAGGCGATGCTGCTTAACTTTGAATAGGAGCCGGGATGATTACCGCTCCCGTCTAAACAATATGCGGAATACCAGATACTCTCTCCGGCAAGATAATATTCTTTATCCGTAGATATATATACATTCTCCTGTGCATAGAGGGAAATTTTTGCGGATAATGCCGTAAACAGCAGACATACGGCTATGTAATATATTTTATTCATAATATGTCCCGGAGTTAAAATTTAAAATTCAGATTCACATAAGGAATAGGAGCACCGAATATGCATAGCTTGTGACCCCGTATCTCTTTGCCGTTATTGGTGTCGAAATATACCGAATAGGCGTTTTTACGCCCGGTAATATTATATACGCCTATCGTAAACGAGAAGTGGGTGAACATTTTCAGTTTATGTCCCGGTTCTACATTTAAGGCGGCATCCAGCCTGAAATAATCCGGAATCCTGTACGTGTTCCTTTCCGAATAATATACTCTGTATCCTCCTCCGTAATAATATTTACTTACCGGAACCGTCACGGGACGTCCCGTAGAATAATCCATATTAAATGAAAAACTGAACCTGTGTGTAAATTTATAATTTCCTACCAGCTTAAAATCATGGGGTTTATCAAAAGCGGCATCATACCATTCTCCTCCGTTTATGGCTGCATTTCCCCTGTCTCCGCTCTCTTTCAGTTGTACTTTGGAATATGTGTACGATACCCAGCCGTTGAATTTTCCCAGCGGCTTTTTCAACATGAACTCTATTCCATAAGCCTTTCCTTCGGTTTCAACCACGTCTTCCGCGATTTTCTCATTCATAATCAGTATCGCTCCGCTTTTATAATCCAGATAATGATCCGTCTTTTTATAATATCCCTCTACCGTAGCTTCTACTTTATTGTTGAACAGGGAGGCATAAAAACCTCCTGCCGCCTGCCATCCTGCCTGCGGTCTGATGTTTTTGTCGCTTAGTTTCCATATATCCGTAGGCGATATTGCGGTGGTATTGGATAACATGTGGATATATTGCCTCATACTGTTGAATCCGGCTTTAAAAGAGAGGGTATTGGTAATCATATATCTTCCCGATACTCTGAACTCCGGTCCTCCGTAGTACTTGTCGGATTTGAACAGCGAGTATCTCAGCCCGAAATCCAGAAAGATTTTTTCCGAGATTTTCCAGTTGTCGCTTATAAATGCCGCTCCTTCCGCCGCCGTCTCTTTATTGAGTTCTTTAGGCGTTACCAGCGAACTTTCTCCGTAAGGCAGATATGTCCCGGGCGCCAGATTATAGTAAGTTGCATTTATACCGTAAGTCATGGAGTGGCTGTTGCTGAGTAGCGATTTGAACTTTAGTTTGGCAAACCCCTGCCTTATTTTGAATGACATTTTGTACGAGTTTACGGAGTTCGCCTTATCGTATGTGGTATAATCGTATTGATCGTATCCGGCGGACATTTCAAGACTATGTTTGTCGTTGAAGTTGCTTCTCCATTTTACCGAGGCGTTAGCGTTCTGGTAACGGTAACTGGTATCTATGCTGAATTTGAATCCGTCCAGCGAATAGTATCCGTTAAGGTGGAGGGAATTCTTTTCGTTTATCTTATAATTGACGCCGCCCGTGAAATCATAGAATGACGCGCTTCCGTTTTTGTAGCCGCTTTTTTCCGGCAGGAAGTTCAGGAGCCAGTCCGAATAAGTCGCCCTTGCCCCTAATATGAAAGTTGTTTTAGGAGTAACGGGCCCTTCTATATGTCCCCTGGCGGTAAGCATCCCCACCCCCAGCGAGCCGGTAATATTCTTGTTGTTTCCTTCCCGGCTCTTTACCTCCAGAACGGATGATATTCTCCCGCCGTAATCAACGGGAATAGAACTTTTATACAGTTCTATGTCATTTACTATATCGGGATTAAAGCCTGAAAATAATCCGAACAGGTGTGACGGGTTATAGACTGTTCCTTCATTGAACAGCACCAGGTTCTGATCTGTGGCGCCGCCTCTTACGTTAAATCCTCCGGATGCTTCTCCCACCGATTTTACACCCGGAAGGGTAAGGATGATCTTTACCACATCCGCTTCCCCGAAAACGGAAGGCACTTTCTTTATACGGTCTATACGGACTTTTTCTATGCCTATTTCATTATTCCTTATCTTGCCCGAATTTTCGGCGGATACTACTATACTATTTAAAGTATACACTTTTTCTTTTACTATAATATCCAGATTACCGTCATTATATGCCTGCAAATGAACCTGAGCATCCTCAAGAGAGTATCCCGATACGCTCAGCTCGTTTTTGCCTGTCGGGAGCAGTATTTTATAAAACCCGTAAGCATCCGATTGCGTAAAAGCCTTTGTCGAGTTATTGAATATGGCGGCTCCTACTACGGGTTCTCCTGTACGTGAGTCCCTTATATATCCACTAAGGTATATCCTGCCGCTTTTTTTTATAAAGTCTTTATCTCCTATCTCATATACTTTGCTTGCTGACGTGGCTACATTACTTGCATTGGTGAGCGCATCTATATAATCTACGGCCCTGATCTCCTGTTTATGTGCTTCTTCGTCGAAATATCCTTTCGGCAGAAGTGATGTAAGACCTGTACCTTTTAATACGAATATGCCGTTGCCGTAATTCGATACTGTAAATCCGACACTTTCAAGTTCCTTTTTTATGGTATTGAACAACTGTCCTTTACCTGCTTTTATCGTAAAAGTCAGATTTTTGGAAGAATTATCGTTAAGCAGGTAATATACCCGCCTGCCGCTCTCTTTCTGCATAATAGTCATCAGGGAGTCGAATTCTATTTTTCTATATACCGGTTCTATAGTCTGTTGCGCGGTAAGTGGCGACGAAAGAGACAGGATCCCTATTATTATGATGAGTTTCTGCATAGTAGCCATAATGTTTTTCATTGGTTTTCTTCAATAAACTGCATGATCTTTCTGAAGCAGTTATCCGTTTCTTCCTGTTTTATATCTTTTAGATTGTTCGTTTTTATGAACTTTTTTATCCCGTTTTTTTTCTCTTTATAGATATTACCGAAAGATTTTTGTTTGGAAACAGGATAAGCTGTGTTATCCTTTACGAGAAAATAGCTATATGAAGGATTGAAATATCTGTAGATACCGTTTTCATCTATCTGGTCGGGTTTTTCCTGATATATCTTTTTTATCTTTTTCAACAACCGGTCTTTGCCTCCGTAAATAACCTGATAATAGCCGACGGGAAGGTTTCTTACGGGAGATTCTTCGGTTATATTGGTAAATTCTTTATTATTATCGAATGTGAACTTTTCTACGAGGTTTTTTTTCAATACCGTACCTATAGTACTGTTATTCTTTCTGACTATATACAGTTCGTCCCTGTTTGCATCGAGATTGAGAAATACTCCGGTGTAATATTTATTATTATACCATAAATTGCCTTCGGAAAACTTATTATCGAAAGCGTAAAATGTTCCTTTGTACCTGAACTGGAAACTCATCGGACACGGGCCTCTGTACAGGACTGCTTCCGTACCTGCCTCCTGCATATATTTTTGTTGCGGATTTTGTCCCCTGAGATGAATTACAGGAATTATCCCTGTAAAAATGAAGAGGGAAAGGAGTAGCTTTTTCATATAATAGGTAATTGGTTCCACAAATGTAATGAAAATATAATTTCTGCAATACCTTTATAAAGAAAAAGAAACGCTTTACTATGTTTATTACATGACCTCTTGATTAAAGAAGTTAATCCCCCCAAAAAAATCCCTCTCTATATATGATCTATACGAGAGGGGAGATTCAGAGGTACCAAGCAGAGTCGAACTGCTGTACGCGGTTTTGCAGACCGCTGCCTAGCCACTCGGCCATGGTACCGTTTTGACTTTGGGACTACAAAAGTAGCAATGTTTTTTTAATTTACAAAACTTTCCTTAGTAAAATGGGAAATTTCGAGCTAGTAGGTTACCTAGCATTTTCTCATCTGTTGTATCGAAGGTGTTGAGGTGGCGACTGTCTATATCGAGGACGGCGGCGACTTCTCCGTGTGTATCGAATAAGGGCACTACTATTTCAGAGCGGGAGAGACTGCTGCATGCTATATGTCCCGGGAATTTTTCCACATCCGGAACTACTATCGTCTTTTTTTCTTTCCAGGCCGTACCGCATACTCCTTTGCCGTATTTTATTCTGGTACATGCCAGAGGCCCCTGGAACGGACCTAGTACGAGTTCTTTCTCTTTTACAATATAAAAACCTACCCACCAGAAATCGAAAGCTTCCTTGAGGATTGCGCAGAGATTTGCCATATTGGCGATAATATCCGTTTCCCCCGAAATTATTGATTCTATTTGCGGCAGAAGTTCTTTATAGAGCGTATCTTTCTCTTTTGCTGTGATTTGTAAGGTTTCCATATTCCATATTCCGTCAATAAAAACGTCCCGCTCCGCTTTTATGGCTTTGTGGGACGGTTCAGGGTCGTTTTAATTATATTTTTTATAATTGATCGAAATCTACATCTGAAAAATTACTTGTCTTTTCCGGATTCTCCGTGTATGTCCTTTCGGCTACGGGACATTTTTCTTTGATAAATTTAATAACTTCTTCGAGGCCCTCGGTGAACTTTTCAAAGTCCTCTTTATAAAGGAAAATTTTGTGCTTGTCGTAAACAAACCTGCCATCTTTTTCCATTCTCCTTTTACTTTCTGTAATGGTAAGGTAATAATCATTACTTTTGGTTGCTTTTACATCAAAAAAGTAGGTTCTTTTACCTGCTCTTACTGGCTTGGAAAATACATCGTCACCATTACGCTCTTGCGCTCCCGCATTATCAAAATCTTCGAAGTACATAATTTTTCTTTAATTAATTTTAAAAAGTTTTACAAAGATAAAATTTTTTTTGAGCCTAATAGCCTATATTTGCAAAATATTTTAAATTTTAATTGTTTATGTTGAGCAGAAGATTAATTAGGGTAAAGGTTTTTAAGGTATTGTTCAGCAGGGCTGCGGCGGGATACGATTCGCTTCAGGCGGCTGAAAGAGAGCTGGTTGCTTCGTGTGAAAAGACGCTGGATCTGTATTGTTTCATGCTTCTCCTTCCTGTAGCCCTGAGGAAAGTTGCGGAGGCAAAAATAGAGGCGGGTTTAAAAAAGTTCCATCCTACGCCGGAAGAGGCTAACCCTAATTGTAAATTTGTTGAAAATAAATTTATACAATTAATAGATAATGATGTTAAATTCCTTAAATTATGCGGATCGAAGGGGCTGAACTGGGCGGATTATGATAATTTTGTGAAAAAACTATATGCGTCAATTATCTCAAAGGAATATTTCAGGGAATATATGAATTCGGAGGAATTTTCTGTGAAAGAGGATGCGGAGTTGTTCAGAAAGATATACGAAGAGGAATTTGAAGATAATGAGACTCTGGAAGATATACTTGAAGATAGTAACCTTTACTGGATGGATGATCTCGCGTATGTGATAAATGTTATTCTGAAAAATATGGGGTCGTTCGCTAAAAACGGAAAGGTTATATTACCCGGAATTTTTCTTAAAGACGACGACAGGGAATATGCTTTGAAACTTTTAACCGGATCGTTGGTTAATTATGATGAATATACGGAGATAATATCGGGTTATGTACCTAATTGGGATCTTGAAAGACTGGTTGCCACTGATCTTACCCTCATAGTAATGGGGATTGCGGAAGCTGTTTCATTTCAGTCGATCCCCGTGAAAGTTACCATAAACGAGTTTGTGGATATTTCGAAATATTACAGTACTCCAAATAGTAAGATATTTGTTAATGGTCTGCTGGATAAGATATTGCAGCAGATGTTAAAGGACGGAAAGATTGTAAAGAGTGGCAGGGGACTTTTAGGGTAGTTACGGAGGATAGAATTAATAATTAAAAATAAAGAGTTATGAATAATATGTTGGTGTTTTTACAGGCACAGCCTGAGCAGGCAGGAGGAAACTGGACTTTCCTTGTAATGATGGTTTTGATTTTTGTTGTGATGTATTTCTT
This sequence comes from uncultured Muribaculaceae bacterium, assembly GCA_964449975.1. GTDB lineage: Bacteria > Bacteroidota > Bacteroidia > Bacteroidales > UBA932 > Egerieousia. The sequence continues at coordinate 21,315 of CAYVED010000029.1, forward strand.
TATGATACGTCCTCAGCAAAAGAAACAGAAAGAACTTGTGAAGTTCCGTAATTCTTTGCAGAAGGGAGACAAAATTGTTACCGTAGGAGGTATTTACGGTGTTATCAGCGATGTTAAGGATAAATATCTCGTAGTAGAGGTCGATAATAACGTTAAGTTGAGAGTCGATAAAAGTTCTGTCGTTAAAGATATTTCCGATATTCCCGCCAAATAATAATGTCTGGCGGAGGAGTATTCGGGAAATTATTTAAGGGAGGAGGGAGAGATTGGATGATTCTTGTCTTTTCCCTCTTTCTGGCTTTTTTTATGTGGAGTATCCAGAAACTTTCGCAAAATTATTCTGCATATATCAAATACAGGATTAATCTTCATTGTCCGCTGGAGGGAAGGGTACAGAGTGCTTTTGCCGATAACCTGCTTGTTGTACGTGGGAAGTCGTCGGGGTTCTATATATTGCAGCGCATGTATGAGGGCGATGATGCGCAGGTGCTGGATATACATGTGGAGCCTAAGCAGTTGCGTAAGGCAGAAAATTCTCCCGATATGTTCTATATGATAAGCGCGGATATTAAAACAAAGATAGATGAATCCCTTGGCGGTGATTTCCAGGTGGAGAACCTGGCTACGGATACGCTTTATTTTAATTTCCCCGGACAATCTTATAAAAAGGTTCCGGTTATCGCCCGGAACTCTTTCAGGTATAAAGCTCAATACATGCCTTTTACGCATGTCGTACTGAAACCGGACTCCCTACTTATCTACGGCAGGAGTTCATTGCTTGAAAAAATAGACTCCGTTTTTACGGAGCGCATAAGGGGGGAAGAACTGGATGAACCTGTAAGCGGGATTATACCTGTTGCCACTATAAAAGGAATAAGGTTTTCGGTTAAGGATGTTTATTATTCTCAGGATATAGGACGTTATGTTGAAAATACCGCAAACATAAAGGTTGGCCTGATAAATTTTCCTGCAGGCAAGAATGTCGTTATTATTCCGCAGGAGGTAAGGATAAAGTACAGGTCTCTTTTTAACGAAACGACTGTGCGTAACTCTGATTTCTTTGTGGCTGTTGATTATAATCATATTGAAGATAATGGTAATATTGTTAAACCGGTATTGCTGCGAAGTCCCAGGAATATCTATTCCGTTAATATCGAGCCGCATTTTGTTGAGTGTATTGTAAATTAATTATAGATTGCTTATGAAGGTTCTGGCGTGTACCGGCGGAATAGGTAGCGGAAAGAGTTACGTTTCAAGAATATTTTCCGGCATGGGTTTTCCTGTTTATGAATCGGATATTAAAGCCAAACTGCTTTATGATACCGATCCTTCCATTCTTGGCCGGATGGTGGAGTTGCTTGGCAGGGATATTGTACGGGACGGAGTGTTGCAAAGAGGGGTAGTGGCCTCCAGGATATTTAATGACAGGGAGTTGCTGGAACAGGTAGAGCGGATAGTGCATCCGGCCGTGGTAAAAGATTTCGAATGTTGGAAAAGTAATATAGAGACCGGGAGCGGTATTATCAAGCCCCCTTTTGTCGTATTCGAATCTGCGATAATACTGGAAAAACCTGTCGTAAGAAGTATTGCCGACAAGGTGCTGGTGGTTTCGGCTCCGCTGGATATGCGTATAGAACGGGTTATGAGGCGTGACGGACAGACACGGGAGATGATTTTGTCGCGTATATCTTCGCAGTGGGACGATAAGGCAAGGGAAGCAATGGCGGATTTTATTATCTTTGCGGATTGTAAAAAAGTTTTGTTGCCGCAGGTTATTGCAGTGGCGGAAGCTATGGCTAATTTAAAATAACTGAATAATATTTATTTATATGGGAATAGGAAGATGGATTACCGGAGCGTTGGGATGGGCTTTGGGAGGCCCGATAGGAGGATTGATAGGATATTTACTCGGATCTGCGTTTGAAAGAGAGCAGGGGGAAGGCGGAAATTACCGGGGCAGAACTTACGGCGGGTCTTTTGGAGATAGCGGCAGTTACTCTGCGAATGAACAGCGGAATAGTTTTCTTGTCTCTTTACTGGTGCTGGCCGCGGCCGTAATGAAAGCGGACGGAAAGGTGATGCGTTCCGAGCTGGATTTTGTTAAGCAGTTTATATCCCGTAATTTCGGGGAACGGGCTACTGCCGACGCTCTTAAAATCCTGAAAGGACTTCTGGATAAAGATATAGATTTGCCGGAGGTCTGCGCCCAGATTAAACTCTATATGGAGCCTTCGCAAAGATTGCAACTGCTCCATTTTCTTGTGGGGATAGCCGGGGCCGACGGTCATGTGAGCGGCAGCGAGATTTCGGCAATAAAGAATATTGCTTCTTATCTGGGTATTCCGGCGGTGGAGTGCGATTCAATCCTGGCAATGTTTGAAAATAATTTGGACTCGGCATATAAAGTGCTTGAGATAAAGCCGGCAGCGACGGATGATGAAGTTAAAAAGGCTTATAAGAAACTGGCTCTCAAACATCATCCCGACAGGGTAGAAGCTCTTGGGGCGGATGTGAAAAAGGCTGCGGAAGAGAAATTCAAGGCGATTGTGCGGGCCTATGAGACAATCAAAAAAGAGAGAGGATTTAATTAAAAATAAAAGAATTACTTATGAAGACAGATTTAAGAAAAGTATTGTCGGTAAGCGGACAACCCGGATTATTCATGTATCTTTCGCAGGCTAATGCCGGGGCTATAGTGGAGTCTTTGATAACAAAGAAAAGAACATGTTTCGGATTAAATGCGAGAATGACCTCGCTGTCCGATATTTCCATATTTACGGCCGTGGATGAGATTAAATTGCAGGATGTTTTTGAGAAGATGCACGCTTACCTGGAAGATAAAGAGGCTCCATCCGGTAAGAGCGATGTGAAGATTCTTAAAGCATTTTTTGAACAGGTTCTTCCGGATTACGACAGGGAGAGGTTTTACGCTTCCCACATGAAAAAAGTAGTGGAATGGTATAATATCCTCAAAGCTTACGCTTCCCTGGATTTTGAAAAAGAAGAGAAACAGGCTGAAGCCGATCAAACGGAGTAGCCTGCCCGATGACTTCCGGATTCTCATATTGCAGACCCAGGAGGATACGGCTTGTAAGCCTGGGATGTTCAAAGAACAGGGTCGATTCCGAACACCTGCTCCGGCAGATAGCAAATGCGGGTATCGAGATATTGCCCGAAGATTTTGATCCGGCTGCCCCCGGAGCCGTTAAAATCGATACCGTTATCATAAATACCTGCGGCTTTATCAAGGATGCCAAAGAGGAGTCTATAAATGCGATTTTTGCCGCCGTGGATGCGAAAAACAGGGGATATGTAAGGCATATACTGGTTTTCGGGTGTCTTTCGCAAAGGTACAGGTATGATCTTGTCAAAGAGATTCCGGAAGTGGATGCATTTTTCGGAGCGTTCGATACGGATTCCGTAATTGAAGCGGTAGGGATAATAAAAGACGATTCGCAGATATTGAAAAGATATCTTACGACTCCCGGACATTATGCCTATCTTAAAATTTCCGAAGGGTGTGACAGAACGTGTTCCTACTGTTCAATTCCGCTTATACGCGGCAGACATATTTCCGTTCCTATGGATGATCTGCTAGAAGAGGCGCGTAATCTTGCTTGTGAAGGCGTAAAAGAACTTATTATAATTGCCCAGGATACTACCTATTACGGTCTTGACCTTTATAAGCGCAGGGCTTTAGGAGAACTTCTCGGAAAGCTATGCGGAATTGAGGGTATAGAGTGGATAAGAGTGCATTATTCTTATCCGGCACAATTTCCTGAAGACGTACTGGATGTCATGGTCTCCAACCCTAAAATCTGCCGTTATCTGGATATTCCTTTACAGCACGGTTCCACAAAAGTGCTGGAATCGATGCGGCGCTCTATAGACGCTCCGGAAACTCAGAAAATAATAGACACCATAAGGGAGAAAGTTCCGGGGATCGTTCTGCGTACTACAATGATAGTAGGGCATCCGGGAGAGGACAGAAAGGAATTTGAAAAACTATTGGCCTTTGTTGAAAAAAACAGGTTCGAAAGGCTCGGTGCGTTTACCTATTCGGAAGAAGAAGGTACTTACGGTGCGGAAAACTTTAAAGATACCGTGCGCGAAAGTACCAAACAGAAGCGTTACGGAGAGCTTATGGAGCTTCAGAGCCGTATCTCGTTGGAGATAAACGAAGCCCGTATAGGAAATGTAGAGCAGGTGATAGTTGATAGTTTCACCGACGGAGTGCTTGTAGCGCGAAGCCGGAAAGAGAGTCCTGAGGTGGATGGGGAAATTCTTATAACCCCTCCCGAATCGGAGCCTGAAAAATTGATAGGAACATTTGTAAAAGTAAAAATAATCGGGGCCGGAGAATATGATTTACTGGCCGAACTGATTGATTAAATTTTAATTAATAATTATAAGCGTATGAAACTTTTAGAAGGAAAAGTCGCTCTTGTGACCGGAGCCGCAAGAGGTATCGGTAAAGCTATAGCTCTTAAATATGCCCGACACGGGGCTAACGTGGCCTTTACCGATCTCGTAATTGACGAGAACGGAGAAAACACTAAAAAAGAGATAGAAGCATTCGGCGTAAAAGCTTTGGCAATATCTTCTAATGCAGCGGATTTCGTAGAGGCCCACGCCGTTGTAGAGCAGGTTGTCAAAGAGTTCGGACGTCTCGATATTCTCGTAAATAATGCCGGAATTACCAAAGACGGGCTTATGATGCGTATGTCCGAGGCACAATGGGATGCCGTAATAAACGTAAATCTTAAATCCGCATTTAACTTCGTACATGCGGTAACTCCCGTTATGATGCGTCAGAAAAACGGCTCAATAATAAATATGAGTTCCGTTGTAGGCGTTCACGGTAATGCCGGACAGTGTAATTATTCTGCTTCAAAAGCCGGAATGATCGGACTTGCAAAATCAATCGCCCAGGAACTGGGTTCGCGCGGGGTAAGGGCCAACGCCGTTGCTCCCGGATTTATTCTTACGGAAATGACCGCCAAACTTCCTGACGAAGTAAAACAGGAGTGGGCCTCTAAAATTCCGCTCCGCCGCGGCGGTACTCCGGAGGATATTGCCGATGTTTGCGTATTCCTTGCCAGCGATATGTCCGGATATGTTACAGGACAGGTTATATCGGTGTGCGGAGGCATGCAGATGTAACGGAAACTGCACCGGGCCTACCGGTACATAGCTGAAAACAAAGAACCTGCACCGGTCAGTCGGGCAGGTTCTCTTAAAATCTGTTTTTATTTTATAATGACTTGGGGTTTCCTCAAAATAGTGACGACTCCTAACTTAAATATATTTTTTATTTTTCCCCTTCTTCATTTTCCGAACGGTTGATAAAGAATCATTATGCTAATTTATTTATAAACAGATTTCGGTTTTCCGGAAACGGATTCCCGGAGTTTATCTATTGTACTGTAAATTCTCCTTCTCCCTGATAGCCGTTGGAACCCGTTATGTATAAACGGTAGGTTCCTTGCGACGCAGGAGACTGGAGATATACGGCATTTTCGAATTCGGTATCGGCGGATGCCGTGCCTGCAACCGTTCCGGCCTGGGTAAGTATAAGCACCGTAGCCTGCCCGATGAATTTATTAAATACAACCTCTATCTGGTTGCCTCCTTTGTATGCCTGGCATGTAGGCAAAAGGGAACGCTCTTGCTCAGGGTCTATCCCGGCTCCAGCATCTTTTACGGCTATCTCTTCATCGAACGGAGGTATAATTCCTGCAAAAGAACCGTTTCCGGACATTATGCCGAAACAAAGCAGCAGGACGAATGTTTTAATGGCTTTTTTCATATTAATAAAGGTTAAAATAAAGGTTAATTTTATTATATCCCTTGGTTAGGGAGTTTGATGCAAAGTTAAAATTATATATATGAACAACTGAATTTTAAACATGATACTATATATTTTTAACTTCTGTAAATAAGCATTTTACATATTCATAATATTATAACATCTAAAGGGTGTGCCTCTCTTGCAACTCTCCCTTGAGTTTTTTTATAAAAGTTTCCAGTTGAATGCTGGTAGGTATATTCATCTTTTCCCTGAGCTTTTTCCTTTTCTGAAAAATGCTTTCCAGATTAGTATGTCCGTAGATAAGTCTTATAGCATTGGGGGAGAATCCGAAACAGAGCATGCTGCAAAGATCCAGATCGGTTTTGGAAAGGACGGGATATTCTTCTTTCAGATAATCTATGATCCCGTAATATTTTGCGTTTACCACATATTGCAGATCCTCGAAAGCGTCATCCGTTTTTGCTCCGGTGTTTATATACTCTTTGAATTTATTATAGAAATGTATAGGCTTGCTCTCCGATGTATAAGCTATGTCCATAATATTTTTCATTTGTGTAATACGTTGCTCGAATGATTTCAGGAAGCGCACGGTCTGATCGTCATTTTTTCCGCTTTCGGATTTAAGCGTTTTGTATTTATCATTCAGTTGCGAGAAATTCTCCTTCATGGCTTCCATATAATTGTTGGCTTCGTTAAGATCCCTTTCATATCTTTCCTGCAATATTTTCCGTTTGGCCCTCTGTCTGATTATAATCAGCAGGCCGGAGACAACTACCAGAACTATAATAAGAAAATAGATCGCTTTCATATATTTATTCTCTTTCTGCAGGTTTATATATGAAGTCTGGAGTTTTTCTTTATCATATCTCTCCTTTATTTCCTGTATAAA